>JBLHJW010000009.1:0-28951 GCA_047619465.1 Minisyncoccia bacterium
GACCTACTTTGTCATAACTATTTATTAGTAAAAGATGATCAATAGAGATGTCTTCTGGCACAGGTGATAGACTTAATTCTCTAGCCATATTTTTATATGAAGATGCTATTGATTCTAGTTTTGTTTGATTTGATACAGGTTCTTGTAAATATTCTGGAAAAATGAAAAGTTCCTGGTCTATTTGGCTATCTTGGTAGCTAATAAATATTCTATCCGTATAGGTGAAGTAATCAACAAAAGCACTTTCCGAATTTGGTGCTATGGCGATATCTTCCATGGTGTATACATTGTAAAGTGCGTTTTCTATGGATCTTCCAAGTGACTCAGCGATACTCGTTAGATTTTGCTCTGTTAGATCTCCCGTTTGATTAAGTGAAAAGACACTACTGAAAAACTCTCTAGCAAAAATACCTGTTTCTGTCAGGTTTTCACTTTCTTGACCTATTTGAAAATCCACAGGTTTCTTTTTTTCTATCTCTTCTTTGTCTCCTATTCCATCTCCGTCAGTGTCCGGGTTGAAGGGGTCTGTACCCCACAGAGACTCTTCCCAGTCTAGAACACCATCACCGTCGGCGTCACTATAAACAACTTCTCCTATTGGAAATGTTGAAACCTTAGTGGTTTTTTCCAAACTCTCATATTCACCAGATGATTTATTAATTTTCGAAAAGACAAAAACAGCAATGACTGCCAAAACTAAAGCTGCAATTAGTATTTGAAATTTTTTACTTGGAAGGTATTGCTGAATGCTCATAAAAAAAGATTAAATTCAGTACGTTTAATTAGAGGTTAAAATGAAGGTAGTTCGCTTGTTCCAAAATAACTGAAAACAGAGGTTGTTATTTCAACTTGTTTATACAGGACCCACATGTAACAGCTTTCAGAGGTTTTCTGTGTTTCTACAAGTCCAAGAATTTCAACTCCATTTGTTGTGTTACCTGTTACGTGGTCTGAAGAGGCGCTTATTTCACCAAAACCCTTTGGCTCGTATGTGTTTGGGCCAGCATCTACATAGAATGGAGAATATTGCGCATTACACCCAAATGGATAAGTGTATTGGAACATTAGGTTACCTCCAAAAGAAGTTTCTCCAAAAGCATACGCAGATTGACTGAAAAGCATCATTCCAATAGATGTTAAAAGTGAAACCAGTAATATAACGTGTTTTATTCCTTTTGTTCTGGCTATTTTTTTTGCTGTTTTTATCATGTAAATAGTATAGCAGGAAAAAGTTTTAGTTTTGTTGTGGAAATTAACATTTTAAAAAACACCCGAAGGCGGAGCCTTCGGGAGTTTTTTGTTTTTAATTGTTGTCTAGGTGCTTGGCTAGACTTACCCACTGATCTACAGACAGCTTCTCAGCTCTAACCAAAGGTTCAATTTTTAGCTTTTTTAGGACCTTTAGAAGGTCTTCCTTGCTGGAGAGGGTTTCCAGGTTGTTTATAAGCTGCTTTCTTTTGTGAGCAAATCCAGTTTTAACCACCTTGAAAAACTGCTCTTCAGAAACCTCTACAAAGGTGTCTTTAGATATTTTTGATATAGAGAGTATTGCAGAGTCTATCTTGGGCGCTGGGCTAAAGGCTTTAGCTGGAACCTTCTTGATATATTTTGGTGTTCCGTAAGCTTTGATGCTGATAGACAGAATAGACTCTTTGCCATCTCGAGCCATAATTCTATCTACAACCTCTTTTTGAAGCAGAAGGACAATTGTCTCGGGCTGATTGCTACTTCCAAGGAATTTTCTAAGTATCTCTCCTGTTATGTAGTATGGGATATTTGCGATTAGTTTGTACTTGCCAAGCGTTGATTCATCAAAATCAAGAATGTCTTGGTGTAATAGCTTGAAATTCTTGATGTTAGAGAATTTCTCTTCAAGAATTGGGATTAGATCTTCATCTGTCTCTACCGCCAGAACTTCACCAGAAACCTCAAGGAGTTTAGATGTTAGAGCCCCTTTCCCTGGACCAACCTCAAGAACCAAATCGTCACTCTTTATGTGTCCAGCATCAACAATAGCCTTCAGGGCCTGGCCTGATTTTAAAAAGTTTTGTCCTAGTGATTTTTTTGCCCTCATATATAGGTAGAGTACAGTTTTTAGTCTACATATACAACCGAGTCAAAGAAAGAGTCATCATTGCTGCCTTTTTTGTAGCTAGAGCTTCTTTCGTGTTTTTCCTCGTATTCCGTTATGTCAAGAAGCTCTTCTGGGATATCAGCAATAAATTCAGATGGATACTGGAGCTTTGTCTCCCCAAAGATTGTTCGCATTGTAGCTCCAGTTAGATATATTTTCTTTTCTCCTCGTGTTAGAGCAACATAGAACAGACGACGCTCCTCTTCTGCCTCCTCAAGAGTTTGATTGTGGTCCCTTTTGTGTGGGAAAAGATCCTGTTCAAGTCCAACAATGAATACGTTGGGGAACTCAAGACCTTTTGAAGCGTGAACAGTCATCATCTTCACTGCGTTTTTAGACTGCTTTTCTTCTAGGGTTAGGGTGTCTTGGTCACTAGCAAGAGCAGCATCTTCTAAGAGTAAACTCATACCATCTTCAACTTCGTCATACTTCTTGGCGAAAGTAAGCATTTCCTTTATGTTCTCTAACCTCTCGAAATCATCCTCTGTTCCTCCCAGCTTGTAGGATTCTTCTATTCCGCTTTTTTGTATTGCAAAAAGTATTGCTTCGCTTGGCAGTTTTTCTTCAACAGCTTCTTTTATACTTTCTAGTGCATTGTAGAAACTTCTTATTTTGACTTGAGTTTTTTCTGGGAGGCTATTCCCCTCTCCTGCGAAAAGCTTGGCAATAGTTACCTTGCCTAGTCCTCTTTTTGGAAAGTTTATAATTCTTGATATATCAGAAAGGCTATCTGGGTTTAAGGCAGCTTTAATGTATGACAAAACATCCTTAACTTCTTTTCTGTCAAAGAACTTCACACCTAGAACTGTATAGGGAATGTTAGAGCCAAGCATAGCTTCCTCGAGCACTCGAGACTGGAAATTGGCCCGGTAGAGTATAGCGAAGTCTTTAGGGTTTGTTCCCTGTTCAATTTGTTTCTGAATTGTTTTAGACACAAAGCTAGCTTCGTCCCACTCATTTCGTGCTGTGTAGTGGTGTATCTTATCTCCTTGAGTATTTTCAGTAAACAAAGTTTTCTTTTTTCTTTTTGTGTTCTTGTCTATTATTGTGTTTGCAGCAGAAAGTATTGTTTTCGTTGATCTATAATTCTGCTCTAAGACAATGGTGCTAGCCCCAGGAAAGTCGTGTTCAAAATTTAAAATGTTTCGAAGGTTTGCCCCTCTCCAGCTATAGATGTTTTGATCTCCGTCTCCAACCACACATAGGTTTTTGTCTGACCCAGTTAGTGTTAGAACTATTCTATATTGAACTTCGTTTGTGTCCTGATACTCATCAATATGTATGTATTTCCACTTGTCCTGATAGTAGTCTCTCAATGTCTTGTTGTCTTCTAGCGCTTTCATTGGAAGTAGTAGCAAGTCATCAAAATCAAAAGCATCCTCCTTCTTTTTCTTTGCTTCATATTTTGTCCAAACCTCTACTATCATATCCTCAACAGCTGACTGAGTATTTCCTTTTAAATCTAAAACAGTTTTACCTAGGCTTTTTTGTTTAGAGATAATACCCATAGCTTTTTTCGGCTCAAACTCTTTTGGATCAAAACCAAGCTCTACAAGAGAAGCTTTTACCAGCTTGAGTGCATCCTTTTGATCAAGTATGGAAAAATGTTTTTTTGTATTAAAAACAGAAGGATTTTCTTTTATTATATTTACCCCAAGTGAGTGAAATGTAGAAACGAAAGGAAGACCTCTTCCTACGAGGCTGTCATGCTCCAGCAAATCAGAAACCCTGTCCCTCATCTCTTTGGCGGCTTTGTTTGTGAAGGTTACAGCAAGTATTTGGTGAGGAAGTACTCCCTCATGTACTAGGTTGGCTATCCTGTGGGTTAGAGTTTTGGTCTTACCGGCTCCTGCCCCCGCAAGAATTAAAAGTGGGCCGTCCTTGTGTAGAACTGCTTTCATTTGTTTATCATTTAGTTTATCTAAGTGTTGCATGAGGATAATAATAGCATGAGATTCCACTCTAAAAGATGCGAAAAAAGCAATCTTTTCTTATCCCCAAACCTATTGACTTCTATCTTGGCTCGTATAACATATTAGATACGACTGGAGCTTTGCTCCAAGTTTGCAAAAGAGTATCTACGGGTTTTGTCATATATAGTGTATGAACGGAAAACAGCGATATTCTGTGGTTTTGACTGATAATTTACTGAAAAACCCAAATAAACTAGGCTTATAACAACACAACCACAAGATTCTGAACCTGGAAGTCCACTCCAAGGACGAATTCAGAAAACATATCGAGGTTTTAATACTCAGGTTTTACAAGCAATCTTAGCCTTTTTTGTTGCTTTATCCATACCCGCCATGAGCTATGCTGGTGTATTTTCTTTTGTTCAAGATCTGTTTATTACAAATGATCAAGCAGAAGAGGTTATATACCACAACTCACAAACTGTCCCCCTTCTTATGGCTTCGATATCACCTGATCCAGACGCTGATAAAGGTGGTCCAGAAATTTATATTGATGATTCTGGTGTGGCTATTATTTCAGAAACTGGAATCTTGAGCCTTCTTCCTGGAGAGTATGTATCTGCAACAGGAAAGGAAGAGAGTATATATATAGTTCGACCAGGAGACACACTTTCTCACATATCTGAATTATTCAGCCTTAAGACAGAGACTATTCGATGGAGAAATGGTCTCGGAGCAAAAGAATACATCCGAGCCGGACAAGATCTAAAGATTCCGCCTGCAGACGGTGTCTATCACAAGGTTAAAAGCGGAGACACGCTCGGTGCTATTTCTGAGAAATATAAATCAAATACGAGTTCAGTAAAAACATATAACGGTATTATAGATGTTTCTAGTCTAAAAATAGGACAAGAAATATTTGTCCCAGGAGGTAAAGGCTCTGTTTCACCTACTTCCAGTACAACCCCTTCACAGGTTAGAGTTCTAGCAACTGTCCCTTCTCAAATTCCAGCAAGCTCTCTTGGTGAATGGATGTGGCCAGTAAATGGAGGAGTGGTAACTCAAGGGTACGGAAGTACAAGCTTTGCTAAAAGAAGCGGATACTATGCAGGAAACAACCACGGTGGTGTTGATATTGGAGCAGCTAGAGGCACAGCTATTGTAGCTGCTAAATCAGGATTCGTTACTATGAGTCAGTGGTACTTCGGATATGGAAACCTGGTTGAGATTAAACACGATGATGGAACGTTCACCAGATATGGTCACAACACAAGCAACTCAGTAAAGAAGGGTCAGAAGGTTGTTCAGGGGCAGGTAATTGCAAAGCTAGGTTCTACAGGGCGAGCAACAGGGCCTCATCTTCACTTTGAAATAAGAAACTCAAGCGGTGATCAACTAGAAAGTAATATCTTCTATCAAACATACTTGAACTATTAAAAAACCAATCAATTGTGATTGGTTTTTTAATAGTTTGCAATATATCATCAGTATTTACTCAAAAAGATTTTTTGGTCGGTACTGGAGAGCCTCTAGGACGTGTCCTGTTTCTACTTCTTCTTTTTGGTCTAGGTCAGCTATTGTTCTGGCAAGTTTAATTACTCGATGATATGCTCTCGCAGACAAGCCTAGCTTTTCTGCTGACTGATTTAGAATTTGCTTGGTTTCCTCTTTTAGATTAGCATACCTATGAAGTTCGCGGACGTTCATCTCATTGTTTGTCTGTCTGCCTCCATTCCTAAACCTTTTTTGTTGAATATTTCTTGCTATTTGGACTCGGGATTTTATGTCTAAACTGCTTTCTCCTTCCTTCTCTCCTGATCCAAGTTTCTCGTAGTCGATCTCAGACACTTCAACCCACATATCTATTCGGTCCATTATAGGTCCAGATATTTTTTTCTTTTGTCTTAGTTTTTCTACAAAGGTTGCGTCTTTTTCTGGTGGGTTCATTGCTGAGATTAATATAAAGTTTGTTGGAAAAGTTGCAGTTCCCTTTGCCCTAGAAACGGTCACTGTGAGGTCTTCAAGTGGTTGGCGCAAACTCTCCAGAACCCTCTTCTCAAATTCAGGAAATTCATCAAGAAATAAAACGCCTCTGTGGGCAAGTGTTACTTCTCCTGGTTTTGGAGTAGAGCCTCCTCCTATGAGTGAGACATAAGAGCTTGTGTGGTGAGGAGATCTAAATGGTGGTTTTGTCACTAGTTTTCCATCGGCTGTCCCAGCTATTGAGTGGATACCTGTGATTTCCAAGACTTCCTCTTTTGAAAGGTCTGGGAGTATTGTTGTAAATAGTTTGGCGAGCATTGTCTTTCCTGTTCCTGGTGGTCCGTACATAGATATGTTGTGTCCACCAGCAGCGGCAATCTCGAGACCCCTCTTTGCCATGGCCTGACCTTTTACATCACAAAAGTCTAGACTGTGTTCCGGTGCTTCAAAGCTTATCTCTGTTTGAGGAGTTATTTCTAGACTGAAAGGTTCTTCCTTGAGATCTTTTAAATGTCTAATTAACTCATTTAGTGAACTTATTCCATATACAGAAATTCCCTCTACAAGAGCCGCCTCTTTCTCATTTTCTTTTGGTACAAACACCTCTGTAAAGCCAGACTTTTTGGCTGTCTCTACTAGGGGTAGGATCCCGCGAAGGGATCGTACTGTTCCGTCGAGTGCTAGCTCTCCAACAAATAATTTACCCTCTGATTCAAAAAGTAGATCTTCATTTGCCAATAGATAGCCTAGAGCTATACCCATATCGAAATACGAACCTTCTTTTTTCATATCAGCCGGCGAAAGAGAAACAACGATTTTTTGATTTTCAGATTTTGGAGATTTGAAACCTGAGTTTTTTATTGCAGAGCTTACTCTGTCTTTGGCTTCATCTACGGCTTTGTCTCCGAGACCAACAATAGAAAAGTTATGCAAACCTCGAGACAGGTCTGTTTCGATTGTTACCACAACACCCTTGAGCATGTGTGGTTGTGCTGAGTAGACACGAGAGAATGACATAGAAATATTGTAGCATGCAAGATTTCTAAAAATAAAAACACTTAGGGTTGCTAAGTGTTTTTATTAGTTAATTCATACTTGCTTTACATGTTCTTGCGGATGGATTCGCTTCAAGTCTGTCATCCTCTATTGGCTGTCCTGATTTTTCACAGATTCCATATTTTTCTGGATCGTGATTTATTTTATATAAGGCGTCGGTTATATTTTTATAACGAACCTCTATTTCCCCTAGAACGTTTGCTGTTTCTAGAAAATCTTCATCTCTGTCTGCTTGGGTGTTTACATCGGCTTTGTCTCCGGCATTCATCGATCCTAGTATCGCTCCCCAGTCACCATCTTCAGGGTTTTTTATTCCCAGCTTAGATAGCTCTTCTTTCATTTGATCATTTTCTTTTGTTAGTAGTCCTTTATAGTATTCTAGTTTTTCGTTGTTCATAGTAGTTATTATAGTTAATTAAAACTGTGTGGCAAGTCTTTGTAGAAGTTCCTCAAAAGTGCTTTGCTCTGTCACAACGATAAGGAGCTCCTCATCTATATATGAATAAGCAAGAACAAAATCATCACGGTCATCAAATAGAACCCGTAAGTTCTTATTTTTCACTTGATGGTCCGAAAATCCTCTGCCGTAAAGTTCTGGATTCGTGATATTCATATTGAAAATTCGAGCAAGGTCTTGCAGCATTGTTTTTTCCCAGTCTCTAACATGTGTCAACGTATTTCTGGATGGAGCTTCGAGTACCAAAAATGGCTTTCGTGTATTTCCTGTGTAGACTCCAAGCATAAAGTTTTTACCCAACAGAGGTAAAAGTGATCCAGGTATGCTGCTTTGAATAGATGAAAGAAACTCTCTAGTGCTTAGAACCTGAGACCCTCCAACAGGAAAGATTTTTGTAAAGTACACATTAGTTACTTCTCCAGGCATCGACTCTCCAGAAGATATTTTATTTGTAATGTTTGATGCAAGAGTTAAAGGTAGAACATTTGTTGTATCTATTCTTGTGTGGTTCTCCGCAAACAGAAGAGACTGCTTAACAACCGTAGATGAGGTTGAAGGTGTTTCATCTGGTCTTGTTGTGTAGAAAAATATGCCTATAGCAGCAACAAACATAACAAGACTAATAATACTGATAAGTACATTTGAATCTCGCTTCTTTTTGTTTTCACTTCTTGCTCTTTCCTGTTTAAGAACCGCTTGCAGTGCCGCTCCTTGATTGTAGTTTGCTTGCTTACCTAAATCTTCTGCCATTGTGTGAATAGCGTCATCTGGAATATTGTTCTCAGTTACTTTTTCCAGTTCTTCCTTCTTTTTGTCCTTTGAAAATTCAACACCTCCAACTGTCTCCGTTGGTTTTATAGGTGTATTAACCTTCTCAGACTTAGACGTGTTAACAGGGTCTTCCTTGTGAAACTCCACACCTCCAGAGAACTCCTTTTCGTCTTCGATGTATATGTTATTTTTTTTATCAGCCATTGGATCTATTGTATCAAAAAAACCAAACTAAAGGGTATTTAAAATTGTTTTAATTTTTCTTGTGTTTCACACGGTCCTAATATTTATAATTGCTGGAAAAACTTAATTTTCCAGCTTTAGAGATTGCAATTTCAGAACAGGATTCTTTTTGAAGGTCTTCCGTGGTTTCACCTTCCCTGCTAGTTGCAAGTTATATCTAATCTTCCGTAACTCTGCATGAAACAATTAGTGACACACACAGGGTAGACCCATCTTGGGAAGGTTAGGTATATTCTTAATTTCCCATTTAGGCGCTGGTAAATATAAACTACATAGTGCTAATTTTAAAAACCCTATTTTAAAAATCTACCGGAGCATGTTCGGACCATAAAAATATGAGTTTGATGTATTTCTAAATATTAGTGTAATCCACTTCATAAAATCAGTGCAATACAGCAACTATTGACAATTGTGTTTGTTGTGCTAATGTCACATTAAACATATTAACAAACCAAAAACCGAACTAAACATGCGCGTGAACGAGACGAAAGACTTATTTGTAACTCAGATAATTTTTGGACTATTATCTGACGATATTGGGAGTAAGAGAGAGTTCATGGAAAAGATCGACAAGATGACCCCATACAAAGAAGAGTGTCTATTGTTAACTCCGAAGAACTACATTTCGAATCTTCCTGAAGAAGTGTATTTTGACAAATTCTCTAATCACAAAGAAGAAAGTTTCCTCTCAAGTGCCTTCAACATTTCGAACCAAAGACTGGTGACTGGTCACTATCAAAATATTGTGGGTTTGCTGTTAGGTGCATTAGGCAAGTGTAGTTTAAAGACTGTGGTTATGTTAACTGACGACCCTCTATTGCTAAAGGGTGGTCAGGATGGAAACAAAAGCACTCTTTCCACTGTTATTGATATCCTTAATCCAGAACAAGACAACAGTGCGTGCTTAAATAAACACATAAGGTCTCTAAAGAGAGCGGGTAGCCTTGGATTAATATTCCAAGTGAACACTAAGACCTTTAAGGAAGAGGTCTTGTACACAACATAAAAAAGTAAAAAAACGCGAACCCTTTGGGTTCGCGTTTTCTAATACATCTTTAAGCTTTTTTTCTTGCTGGCCGTCTTCCTGGAAGTAGATATCTCTTTGGATCTTCTGAAAGATCAAAGAAGTCATCAACCTCTTCTCGAAGCCAGGCACTTGTAGATTTTGCGAAGTTTACAACTTCAACCTGAATACCAGAGTGGATCTGCAAGTAGTGAACAAGTGGAATATAATCTCCGTCACCAGAGACAATAATAACTGCGTCAACTTTTGGAGCGATAGTAATCGCGTCCACTGCGAGACCAACATCCCAGTCAGCCTTCATAGCTCCACTGGAGAATATTTGTAGGTCCTTTACCTTTGTTTCAATTCCAACTTTCCCAAGAGCTTCGAAGAATGCATCTTCGTCTCCTGACTCGCTGGCGATAACATAGGCGAGAGCTCGAACAAGTTTTCGATCTCCTACTGCATCCTTTAGAATATTTCCAAAGTTTACCTTTTTCTTATAAAGTGCTTTTGCTGAGTGGTATAGATTTTGTGTATCTATGAAAACAGCCACTCTCTGTTCTGCGTGCTTTGTAATAGCCATAATTTTTTTGTGAAGAGCGATTGGGAGTCCCAACCCACACATTGCCTAACCCAAGTGAATCAACTCTGTTTCGAGAAGTTACCCTAGGTAGACAAATTACATGAGATGAGATTCTTGCCGAATGCTCTTATGTTATTTCTGACCCTGTGGTCAGTTCTTATTTATAAATACCTTTCTTTGTAATATTTAGACTCATATAATAAAAGGTCCTAAACCTTATATTGTAATTTTTCGAGAATTATGAAAATAAAATTTCCACTGACATCTCGATTATCATAATAAGTCTTATGTATAAAAATGCCTTAACTTTTCCCAAGGGAAAGAGCTGATTATAGTATAGCAATCAAAAAACGCTTTTTAAAGCGCCTATTGATGTTTACTTTTTAAGTTTAAGGTCTGTAACGATTTTTTCGTAAGCTTTAACGTTATTTTTTTCAAGATATTTTAGGTGCTTTCTTCGATTTGCAACCATCCTGATCAGCCCCCTTCGTGAGTGAATATCCTTTTTGTGCTTCTTAAGGTGTCCAGTCAGTTCTTTGATCTGCTCGGTTAGAATTGCTATTTGAACGGGCGAAGAACCAGTGTCATCTTTTGTAACTTGGGCTTTCTTTATTACTTTTTGTTTTTTATCTGTTTTTAACATCGTGGGACAATACTACTACAAAAACCTATATAGTGCAAGGGTTTTGCCTCGTATTTTTTAATTATTGCAACATTCGAGCATCATATAAAATTGGACTTAATAGTGTTCGATCAACGTTGCAGTATAAGGCTCTAGGCCTTTTATTTATAAAATACTAAAAGGTAACAGTATAGTATCAGAATTGGCGTTCTTTGTCAAGCTTATTTCCATAATAGTCAATAAAAATAGCCTAAAACAAAGTTTTAGGGCTAAATTACTTTTTTACGCTTTTTTTGCAGATGAAAACATCACAAAAGTTAGAACTGACAATATTGCTATTCCAGAGATGTAGTCTATCCAGCTGTGAGGGTTTATTATTAATAACGTCACAATCATTGTCATATTTGTTATTAGAAGAACAACCTCAATAACATCAAGAATACTAACGCTTAGGGGTATTCTCGCTCGAAAAAACAGAATACTTGCACTTAATTTGTACGATATTCCTGCTCCTGTAAGAAGTATCCCCTCTTTATTTAAGAATAATTTTACAAATTCTAAAAAATTATTCCATGGTTGGTTGTGAATCGCTATAACTAATAGCACATACGCTAGAACTATAGTGGTTGCAAGTAAGTATCCCTTCCTTTTTGCGTCACCACAAACACTTCCTGTGTTTCCTTCTTTCATTATTGTATTTTTAAGTGCTTTTATTTCAGTATATACATCTTGCTCAAGCTGTCAATTTTTAGTGTATTTACTGTGTTAAACTAGGATTACAAAATAACCGCTACCCATGATTAAGAAAACATTCCTCATAATTCTGTCTTTATTTATTGGATTTGGTACATCCTTATTTTTTGTCGAGGGGGCTGGTGTCATTAACTCTATTGTCGATGCATCGTTTAGATCTGCTGTTGGAGTAACTGCGTCTGCTGTAACGGCTATAAAAAATACAGAAGTGGCCCCTGAGGTGGGACTTCAAGTCATAGAAGTAGAAGAGGATGCATTTGAGACAATAGGCCTGACAATGTTTCGTGGTAACAAGGAGCGTAACTTCTACGGCACAGGTCCAATTTCAAGTAATCCAAAAACGATTTGGCGTTACCCAGAAGAGCCAATGTGCAAGTATTCAACTTCTCTTGATATTACGAACTACTGGTGTGGGTCTGGCTGGACAGGTCAGCCTGTTGTATGGGAGAGACCAGACGGAATTACTGAGGTAATTTTCGGAGCATACGATGGAGCGATTCACTTTGTGGACGCTGAGACTGGTGTCGCCACAAGAACTAAATTTCAAACAGGAGATATTATAAAAGGGTCATTTACCCTCGACACTGATGGCTTCCCCCTTCTTTACGGTGGTTCTCGTGACAATAAACTTCGAGTGTTGGCTTTAGACAGACCAGAAGTTTATGAGCTTTGGGCTCTAGACTCTGAGGAATTGCCTGAGGGTATTTGGAACAATGACTGGGATGGCAATCCTGTGATAGTAGATGGTGTTATGTATGAGGGTGGAGAAAATGGCTGGTTCTATGCTATTGAGCTAAACCGATCTCTTAATGATAAAGGCCTGGTAACTGTATCGCCAGAAATCATATTTGAATATGCTGGTTACAATGATGAACTAATCGCAAAAACAGATGAAAACCTATCTATAGAAAACTCACCTCTTGTGGTGGAAGGTGTGGTATATGTTGCAAATAGCGGAGGAAGAATCATGGGATTTGATATTGAAAAAATGAGGGATGGAGGTGAAGCCTTAGTTTTTGATTTCTGGGCTGGAGATGATATAGATGCAACTCTGGTTACAGATGGCACAGGAGCAATCTATGCTGTAGTAGAAGAGGAGCGATTCAATCAGCGAAGCGCAGAGTTGGGTCAAATTCTTAAACTTAACCCAAAGAAAAAGAACCCTCTTGTTTGGGGTATTCAATTACCAAGTGATCCAGCAAAGTACAAGTCTGGTGTCTGGGCCACCCCTGCAATTTATAAAAATTACTTATATGTGGCAACTCACTTGGGGGAACTTCTTGTTGTAGACAAAACCAAAGGTGAGATCGTCTGGAGAAAAAATATAGGCAGTCACGCCTGGTCATCCCCTTCTGTTGTAGACAACACACTTGTGGTGGCAACTTGTGAAGTTGGAGGAATCCAGGCGTATGATCTGGTTAAACCTTCTGAACCAAAACTTATTTGGAACATGATGGTTGGTTCAGGGTGCATAGAAGCAACCCCGGCAATTTGGAATGGTTCTATGTATGTTGGGAATAGAGATGGATATTTTTATAAGGTTGAATAAGACACAGAGTTTATGCGGTAAACGACAATGTCGAATTTATGCCGGAACTATTTCTTAGAGAGCAGAGCGAGCACAAGAAATACGTTCTCGGCGAAGTCAGTCTCTTTATTCCCCACCGCAGACCTGTTCCAATATTTATATTGTGGGACAATATAACCATGAAAGATTTAAACATGCTTAAAAACAGATTCCTCGAATATCTTGAGATAGAGCGAGGACGGGCCGACAATACTATCCGAAACTACAACCACTACTTGAGTGTTTTCTTGAAACAGACTGGGGCTAAAAAGCCAGGAGATATAACTGTGGATGTAGTGAGGAAGTTTCGCCTCTGGTTGCATCGTCAGCCAGCTGGAGATAACAGACGAACAGGTGAAACAATGGCAAAGAGTACTCAGAACTATCACCTGATCGCTCTACGGTCTTTTTTGAAATACATGACTCGTCGAGATATAAAAACACTTTCTGCGGAGCAGATTGAGCTTGCTAAGGTTCCCCAGCGGCAGATAGATGTTATATCAGACAAAGAACTCCGCAGGCTTTTGGATGCACCAAACAAGGAAGATAATCTAGAAATGAGATATCGTGACAAGGCGATTCTAGAGATGCTCTACTCTACAGGCCTTCGTGTGTCTGAGTTGTGCTCACTACTTAGAGACATAGACTTATCTAGAGACGAATTTTCCATTAGAGGAAAAGGTGGAAAGGTCCGAGTGGTGTTCCTATCTTCTGAAGCAAAAAATTCATTGAAGAAATACTTCTCTGTTCGCAAAGACATGTCTGACGCGTTGTTCGTAAATATCTCAAAGAATAAAAATAAAACAGACGCTGACAAAGGACTCGACCGAAGAACCATTGGACGAATTGTAAAAAAGTACGCCACCATTGCTGGTATCACAAAGAAGGTTACCCCCCATGTTATCCGCCACTGCTTCGCTACTGACCTTCTATCAAACGGAGCCGATATTCGTTCTGTGCAAGTCATGCTAGGTCACGCCGACATCTCCACAACTCAGATCTATACTCATGTCACCGACGCCAAACTAAAAGAGATCCACAAAAAATTCCACGACAAGAAAAAATAGATGTAATTCACGTGCTAGAATTATATCAATGGAAAAATACTCAAAGCAAAAAGAATATTTTCAAACTGCGTATAACACAGGGACAGACAACTGGACGCAGATTGATTTCAAAACAAAACTATTGGAGTACATTACCTATTTCCCAGACGAGGCTACTATTTTAGATATTGGATGTGGGCGCGGACTACTTTCATTTCTGCTGACGGAGATTGGATACAAAGTTATAGGGCTCGATTATATTAAAAAAATAGTTAAAGTAAACAATGAAGAAGTAAAAGCAAAAGGCCTTACAGGAAGAGTTGGTTTTGTAGAAGGGGACGTTTTTGATATGCCCTTAACTGATGGCTCAGTTAATATTGTTCTAGATGCAGGACTACTTCACCATGTTCATGTAGAAGACTGGGGAACGTATACAAAAGAAGTCGACAGAGTTTTGAAGAGAGGAGGTCTCTATATGTCGATTGCTTTATCTAAAGCTACTCATAGATATTTAGATTTTGAGCCAAAAAATAGTGACACCCAAGACTTTGAGAAATATGGAGCAAGGTACCACTTCTTTAGAACGGGAGAGATTAGAGAAATATTTGGTCCAAAATATGAGCTGGTAAAGGAGGAGATATTTATAGCTCGAGACAAAACTGATCTAATTTTTACATTACTAAAGAAGAAGTAATTTTCTAAATAAAAGAGCCGCTTAATAGCGGCTCTTTTTTATTGTGAATTTAATACACCTTCATCCACAAACCTTTGTTTTAAAATAATATCATCAGGGCTTTCAATAGAGGTGTCTATTTTACAAGCAGAAACAGGGGCGACAGTAAATGTCCAGTCCCTGGACTTGCGTTCATTTGTACAGATTCCTTGAGGGTAGATATAATAATCTTCTTCAGGCATTTCATATAGTCCCTTACCAGAATGGTAGTATCTAAATCTATCGTCCGAAGACTCTCTAAGGTTGAAGAAGGTTTCTGCGTCTAGTGACATATCTCCATAAAGAATTTCAAAATGAAGATGAGATCTTTTTGTTCCACTTCTTCCTCCCTTTCCAATAACCTCTCCAATGTTTATCCAGTCTCCTGCCTCAACTTTCATCTTCGATAAATGGGCATAAAGAGTTAGCAATGGCCTACCCTCTGAATCTCTTCCATGTTCGATTACTATGACATTGCCATATCCAATATTCATTTTCTCCTGTTCATTCCACGATGCATTGTACGAACTATAAACAACATAACCACTTCTAAAGGCTTGTATGTCTGGAGCCATATTAAACAGATCAAAAGCAATGTCAATTCCTCGATGTCTAATGTTGTTTCTGTAGCCGTCGGTATCCTCACTATCTCCTATTTCCATGTTTCCTGTGATTTCTGAAAACCATGGATGTTGAACGTTTCTAAAGAAGCAACCAGAAGAGACCTTGCTGTTCCTTAGAGTTTTGAGTGGGAAAACCCCGGGCATTCCATTTCTTTCTTTTCGAAAGGAAATTCTTATACCAAGCTCTGGCTCTGGATTGAAGATTATTTTTGAGTAAGGTTTAGCTTTCCACCAGTCCCCTTTTAAGCGACCTCCAGGGTCAATTTTAATTTGAGCGCTGTAACATGTAACCACATTTTTTATCTCTCTTTGTGGAACTGTTAGCTTCTTATCTTTCCTTGCTCTATAGCTTGATAGATAGTTATCTAGACTAGCAATTAACATCTTTGGTATCTGTCCATCATCTTTTGTTAAAAGACTATCGGCTATAGACCAAACTCGTGCATCCTGAGACTCTCGGAGGGCTTTATTTTTTAACCCTTTTAATCTATTGTTGCTGAGATTATCAATCTCTGAAACAAGAGACTCGATCCTTGCCATTTTTTCAGTTGACTTAGTTATTTCAGCTTGGATTTTCTGTATTTCCAAAGCTACAATTTCTAATTCATTGTCGATACCATGAGTAGTCTTAACTAAAGCCACAGGTGCCGATTTAATAAGCGTTGGCTCATTAAGTTCGGCTTCTGTTTTTGGGAAAAAAGAACGACCTCTAGCTGTATAGATTGAAAAATGGCCTTTTGTCGATTTTTCTGAGGCAGTTTCGTTCTCTCCGACATTAACTCTAGGTCGAGATTTTTTTCCTTGGAGAGCAAAAACAGCTTTGCTGTTTGTGCTGGCTTGTCTAATTTGACCAATTCCCAAAAAAGGAAGAAGCAACAAAAATAATAATCCTCTTAAGTTTTTCATATTTGATTGTTGGGTTCATTTGTATTTTATTATGCATGACTTTTCATACGAGTCAAGTAAATAAGCATACAAAAAAGGAGAGCAAAAATGCTCTCCTTTTTAATACTTAAAATAGTATTAAAACTTTAGTCTGGCTTCTGTCGGTGACAAGGCCGTTCGTAGTTTTTTAGAAGCAATCTTCTTCCTAGCTTCACCCGGTGAATCAACCAAGGCTCGCTTTTTCTTCGACACCTTGTTCTTCTCTGTCTTCTTTTTACCTGCAAAGGCTATTACTCTATCAGCCCAGGTGACCATGTCCTTTGGTTTTTCTGTTCGATGAACTGGAACATAGACCAAGTCGGCATTTGTTTTAACCCTCCCCTTTTTCTTTTTAACAGGGTCAGCCTTTTTATCTTTTTCTGTCTTCTCAGCTTTTGGTTTATCATCTTCCTTCGTTTCAGTTTCACCGACTTCAGTGAAATCAAAGGATGCAATCTTACAACAATTATCCCAACTGGACAGATTTGAATCTCCGTACCTAGATACAAGAAATGAGAAAATTAGACATGTTCCTAAAATGGATAGAAAGATACCTTTATTTTGATTTTTCATGTTTAGCGTGTGCTTTTAGTTTAGTTATATTATACATGAATATAAACAAAAGTCAAGGTAAATAAAAAAGGAGAGCAAACCTGCTCTCCTTTTAATACTGACTTCCTTTTCAAAGCTTTAACCTTGCCTCTTTTGGTGACAATGACCTAGTATACTTTTTTGTAGGAATTTTTTTCCTAGCTTTTTCTGGTGAATCAGTCAGATTTCGCTTCTTTGTAACTTTCTTTCTACTTTTGCTCTTTTCCTTGAGCTTACTCCAGTCTACTTTGTCGGGTGGAGGAGTATCTCGGTGGATAGGAGTTACTGTCGAGCTATCTTTTGGTTTAGTAGATTCTCTAAGGTTATCCTTAACAGATTTTCTGTTCAAGGAAGCAGAAACTGTAAGTCTTTTTTTAAGATCTTTAATTTCCATATTTTTCAGAGATTCTAAAGTTTTTAGTTCATTTCGCAATGAATCGGCTATCCCACCTGATGGTTTTTCAACTGTCTTGGTCACTGAATCATCTTTATTTGACGAGAGAAATAATCTAAACCAAGACCTATGGTTTTCAAACTTCCACCAGGAATCTTTTTCATCTAAACATAGAACACACCATGAGTTACACCATGCTGAAACAGATGCATTGTTAGAATAAAACTCACCCAGTTTACTTATTTGGGTTTTCTCTACAACGAAATCTTTATACGGCCTTCCAGTTTCTGTAAACCAAAAGAATCCAACAAATAAAGATATGGCGAGTGTTGTTTTAATAACTCTCCTCACCCAAAGTCTGACTACATTATTATCTATCCAGCCAAACAAAAGATATTTTCCAGCAGACGAAGCTATCCAAGCAAGCGCACCTTTAAAGGTGAATCCATACCACAAAGCCATAATGGCCAAGTAAAGCGTGTTCGGTTTCTTTTCCTTGCCGGCCTGTTTGCCAGATGGCGTTCTTTTTCTAGAAAACAAACTCTTTAAATTCCAGCCATTCCACCACACTAGAAAAGAAATCTTTCTTTTTGATAACCAAGAAGGGTTTTTTACTGGGGTGTTTTTCTTCTGGGTCTTTGTCTTCTTTTGTTGTGATTTCCTTTTTGAAACTAAAAATACAACAACCATTGCCGCAAGAGCCAACAGTAGTAATGCGAATGATACGTCCATAGCCAACAGTATCGCAGTGTCTAATCTTGAGTATTTATCGACAGATCGGATCTGTTTTTTCTCCACCTCAACATCTTGAATGGGTGGTAACTCTGCTAATTCTGGCTCTACTTCATCTGAGCCTACCGCTATCAATGTATTGTACAAAACCGGATTCAAAAGAGAGTCTCTTATTATCGCTACAACATCGTCACTTGTTGTAGAGTCAGTAATAGCATTTACAATTGAATCAATCTGCTGCATGTGTGCTTCATGTCTTTCAAGTGAGTCTCGCCTCAGTTGATCCTTATCAACCTCTGCAAAGATAAGCCTATCTGGCCAGTGAACACTATCGAGGAAGGAACGTCTAAGTCTATAGATTTCTCCACCAAGTGTAGAACTTGCTGTTGTTAGAATGCTTATTTCGTGAGTTTTTGGTTCACGTAAGTAATTCTTGATAGAATCACTTGCTGACCTCAGGTTCGCTCTCTCAAACAGGAGCTCTTCCCATCTCAGTATTCTTCCAGAATCTGGATAAGTAGAATCACTTCGCGTCTCCGAAGAAAAATTCGCAAGCTTAACAGCTCTCTTTTGGGTGTTTGTTTCGCCATCTAGAATGACAGCGACTCTTATTGCTGGGCTTTTTTCTCCAGCTATGTCTTTTTCTATATCTTGAGCGTCCTTACCGCAGGAGGCCAGTATAATAAGGTAAAAGAATAGTATGAAATTCCAAATGTACTTCATTTTTAAGTCCTTTAGTTTTTCTAATTATGCATTTAAAATAGGAAAAGTCAAATAATGATCATCGTGATATGATTACGGAATGAAGGTAATCTCATGGAATGTAAATGGAATACGAGCGGTGTACAACAAAGGGCTTTTTGAGCCTTTCGTGAAGAGGTTTAAGCCGGATGTTATTTGTCTACAGGAGACAAAGGCTCAGCCTGACCAGTCCCCTGTTGATTTGCCAGACTACGAGGAGTACTGGAATTCTGCAGAAAGAAAAGGATACAGTGGTACAGCAATTTTCTCTAAAGAAAAACCGATATCGATTTCTTTTGGCTTTAGTAAAAGGATAAATAAAAAATACAACCTAGGAGATGGTTTTGGAGATACAACAACAGAGGGTCGCGTGGTAACCGCAGAGTACAATGACTTCTATCTAGTAAATGTATATACCCCGAACTCCAAAAGAGGCCTTGAGAGATTGGAATTTCGTCACAAAGACTGGGATCCGGCTTTTCTTGAGCACTGCAAGTTTCTAGAAAAAAAGAAGCCGGCAGTGATGTGTGGAGATTTAAATGTTGCTCACACAGAGGATGACTTAGCCCGTCCAAAAGACAACAAGAAAAATGCCGGGTTTACTCCAGAGGAGCGTGAAGGTGCTGACAGTATAATTAGCTCTGGATTTGTTGACACATTTAGAATGTTCACAAAAGGTAATGGCCACTACACTTGGTGGAGTAATTTTGCAAAGTCCCGTGAGAGGAATGTAGGTTGGCGCATAGATTATTTTTTTGTTTCGGAAAAATTAAAATCAAAAGTAAAAAGCTCAAGAATACTTGCAGAGCAGATGGGTTCAGACCACTGTCCTATAGTTTTGGAAATAGAGTAATAAATATAAGTTAAGGCGGGAACCCTTGCAGAATCATTGCTTTTTAAGTATATTTGAAGAAAAGACACACCTCATGAAATCAGTTAAGCCACCCCACTTACATGGGACAGATCTTGGTTCTGAAAAAGAACCCTACGACCATGATAAACTAACCGATAATTCTTCCCCGACATCAACATTGAAGAATCTAGCTCTTCTGTTTATAATAATCACTGTGTTTATATGGATGGGCTTTGCTTTTGTTTCGGATAATACAAAAATAAACGTCCTTAAACAGGTCAAGCAAGTAACTACAGAGTGGATGCAGAAATGCTGCTAATCAACATGTAAGCGTCTCTATATTTAGAGGCGCTTTTTAATTTATTGACAGTATTGAAGAAGAAGTGTAACCTGTGTTGAAACATTAACTCAAGCGAATGGATATAGCCGTGTATGGTATGGGAAGTGTAAAACTGATCTTCCCTGCTTTGCTAGCTTGGAATTCAGAAAATGGTAGGAATATAATAATTCCAATTGGTGAGATTGTCGTGTTTGAATCAAACCCTGAAGAGACTTGCTTCTATTCAGAGATGATGATTGAGCAACCAAAATTGCAACCTTTGGACATTGTTCTAACCGCAGATCGCGAGTTAGATTTAGAACTTTATGACGATGAAGAATTTCCATCCCTGATGCCTTTCACCCCGGAAATTTGCAGCAACTTTGCCGCAACACATGTTGCAGAATTCTGCAGGGGACCACCGGCAGATAAGCCCAAATAAAAACCCGTGCATTCGCACGGGTTTTTTTATTTAGCTCTGCATAAGTTCAGAATATTTATTTAATTCCTTTCTTTACTTACCTACCCTGTGTTTCTTTCGGATTTCCTTTAGCTCTGCCTCTTCTGCCTCTTCTGTAGCGTCCTTACCTGCTTCCCCGAGTTTCTTTAGTTCTTCAGGTTTAAGCTTCAGCAGTTTTTGAGCTCTCTCTTTCTGATGTTCTAAATCGTTCTTTTGTGGGTCATCAAGCACTTCTTCTAGTAGAGCGTGAAGTATCCAACCTATTTCCCTTCCTGGTTTCATGCCAAGCTCAGCTAGCATGATATCTCCATTTAGCTTGAGTTGCTTTACAGAAACTGGATCACGACTCACTTCGTCTATCATTGATTCAAACTTACGTAGTCTATAAGGTGACTCTTTTGGGCGGCCCATACCTATTCGGTCACAGCGACGGACATCCATTAGGTCCCACACAAGTTCTGGACCCACATTTCTTATTAACCTCCTTACTGCTGATAGTGTTATCTGGTCAGGATCTGAGAAGAACATATGCCATCTCACGAGTGAAACAACCGTTTTTGTTGTTTCACGTGAAAAGTGCAGTTTATCCATGATCTTCTTCGTCATCCTAGCTCCTATAACTTCATGAGCATAGAAAGTCCAACCATTCCCTTTTGGATCAGGTTTTCTAGTTCTCGGCTTCCCTATGTCGTGGAACAATGCAGCAATTCTTACGTGAAACGGGTTATTCTTGTCTGCGCCGTTCTGTAGTGCCCGCAGAGAGTGCTCCCAAACATCATATATATGCTCTCCTCCTTGCTCAACTTTCACCATCTCTTCCAGTTCAGGAACAACATATGCCAGTAGCCCAAGTTTCTGCATTGTAATAAAGGCAATCATGGGGCTATCTGAGTTTATTATCTTTACAAGCTCATCTCGAATACGCTCCTCTGATATATTTGCCAAGAGTCCTGAATTTTTATCCATGGCCTCTAGAACCCCTGGGTCTGTCATGAAACCAAGCTGTGAAGAGAATCGAATAGCTCTCATAATTCGTAGGGCGTCCTCCTTAAATCTTTCGTCTGCGTTCCCCACCGCTCGGATACGCTGCTCCTGTATGTCCTTTATACCACCATAAATGTCCGTTATAGACACTTCATGTCTTTTATACATCTCATCATCAATGTCGTTTACAGAAGAGCCTTTAATTTCAAGGGCTATTGCATTCATAGTGAAGTCTCGTCGTTTTAGGTCATCCTCAAGCTTGTCACTAAAGTCTACTGAGTCAGGATGTCTATTGTTGCTATACGTAGTCTCAGTTCTATAGGGTGTTATTTCAATAATCCTTACTGGATCATCTTGCTCCAATCCTTCATTTACTACAGCAACTGTTCCAAAGTTGTTTTCATATACAGTTTTCTCGAACAAGTCCTGTATTTGATCAGGTTTAGCGTTTGTTGTTATATCCCAGTCTTTTGGCTTTCTCTCTGTAAGTAGGTCTCGAACACATCCTCCAACTAAATACGCCTCAAAACCACCCTTTTCTAAGGTTTGTGTTACTTTTACTACTTCGTTTGGAATGTTGAAATGCATTGTTCGCATTGATTTTATGCAGATACAGGGGGTCGAACCCTTGGTATGTTCCCATATGAACAATAACCGCTTGATTGATTATTAACCCATTTAGTATATCACTTTCTTCAAAAGAACATTGCTTTATTGGGGGAAACATCATATAATCTTCATGTTTCATATGAAACGATTTCAACTACGCACCTGTAGTGAAATGGATATCATACCGGTCTTCGGAACCGTCGTTGGGGGTTCGAGTCCCTCCAGGTGCACATAAATAAAGAAACACCATGTATATATATGGTGTTTCTTTATTCACGCACGCTGTTGAGATGCGAAAGACGGAGCCGGTATAAAAGATAGGCAAAGCGAGTGCTTGTCGGCGAGTTGGGGTCGCGAGCGTTTATTTTGTATACAAAATAACGAATTGTAGCCGAGTCCCTCCAATAATCTCTCCATAAGAGCTGAATAAACAAAGAATATGCGCCACTATTCTGAACTTATGCAGAGCTTAAAGGAGCCCCTACCAAACATTTGATTAGTGTTTCATATGAAACACTATAAAAGACAGTTTTACCCAGAGTGTGGATAAGTCTGTTAGTAACGTGGATAAACGACACATTTTGGTATAATGTAAATGTCTTTAAATGCAGAAAACCCTTATTTATCAACAAAACTAATAGACAGAACCCTCTTTATATGTTTCACGTGAAACATATAGATGGGTTTCATGTGAAACTTATATAATGATCCGTGTATTTACTTCTAAAACCCAAAAAATAGGTCAGCTAGGTGAAGATATAGCTATAAAATACCTATTGAATATGGATTTTACAATAGTTGAGCGAAACTACACGCTAAAGCAAGGGGAAATAGACATAATTGCCAAAAAAGATGACATTTTGTACTTTTTTGAGGTTAAGTCGTCTATACTGAAGCATGATGTTTCATATGAAACATATAATCCCGCTGAGAACATGCACCCAAAGAAGATCGAGAGGTTCGTTCGGACATCAAACCTCTATGTTATGAATAAAGATGTTTCATGTGAAATAAAGGTTGTGCTGCTCTCTGTAATTATTAATGAACAGGAAAAAACAGCAAAAATTGAAATGATTGATTTTTAGTGTGGAATTTAGATAAAAATAGCTAAAAAAACGAGAAAGACCAAATTGGTCGATTCTGCTGAAAAAGACAAGAAACCTTTTAATATTATTGGTTCTCCTTCTGAACCAACCTCAAATGCGGCTGGAGATCAATAGCTCATGAAACAAAATATTAGGGTGATATCTGAGGTGTTGTTCAGTCGATCCACTAGTTGTGGTAGATTTTAAAATACCCCCATGGTTTCTATGGCGATTACAGTGCTAATTAATTAGAGATGAACGTTCAAGCTATTTTTTATTGTTTTTATTTGGCTATATGATAAGATATTTGAGTTTAGAGGCGTACATTTATTTTATTGGTTCTTGAGTCGGAGTGTGGTGTAACGGCTAACATGCCCGTTTTGGGTACGGGTGACTCCGGGTTCGAATCCCGGCACTCCGACTCAGTAACTAATTAGATAAACAAAAGACACCGAGAGGTGTCTTTTGTTATACTTACACCATGAAAGACACTCATATAGAAGAAAGCTGGAAGGGAAGACTTAATGATTTTTTCCTGAGTGCTACCTGGAAAGAATTAGATAAGTTTGTTCAGAATGAGCGTCGGTCTAAAACTATTTACCCTAAACACAATAGCTTATTTAAGGCTTTTGAATTAACTCCTTTTGAAGATGTGAAGGTGGTTATACTTGGTCAGGATCCGTATCACGGAGAAGGGCAGGCTCATGGGCTGTGCTTCTCTGTGTCAGAGGGTGTTAAAGTCCCTCCATCTCTAAGAAATATTTACAAAGAAATAGAAAGTGACTTAGGAATAGAAAAAGACCCCACTGCTGGAAACTTGGAAGAGTGGGGAAGTCAGGGTGTTTTCTTACTAAATGCGATTCTATCTGTTGTAGCATCTCAGCCAGCATCACATAGAGGATTTGGGTGGGAAGAGTTTACTGACACTGTGATAAAAACAATTTCAAACGAACGCGAAGGTGTTGTATTCATGCTCTGGGGAGCGTTTGCAAGAGGTAAGAAGGGTTTGATAGACACAAACAAGCATTTGGTGCTTGAGTCACCTCATCCGTCTCCTTTTTCCGCTTATGCAGGATTTTTTGGGTGCAAGCACTTCTCCAAAGCAAACAAGTATTTAAAGAAAATAGGGAAGAAGGAGATTGATTGGTAAAAAACAACACAAGACGAGGAGTTTTTTATTTATATAAACCGTCTCTTCCTCGAAGAGCTCTTCAGAGTTGAATGTAGGTTTATGTCTATTGTTTGTTATTATTTCAATCGATCAAGACACTGTCTTTCAAAGTGCTCTATCTCGAGTGCTCCTTTTTTGACATTTTTATATTTTTCACTAATTTTATTACGGACGATAGTCGCCTGAAGAAATGTGCAACTTTCAGAGATTGTCACGAAGAACAAAATGGTCTTATTCGCCTAATTTATGAGAGTGTTTTTTATTTAGCCATAGGCTATAATTACATTATGAACACATTTTTCATTGTAATAGCTATATTTTTATTAGTCTGGGTCATTTGGAGTTTACTCATGGATCAAAACCTTGAGTCTCCTAAGTACATAGTTCTTGAAGAACGGAATGGGTATGAAATCCGTAAATACGATTCCTACATAATCGCCGAAACAACGGTTCCTGGAGATTCATCATCATCAACTGGACAAGCATTTGGTGAGCTTGGAGGGTATATCTTTGGAGCAAATACTGAAAAGAAAAACATGGCAATGACCACTCCTGTTTCAACAGAGGAAAAGAGTAAAATTATCGCCATGACCGCACCTGTAACTACTGAAAAAAAAGGCGACATGATGACTATGTCATTCATGATGCCCTCAGAGTTTACTCTTGACAACATGCCAATACCAAATTCTAATAATGTTGTGTTTAAAGAAGTTCCACCGGGAATATTTGCTACGTATTCATTTAACGGCTTGGCGACAAAAAAACGGCGCATTCATAAAACAACAGAGTTGATGATGTTGCTGGAACGCGATAATGTTGAGGTCTCTTCAGAGCCTCAGTTGCTTCAGTATGATAGGCCAACAAAGTTTCCCTTACTAAAAACGAATGATATTAAGGTTAAAATAGGGTCTTATGAGTAAAATCTGTATTTTCGGAGCTGATGGCCGAACAGGTGTTCAGGTCGTAAAGATTGCTACTAAAGCTGGTCACAGTGTTGTTGCTTTCGTCTACGGTAAAACGAAAGCGGATCATTTTGATAAGTCAGTGGAAGTAATTCAAGGGAATATTCTTGATGGCCTAGCGGTTGATCAAGCAATCCGTGACGTAGATTCTGTTATCAGTGTTGTGGGTCATATCAAAGACACCGATCCATTAATGCAGACAAAAGGTATCCAGAATATTATTTCTAAGATGGCCAAAAATAATATTAAAAGATTAATTAGCCTCACGGGTACAGGGGCTCGAACGGAAGGTGACACACCATCTATTGTCGATCGATTTCTTAATATGATTATTTCCATGGTTGACCCAGAACGAATCAATGACGGACAGAAACATGTTGAGGCTCTTCAGAAGTCAGAGCTGGATTGGACTGTTCTGAGGGTTCTAAAATTAACCAATAAAGACTTTGGTGGGGATTACGCGCTTAGTGACCATGGACCTGTTGAATTTAGTACTCCTCGAGCAAAGGTTGCACAGATAATGGTTGACCTAGCAACATCTTCTGATTATATTCATAAGATGCCAATCTCTTCATAAAAAATAAAACCATGATTGTAAGTAATGAGCCCCAATAAGATATGCCTATGAAGTTACGGATTCAATAGATAAAAATTTTGATTCAGAATTAAAGCCATCGTTCACTCCGCAAGAGATTCCTAAGCTTTGGGTCTATAATATAAACATTAAGGTCACATGTTATAATAAAAAAATATGAAAAATACTGGAAAAAAAGTAGTTATTATTGGTGGAGGTATTGGTGGATTAGGGGCAGCAGCTCTTCTATCAAAACGTGGATACAATGTAACGCTTCTAGAAAAAAATAAAAATATTGGAGGACGTGCAAATATCTTTACAGCTGAAGGGTATACTTTTGATATGGGGCCATCCTGGTATTTGATGCCAGATATTTTCGAGCATTTCTACGAATTAATGGAAGAAGACATTAATGACCATTTAAAATTGGTCAAACTAGGCCCGTCATACAAAGTATTCTTCCCCGGCGACACAGAATATCCCGTTGTTGATATTTACTCTGACCTGGGAAAAGACCTCCCAACATTCGAAAAATTTGAACCTGGTGTAACACCCAAAATAAAAAAATATTTAGAGATTTCTGGTAAGCAATACGCAACGGCAAAAAAGTCATTCATGTATAGAAACTACAACTCTATTGCTGATTTCTTTAAGTGGGAATTAATAAAAGAAGGTCGCCACATGAACCCGCTCCAAACAATGGAAAGATATGTTAATAAATGGTTTTCTGATGACCGCGTAAAGAAGATATTAGAATATACATTGGTCTTTCTAGGTTCAGAACCCAAAAAGACTCCAGCCCTTTATAACATAATGAATTTTATTGATTTTCATTATGGTGTGTATTACCCAAAAGGAGGGATCTATACCATCATCGAATCATTAAAAAAAATGAATGACACACATGGTACCACCATTATGACAGAAGCAGGTGTTTCAGAGATTGTTATTGAAAACAAAACCGCAACAGGAGTCCTCCTAGATAATGGAGATGTAATTCATGCAGACTACGTGATTTCTAATGCTGATCTACACTTCACTGAGACTAAACTTATTACTGAAAAGAAGCATCAAACCTACCCAGAGAAATACTGGGACAAGGCAGTTATGGGGCCAAGTGCCTTTATTATGTATATTGGACTAGATCGTCTGGTTCCAAACCTTATTCATCACAACCTGCGATTTGCACAAAATTGGAAAGCAAATTTTAAAGATTTATTTGACAAACCAGCTCTACCAAACGATCCGTCATATTATGTATGTAAACCAACCCATACCGATACTAATATTGCCCCTGAAGGCAAAGATATTCTGTTTGTGTTGGTGCCTATTGCAGCAGGAATGGATATAACCAATGCCATGAAAAAGTCATATAGAGATAAGGTTATTGCGATGATGAAATCAGACCTTGATCTACCGGATCTTGAAGAGTCTATTGTGTATGAACGTTCATACTGGGGTGATGATTTTGGGCGTGACTATAACGCATACAAAGGGACCGCTCTTGGTATGGCGCACACTCTGAAGCAAACACTATTGCGACCAGGAAACAAATCTAAAAAGGTAAAAAATCTATTATACGTAGGTGCTGGAACCAACCCAGGAATTGGAATGCCTGTTTGTTTAATCTCAGCAGAACTAGCTTACAAACGTATTGAGAATATCACGCATCCAAATCCATTGATCGATCTAAACGGCTAACTATTAAAACTCTTCTTTATATTACTATTGTATTATTTACCCTTGTGGGGTTAATTATGGCTCGTATCCCTACTGAGATGTTCCACGAAGTTGGATCAATCATTGCTGTGTGTTGTATTTCTATACCTGTCTGGTATGGAATGTATCGTCTACACAAAGGAGTCGGAATCATCATTATGATTGCCTTGGGGTTATTTGCCTTAGGGATTGAAACTATAGCTCTGTATACTGGTTTTCCGTATTCATATTTTGAATATACCTCTGGTTTCGGTTATCAATTATTTGGTACCACACCATGGACGGTATTCATTGCGTGGAGTCCATTGGTTGTTGGGGCATATGCTTTTTCACAAACATTCACGAATACACCATGGAAACAGTGGCTGGGATATATTTTATTATTAGTTTGTTGTGATCTTGTATTGGATCCTGGTGCGGTGGCACGTGGATTATGGTCATACACCAATGGAGGACTTTGGTATGGTGTACCACTGACAAATTTTCTAGGTTGGGTATTTTCTGGGACACTAGCCTACGGTATTATCAAGCTCATGCAACCTAGACAACGCAGCAGAACTTATACAGCATGGTTGATCTTACCGACAATAGCATCTCTATCATTATGGTCTGGAGTGAATATTGGATACGGAATTATAATCCCTGCAATTATAGGACTTGTAATTACAAGTATACTCATCTCACATACATTTAAAAAACTATCACATATGTGATAGTTTTTTACCTTAAATTAGATAGACAAAGCAATAGACATGATTTGAGATAGGTCAACTAGATCTTCTTTTGATTTATTGGAAAAAACATTATTTTCGATACATATCATACTTATCTGGGGGTTCATTTTCACCCATTGTAATAAACTTTCCATATCCTTGTTGCCTAAACCGCAGTCAACTAATCCTAGTATGCTTATGGATTTTGGAAGTACCTCAAGAAGCTTAATCAGACCTGCTTCACCAAGATTTCTATTATAACTAAAGCTAAAAGAACGTAGGTCTTTTGAAGAATGTTTTAAAAAAATGTCTAAATCATTAATAAGAGAAACAATTTCAGACGTAAACACATTAAGGTTTCGCAGGTGAAGTTCTCCATTGTTGATAGTTAATTTTATGATTTGATCCTTTTGCGCTATAAGAATTTAAACACTAATAGAAAAAAAATAATCATCCCGAATACGGTATTAACAATTGGAAATTTTTTATAAACCCAAAATGATTGATCGGGTTTATTCATTGCATAGATAACCATAGACAAGTATACCAAGCCTAATATTGCTGGAATCCACCCAAGGTGCATGTACCCAATATATGTAGCTAATGTGTACGCAGTTAAACAAAACCAGAGAGAATTATTTTGACCTAAGA
>JBLHJW010000010.1:0-27948 GCA_047619465.1 Minisyncoccia bacterium
AGGAGACAAAATATCAAAACTCATTCCTATGGGAGCTCAGGGATTCCCCATGACTATTGAGCGAGCCATGGAAATGGTTCCAGAAATCACAGAGATGTATGATAGCGACAAAGGAGTCAAAGAAATAATAGACATGGCAAAGCGTCTCGAAGGAGGAGCGCGACATATTTCTGTACATGCGGCTGGGGTTGTTATTTCACCTACAGAAGTATCTGACTACACTCCAGTTCAATTCGACCCCAAAGGGGGGAAAATTATCACCCAGTACGACATGCACGCAGTAGAAGAAGCCGGACTTATTAAATTCGACTTCCTAGGAATTAGAAACCTCGCAATTCTCGGAGATGCGGTGCGTATTGTAAAGAAACACCATGGAATAGTTATAGATATTGAGAAGATTGATATGGCAGATAGGAAAACTTTTGAAATGCTTGCCCGTGGAGAAACCATGGGAGTTTTCCAGCTCTCTTCCGCTGGGATGACCCGATATCTAAAAGAACTAAAGCCAACTGTCATAGATGACATCAACGCCATGGTGGCGCTATACAGACCAGGACCCATGGAAATGATTCCTGACTATATCAAGAGAAAGTACAATTCCCATCTAATAAAATACCTCGATCCACGTCTAGAAGATATTCTAGATATGTCATACGGAGTTATCACCTATCAGGATGATGTCATGATGATTTCTATCAAGCTCGCTGGATACTCATGGCTCGAAGCAGACAAACTCCGAAAAGCTATGGGAAAGAAAGTTCCTGCGATTATGGCCGAGCAAAAAGACAAACTTTTTGCTGGGTTCCTTAAACATGGACTAAGCCAAGCCAAGTCCCAGAAACTTTGGGATCTTATTGAACCATTTGCCGCCTACGGATTCAACAAAGCTCACGCAGCTAGTTATGGAAACCTCGCGTACAAAACCGCCTACATGAAGGCAAACTACCCTGTTCCTTATATCACAGCCATTCTAACAGCAGAGTCTGGAGATACTGATCGTGTCTCAGAAATTATCCGTGAAGCAGAAAAAATGGGTATTGAAGTTCTGCCTCCAGATATAAACGAGTGTCTTGGAAACTTTACCGTTATTCATAGTGATGATGATAAGGTGAATGGCGAAGCCAGAGAAGATGGCCTGGGCCATACTAAGCTCGATAATATTCGCTTTGGATTTTATACAATAAAAAACCTTGGAACAGATATCTCAGATGCAATAGTAGAAGAGAGAAAGAAGAATGGTAAATACAAATCAATGGAAAGCTTCTTAGAAAGAGTCACCCACAAGAACATGAACAAGCGAGCCCTCGAAGCGTTACTCAAAGTAGGAGCCATGAGCTCTTTTGGAGAGAGGGGAAAATTTATCGCAAACATGGATAACTTACTTGCTTTCAATAAGTCATTTACAAAACAAGACAAGGACCAAGGATCACTTTTTGGAGGAGATATGGCACCAAAGGCAATACTGAAACTGGAGGAAGCTGAAGAAGCCCTGAAGGAAGAGAAGCTTTTGTGGGAGAAAGAACTGCTTGGAGTATATATTTCTGGACACCCTCTTGATAAATTCCGAGAAAAGTTGGAGGGGAAACCTGCCCTATCTCAAGTAAGAGTAAAAGGCCGCGAAGGACAAGAAATTCTAAGCGCAGGAATAATAGAACAGTTTAAGATCATCATCACAAAGAAAAACCAGCGAATGGCTTTTATAACAATTGCGGACCTCACAGGACAAATAGAAGCTGTAGTATTCCCAAAACTATTCAAAGAACACAGTGAGACACTAGAAGCAGACAAGTGCATAGCCTACAAAGCAAAGGTTTCTATAAGAAATGGAGAAAAGAGCCTTATTCTTGATGAAATAAAGTATATATAGTATTTGAGCAAAGATGTTGACTGTTTGAGTAGTTTTGTGGTATAAATGAGCTAAACAGATTAACAAAACTATACAGATGAAAGATTTTGAGTTGTTACTGCAGTATTTTCTTTCTATTCCATACAGAGGAGACAATGAAAAGTTTCAAAAATTCGTAGAGTTGATCTATGATAAATTTCATGGAAATATTAAAGCTTTAGAAAGTTCTATCGGAACAATTATGGAAAGACTCCCAACAGTAGGAGAAAACCCTTTGGAAGATCTTGCTCTTTTGGCAAATGCTAAATACGCTGCTGAAAAGGACAAGCCATCAAACAAGGGGAAAAAGTCTACTCTATGGTTTCTTGCCATCTCAAAAGTAATAAACGAGAAGCTCTTTATATACAGAGATTCTACCGTATACTTACTAATGCTTGCCGTAAATGCGGAGAATTTAGAAAGAAGAATGATGGACAAAGAAAAAGCCACAGCCAAAGAGGAGTCTGATCTCAAAGAAGTATCTGAAACCACAGCTGATGAAATCATTGAGTTCATAGGCAGAGGCCTGAAGATTGATCTTAAGGATCTAGAGCACTATGAGATAGAAATAGCGCCAATTAGCTCAACGACAAGAAATATCATAGAAGAAAGGTCTGAGAATATAGAAAGCGAAGAAGCTACTAAGTCTGAATAGAGTTCAGAACATAATACGAGGCGCTCCTTATGGAGCGCCTTTTCTAATACAAAAAACACCCCAAGGATGAACCCTGGGGTGTTTCTATTTTTATTAAATTAAAGTGAAGCTAATTCTACAGGATGTTCTGATTCGGATATCTTATCCATAATACTCATCACCTCCTTTGCATATGTTGGAACAACAGATGGTGGGTTATATGTTTCAAGTATTCCCTTCACATCTTTTCCTTCATAAGCATACGCAATCCTTGGATGGTTACCAGAGATAGCTTTTCCTACAGCTTCAATTGATTCTTCAAATGTGTCGAAGAAGATTGTACATGATCCATAACCAAAGGCGTTGAGTCCACCACAAGTAAACTTACCTCCTGTAGTTTCTCTCATGGCAATAGCCGGTAGAAGAAACGGATCAAGATCATATTTCAATGCAACCTTAGCAAAAACCATTCCGTACCCCGTAAGAGGAAGATTCCACTTACCAAAATATGCGTCAATGCTTTCAGCTTGCTTTAGAAGAGATATCTCTTCTAAAGACACCTTTTCTACAATATTAAAATTTAGGGCTTCGCTGACTGATGGAAGAAATGATCCTCCAATTAAGCTTAGTGGTAAATTGGCCAAAAGAAGCGGTAGTGCGATAAACGCACGTGTGTTTTTCTTTAATTGTGTGATTTTTATCATAGTATAGCAGTATTTGCTCTGCCAACGTCGTGGTCTGTTATCGAGGATTTCTACACCTTTTTATGGGCAAAGAAAAAAGCCCCTCGACAGGACTGACGTCCATAGTAGACTACTTGACATGTTTTGTCAAGCGTTTTCTAATTTAATTCCTTGACAGCTAAAACCCTTATAGAATAAGGGTTTTAGGGTGTATTGTGCATAACACAACTTTGTCTATTTTACTCAGGGACTATTTTTTAATGCTCCAACCACCCTCTTTTAACTGCTCAAATTTCTTGTATTTTATCTCTTGTTCTTCACCATCTTTTATTATCACAACCTTGTCATTTCTTCCATATTTTTTATCAGAAACTACGGTACCAGACTCTCTTTCTGCGCCACTAGCGACCATATTATCACTAGATTGAAACGCTTTTGGAGCAGCTGGCTTATTCAGAACAACTCTCGGACCATCGTCTTCTTTCTTTGCTGGCTGTCCACCGGGCACAGATCCCAGTTGATTCTTATCTAACATCAAAGTCAGCTCCAGAAGTTTAACAAGGAAGAAAGCCTCCATGTCTTTAAACTTCTTTAGTCCTTCTCTTTTGTATTCTATAAGTGGCTCTCTCTGACCATAGGCTCGAAGTGATACCGATGCTCGCAAGTAGTCCATAGCCTCCAAGTGTTCTAGCCATAGTGAATCTGTTACAGAAAGTGCCATCTGACGAATAGTGTTGTACATGAGATCTATACCCAACTCGTCTTCTTTTATCAGAAGCTTTGCCTGGTCGTCTTCGTTGTACATAGCAAGCACAAACTCTTTCACCTCTGGGTTATCATTCAAAAGAAGTGTTCGGCGTCTTCCATATACAGTATCTCTCTGGTGACTCATGACGTTGTCATACTCAAGAGTATGTTTACGTGAGTCAAAGTGCATTCCTTCTATCTTTTCCTGTGCAGACTCCAAAGACCCACTTACCAGCTTGTGTTGGATTGGCTGGTCTTCTGACAATCCCAGAGTTGTGAGCATTTTCTTCATTCGGTCTTCGCCAAATATTCTCATCAAGTCATCATCTGCTGACACGAAGAACTGAGTTTCTCCAGCATCCCCTTGTCGTCCAGCTCGCCCTCTAAGCTGGTTATCTATACGTCTTGACTCATGACGTTCTGTTCCTAGAACATACAGTCCACCGAGCGCTTTTACCTCTTCTAGCTGCTCATCTGTGCTTGGGTCTCCTCCAAGCTTAATATCAACTCCACGTCCAGCCATGTTTGTAGCAATAGTTACTCCGCCACGCTTACCAGCCTGAGCTATCAACTCTCCTTCTGAAGTATGCTGTTTAGCATTTAGCATTGTGTGTGGCACTCCCTCACCCTTCAAGTATGCAGATAGGAGTTCGTTTTTCTCAATAGAAATAGTACCTATAAGTACAGGCTGACCACTTTCGTTTATCTCCTTTACCTTTTTAGCAATAGCCTTGAACTTCCCTTGCTCTGTAGCAAATATCAAGTCGTTGTGATCCAGACGAGCAATAGGCAAGTTTGTAGGAATACTTATAACATCCAAGTCATATACTGTGTGGAATTCCTCTTGTGAAGTCTTAGCTGTACCGGTCATACCAGACAGCTTCCTGTAGAATTTAAAATAGTTCTGGTATGTAATAGTCGCCACAGTCTTGCTTTCTTTCTGTAGTTCTACACCCTCCTTTGCTTCAAGTGCCTGGTGCAGACCCTGGTTGAAGCGTCGTCCTGGCTGCAGTCTTCCTGTAGACTGGTCTACAATAATCACCTCTCCATTTTGAACTACGTACTCTTTGTCTTTTGCGAAAAGTGATTTCGCTCGCACAGCAGTTTCTAGGTGGTGCACATCTTTGATTCCGGCTTCTGTATATATATTCTCAACTCCCAGCGCTCGCTCAGCCTTTGTGATTCCGTCTTCTGTTATTTGAATTGCTTTCAACTTCTCATCTACCTCATAGTCTTCTCCTGGGATTAGACTGTTGGCGATACTTGAGAACTTCTGGTACTCCTCTTCAGCTCCTTGTGCTGCAGAAGAGATAATAAGTGGTGTTCGCGCCTCATCGATCAGGATAGAGTCTATCTCATCAATAAGCACATACGCATGGTCTCTCTGAGTGATTCCGTACTTGGAACGAGTTAGGTTGTCCCGCAAGTAATCAAAACCAAACTCATTGTTTGTTCCATGAGTAATGTCTGCATCGTACGCTTCCTTCCTATCACACGCAGTCAGGTACTGATCGAAGATGTGATAGTCTCCTGTTTCGTCTCGAGCCTCGTCGAGTTCTTTGTCTTCTCTTTCTTTATATATAAATGATGTATTTTGACCATTGATCACAGAGACAGATAGTCCTAGAAATGCATACACCTGTCCCATCCACTGAGCATCACGCTTCGCTAGGTAGTCGTTCACAGTCACAATGTGTACACCCTCTCCAGCAAGTGCATTCAAGTATGCAGGAAGTGTAGCCACAAGAGTCTTTCCTTCTCCTGTTCTCATCTCAGCAATCTTCCCCGCATGGAGAACCATTCCTCCAATTAGCTGAACATCATAAGGTCTCATTTGAACTGTTCTCCATGCAGCTTCACGAGCAAGCGCAAAAGCCTCCACAAGTACATCGTCTAGTGTTGCTCCTTCTTTGATTCGTTTTTTTAGTTCTTCTGTCTTCTTTGGAAAATCCTCATCAGAAAGTGCTTTCATTGATTCCTCGAGAGCGTTTATCTCGAGAACCTTCTTGTCTGCAAGCTTTATAAACTTACTTGATTCATCTCCAAATATCTTTGTAAATAGTCCCATAAACACTACTTTATCACATTCACACCAAATTACGAGTGGCGAAAACACCAGTTTCGTGTTCCATTTCAAGCGAATATACTCACACCCACCATCTCCCAAAAATGATAGGTTTCACCTATCATTTTTGGGAGATTAAACGGCTCAGTATGTGTTGGGTTTTTTAACGATTGACTAAAATCCAATAACTTGTATTCCCTCAAAATTGATTTATTCCCTTAAGTTTCATCAATTTGTATTAACACAAGAAACACATGAAAAAACCTATATTGAGGTTATTTTTCATACTAGGCACTACAGTAAATATCAAGACAGTGTCGCTGACTCAAAATTAATGATAATCTATAGTTAATACTATGAAATTAGACTCATTACATATAAGGAATTTTAGACGACTGAGGGATGTTGTAATAGATATGCATAAGGACATATCTATTTTTGTTGGCTCAAATAACAGTGGCAAAACTTCTGTGGTACAAGCATTACAACTCTTTGTTTCAGCTTCTCGGGAAAAATTTAGCATACACGACTTATGTGCATCTACTTGGTCTGAAATTGAAGACTTCGCCAATGATGTTACGGATTCAAAACTGCCCGAAATATCAATAGATTTCTGGTTTGGTGTAAATGACTCTGACCTCCATAAGGTAATTGATTTGCTTCCTAGTTTGGACTGGAAAGAAAAACAGGTAGGAATAAGAGTAGAATTCTCACCAACAGACTCAAGTCAAACACTTTCTAAATTTAAAGAAGCATACGCAGCTGCTCAAGGTTATAAAGATGAAGAAACAGAAGGTTCGCCAGTTGTTTTATTTCCTAAAACATTAAAAGATTTTCTTACGAAAGAATTAAAACGTGAATACGAATTCAGATATTATGTACTAGACAGATCAAAATTTGACGAAAATCTTTGTGAAATTGGAGGCTATGCACCTTTGCAAATAATTTCAGACAAGGGGTATACTGGGAAAAGTAAATCCGGGAAAGATATACTGTCTTCCCTTATTAAAGTTGATTTTCTTCAAGCGCAACGCCATTTGTCAGACACATCTGGAGGGGCCAGATCTGAAGATCTTTCACGACACTTAAGTAAGTTTTATAAACGTAATCTAGAAAAGCGCGACCATGATTACAAAGCAATGAGCGCACTTTCTGAGTCAGAGAGATTGATGAATCTGCATTTGCATGATGTTTTTTCATCAACAATGGAAAAATTGGCGACACTCGGATATCCTGGACTGTCTAATCCCAGTATCAAAATACTTTCAGATCTTAATCCTACAACATTAATGAGTAGTCAGGATGGTACACAAGTTCATTACGAACTTGATCGCGACATGACCCTTCCGGATAAATATAATGGTTTGGGTTTTAAAAACTTAATATATATGGTTGTTGAATTGTTAGATTTGCATAATCAATGGATGGATATTGAGGAAAACCGCCCACCGTTACATCTTGTTTTTATCGAGGAACCAGAAGCACACCTTCACACACAATTGCAACAAGTATTCGTTAATCAAATACTCGATATACTATCTGTTAGCGGACCTGACTCAAGTAGTTACTCAAGTCAAATAGTTCTCACTACACATTCAGCACATATTCTATATGAACGAGGTTTCCGTCCTATAAGATATTTTCGTCGTGAGGGCAGTGGTTCTTTGCAACACACCACAGTTCTTAATTTGTCTGAGTATTATGACAAAACTGAGAATCCAACTAAAGATTTCTTGGAGCGCTACCTAAAACTCACTCACTGTGACCTCTTTTTTGCAGACGCTGCAATTCTGGTGGAAGGCAATGTTGAACGCTTACTAATACCTCTTATGATTAATAAATCTGCGCCACGGCTTAAGCAGACTTGCATAAGTGTTCTTGAAATAGGAGGAGCTTTTGGATATCGTTTTCAGTCGCTTATCGATTTTCTGGGAATAACTTCATTAGTAATTACTGACCTAGATAGTGTTATTGGACCTACTCCTGAAGAGGATAATGGCGAAGACGAAGAATCTGATGAATTTGAAGACATTGATGAAGAAGAAGACGGGGAGGCATCTCCCAAAAAAGGAACTACCTGCCCTGTTGAAGTTGATAACGCAGTTACTTCAAACCAAACTTTAATTCAGTGGCTACCAGCAAAGAAAACTATTAACGAACTTTTGCAAGCTACCAAAGCTCAGAAAACTCAAATTCGAGATTCTGAACACTCTTCTGTTTATGTATGCTACCAATCACAAGTTACTATAGTTCGTGATACTGACAGCATTGCTCGAACTGGACGTACGCTAGAAGAAACTTTTGCCTATGAGAACCTGGTATGGAGTCAAAATATTGAAAACAAAGACCTCAAAATACGTGTAAAATCGAGTGATACACCAACACTTGAAGTTACAGCAGACAGAATATATAAGCGAGTTAGCGGAAAAAATTTCAAAAAAACTGATTTTGCACTAGCGCTTCTAGCAAAGAATCAGGAAGATTGGGTTGTTCCAAGTTACATTCAAGAAGGTATTGAATGGCTAGAGAAGGAGGTTGTTCCAAAGGTAAAAAAACCAGTCTCTGAAGTCACGCCTAAAACCTCAGTAAAGAAGGTTGATAAGACATCAAAAAAGAAAGTTAAGAATGTCCCAACTGTATGAAAAGTCGCAAAGGAAAACCTGATACGTCAGCAGATTTAGATCTTCGTAAACGACTAAACAAAAAGGGATTGCGCCACTTTACCATGGTAGCAGGAGCAGGGTCAGGTAAAACAACCTCCTTGGTCAAAGCGTTGGATTACTTATCTAAAAAACAAGGAGAACAGTTACGTCGACAATCACAACAGATAGCATGTATCACTTACACAGATGTAGCCGTTAAGGAAATATATGGGGATGTAGGACATGATTCGCTTTTCCATGTTTCAACCATTCACAGTTTTTTATGGTCAGTGATAAAGCCTTTTCAAAGCGATTTACATGCTTGGGTTCTACAAAGGCTAACTCAAAAAATAGATGATTCTCAGGATAAAATTGATAAGCCGAGAACTCGTGAGACCACAAAAGAAAAAGAGCGTGTAAATATTGAAAAATATAAAAACCAGATTGAACTTTTGTCAGAGGTAAAAAGGTTTAGATATGGCACGGGCAGTGACTACGTTAATGGTGTATTGGGACACAGTGATATATTAAAAATTGGCCCTGATTTAATATCCAAGCACAGTATGTTGCAGAATGTTATATCTCAGCGTTTCCCTGTAATCTTTGTCGACGAAAGCCAAGATACCAAACCTGACTTTGTACAAGCTTTGAAAGACATAACTTTAAACACCTCTTCAGACTTCTGCCTAGGTTTCTTCGGTGACCCAATGCAAAAAATCTATTTGGATGGAATTGGGGACATATCAAATGAAACTAATTGGGTAACAATCCCAAAGCCAGAAAATTTTAGATGTCCAATTAGAATTCTCAATGTTATAAACAGTATCAGAGCTGAAGCAGATGGATTACAGCAAACAATAGGTAGAACAATTGAAGTTGACGGAATACAAACATCGGTCCAAGGTACTGCTAGATTATTTATATTACCAGCAGACCAAAGAACTGAAGGTCTGGAAAAAGTTCGAACGTTTATATCTGAACAAAATGAAGACCCTCTCTGGTTAAGTGACGGAGAAGATGGGGATGTTAGAGTATTGGTAATTGTACACAGAATTGCGGCTTCTAGACTGGGATTTCCTGATATTTACAGCGCTCTAAATGATAAATCAACAGAAAGCTTAACAAGCGGTCTTATAGATGGTACCGCTTGGGCTGTTCGTCCATTTATTCAATACTTACTGCCCCTTACTCAAGCAAAGAAAGCTAACGATGACTTTAAAGTAATATCTTTATTGAGAAATTATTGTCAAAAACTCAGCCCAGAAAACATTGAGGAAAATAACCTTGGGTATGAACTATCTTCTTTAAACGAAAATCTTGTATCCCTGGCGGAAATGCTCGAATTAAACAGTAAATATTTAGTTGGGGATGTAATTAATTTTATACAAGAACATGACATAACCACAATTGATGATCGCTTCGATATTCCCCTAGCTCAATTTTTAGCAAGAGAACAAGTTGTTAAAAATTCTCCTGAAAATTCAGTACTAAGATTTCTTAACTGTAAAGCATCGCAATTATCAGGCTACCAAACTTACGTCGAAAAACAATCTCCTTTTGCAACACAACAAGGAATAAAAGGTGCTGAGTTTGAAAGAGTTTTAGTTATCATCGATGAAGAAGAGAATACCGCTAAGTCATTTTCTTACGGAAAATACTTTGGAACTGCTCAATTGTCAGAAACAGATATAAAAAATAAGGAAGAAGGAAAAGACACAGCCGTTGATAGAACTCGTAGGCTATTCTACGTATGCTGTTCTCGCGCAGTCAAAGATCTTGCAGTAGTGATATTTACTGATGATGTCGAGTCTCTGCGCACAGCACTTGAAACAAGGGGATTTTTTGATACAGATGATATTCACTTACTGGATAACTAGTAAATCTTCACCGAAATTCTAATACTATTTTCAGATAAATCGATATCATTTAGCTATTTGATTTATAGAGAAGTGTTGACTGAATTAATCTTTAAATGTAGTATGAAGAAAATATTCACAAGAGATGAATTTATGGAATTAAAATCATATTTTTATAAAAGAAACTTAAAAAAGAGTAACTCTGGCTACGGTGTAGTAGCTACAAGTGTGGAGGCTTGCCCTGTTGGCATTGTTAAGAAGATTGGCTTTGCATGTACAAACAGAGACTGTTGCAAGGGATCCGCACCTCACATGAAGATTGTAGAGAATGAGAATAGCTGGATAAAGTGCGAAGAGACAACCAAAGCAATGGAGATCGATCCAGACTTAGGAAAAAAAGAAACATCGGTAGCAGCCTGGCTGTAAAACTTAAAAAAGGAGGAGTCGAATATCGACTCCTTTTTTATTTACCCCTCTATTATAAAAACTTTTGGTATAATTAAACAACGATCACACAAGAACTAATTCAATTTATACAGGAAGGAATGTCTCAAGGAAAAAGAGAAGAAGAGTTAAAACAATCATTACTAGCTGGTGGTGGATGGGAAGAATCTGATATAGACGAAGCCTTCTCTTCTATACGAGCAGGCTTTATAAAATCTCATAGATTCATAAGAGGTGAACTATATGATGTTGTGTTGTTTGCAATGTACCGAGAACAAATGGAAAAATTTTCAAGATTTATTTAAATATTAGCCTTTGCGTTAAAACGTGAAGGCTTTTTTATACCAAAAAAAACTGCTGGTTATGCAGTTTTTTGAGAAAAGGTTTTACCTTAAGACTTAAGAAAGAATAACTATAAGTGCTGAAAGTAAAAACATTATTAAAGCCGGTAGAGATTTCTTTAGAGGATCCTTCACTTTTATGTGCATATATATTGCCCCTGCCATCATGAAAGTAAGACATGCTGCAGCAAATAAAGAAAGAAAAGGCACCCAAATACCTATTAATATTAAGGTTGCAAGAGATATTTTAATAAATCCAATTAAATAAAAAGCGGTTTTTGAAAGACCATAAGTCTTAAATTCAGCTTTCATATTTTTCGCATGACCTCCCCTCCAAGTTGTGGATTTTTTAGGTCTTATTAGCCACACGTTGTATATACCAAGCGCAACAATTATTTTTATAGATATAAGTACACTTTCCATAAGTAATATTTTTTATTTTTAATAATTATTATTATTTTAAGTATACCAAAAAACTGCGGGTTAGGTAGTTTTGGGAAGGGGTTGGGGTTTAGTTTATAATTTTTTCCTTAGGAAGTAAGATCCACAAATCTAATAATTTTATTCTCACTCCAATCCATAATTTTTACATACTTTCCATTATGCCTATCTGATCGATTGTATTTACAGCCTTCGCACTCGTTCTTCTCGACAGTACCTTGTTTTTCTTCAAATAGTGTTGACATGCCCTTAATAATTTTAACTTCATGATGACAGCTCATTGGAATTACATACTTTAATCCGTCCATGTTGAGCCGTTTGTGTATATATATCTTTTTCTGATATAATCTGAGTACAACTTAATAATTATCCAGAGATGGTGAGAGCAACTGGCTCCGAGACCCATCAGCAACCCTTAGAAATAAGAAGGTGCTCCATCCAGCCAGACACGAGAGTGTTAGGAAAGATAAATATACGTCTAGTCCACGTGGAACAATCTTTCTTCTTTAATAGAAGAATTTTTTTATTTTATGATTAAAACAGCAGAATTTGTAAGTCCAAAGCATCCAGATAAAATCTGTGATTATATAGCAGATAGTATTCTAGATAAGTATCTAGAGGGAGACAGGAATAGTCGAGTGGCAGTAGAGGTCATGGGAGGTCACAATCTGGTAACAATAAATGGTGAAGTTACCTCAAAGACAGTTTTAGATATAGAGGGAATTGTGAAAAGTATAGTAGGTAAAGAATATGAAGTAATATCAAATATATCTGTTCAGAGCCCTGAAATTGCTCAGGGAGTGGATACTGGAGGTGCAGGTGACCAAGGAATAATGAATGGATACGCTACATCAGAAACAGATGAGTTAATGCCATTGGAATATACCCTAGCTCGGAACTTATGCCAGAGGGTCTACAAAAAGTATCCGTACGATGGAAAGGTTCAAGTGACAATTGATGGAGAAGAAATAACTACTGTGGTGGTGAGTTTCCAGAACTCTAAGAATAAGGATTTACTGAAGATTGTAAAAGAAAACATTAACGCAAAAGAATATCTTATCAATCCTGCTGGAGAATGGTCAGTGGGTGGGTTTGATGCCGACACTGGTCTATCTGGAAGGAAGCTGGTTATAGATAACTATGGACCAGAAATACCAATTGGGGGAGGTTCTTTCTCAGGAAAAGACCATACAAAAGTGGACCGCTCTGGAGCATACATGGCTCGCAGGATTTCAGTTGAATTATTGAAAAAACTTAAAGCAAGAAAGGTATCCACGAAGTTGGCTTACGCGATAGGAAAACCAGAACCTGTGATGGCTCTAGCAGTTGTAGACGGAAAAGAGATTCAAATTGAAGGCTATGATTTAAGCCCAAAAGGAATTAGGGAATATCTGAAGTTAGATAAGGTTAAATTTTCTGAGACCTGTACATGGGGTCATTTTGGAGGTGATTTTTCATGGGATTAAAAGGAACATCTAAGTTAAGAAAATGATGACACAAGCTGAAATAGATCGTAAGGCTCTGAGTGAGGAGTTTGAATCATATGTACTGGAAAAGAGAAGAGTTTGGCTTAATGAGAATAAGTATCAAACAACAGAGGTCTATGAGGTTTTAAACCGAACAGAAAGAGCTAAGGTACATAAGTGCTTTGATCAGTTGAATGATTACATAGCCATTACAGCAGAAGCTTGGTGGGAAAAACGCGGCTATGGTTGCATATGGCCTGACGACAACTCTGAACCAATGGGAGTCTACAAACTTGAAGGCTCTACTGAAACGGAGATAGAAAAAATTAAATAACTTATTTTAAAAGCTGTTCAACTCTGGAACAGCTTTTTTGTTTACCAGTATCCATGCGCAATAAAACCACCCGTGAGAGTGGTCTTATTGCACAAGACAAATACTTTACTATCGTCGTCGCTTTCGCTTTGGAGCTGCACTCTTTTTTGCAGCTTTTCGCTTGGCGGGCTTCTTTTTTGCAGCGGCTTTCTTTTTCGCTGGCTTCTTTTTTGCAGCGGCTTTCTTTTTTGCTGGCTTCTTTTTTGCAGCGGCTTTCTTTTTCGCTGGTTTCTTTTTAGCAACTTTCTTTTTTGCTGGTTTCTTTTTAGCAGCGGCTTTCTTTTTAGCTGGCTTTCGCTTTACAGCAACTTTCTTTTTTGCTGGTTTTCGCTTAGCAACTTTCTTTTTCTTTGGTGCCATATTTAAATAATTATTTCGGTACCTAATAATTATCTCGGCAACTTCGACCACATGTACATTTGTAAACATGTTTTTGTTTTTCGTTGCAAGATACATATGTAATTATCGCAACAACAACCCACACTATCAATACACTTTAACTAATAAATGGGGATAACTTTACTTATTTATTTATTATGTTCCACCATTCGCGCGAATGGTAGAACATTGGTTTAAGTGATAATATATATACATGCAAACAAAAAGAATTGAAAAGATATTAAAACCCTTAGCTAGTAAGCGGAGATTAGATATTCTGAAAGCGCTAAAAGAAAATGGAGTGCTTCCAGTATGGGAAATCTCATCAATTATAAAACTATCTTTTAAAAGCACCTCTAAACATCTTTTGGAGCTTTATCGCGTAAACTTGGTTGATTTTGAAAGGCGCGGACAAGAAAGTCATTATTATGTACCCCAGCAGAAAAGTAGACTTGTGAAATACATAGTAACCCTATTATAAAACCCGCAATAATGCGGGTTTTATAATTTAATATCTATTGATTCTTTATTGAAAACGTCTTCAAGATTCTCAACTCTTATTACAGAAGGATGAAAGTGCATCAGTGATCGGTCATTGTGCTCACCTACAATATATATCCTCATGTCTTCACTTCTTAGTGACTCACCTATTGCCAGCCCAAGCTCTACAAACATATCAGTTCCTGCTTCATCTGAAATAAGAACAAATACATCTATACCATCAAATGATCTTGCAACTTCTCCAGCAATCACAGTAGATTGATCTTTGTTTTTGTTATACGGTTTCAATGACCCTAGCCTAGTCCACTCATAGACAACAGTCTCACCCTTCATAACAAGGGCTTTTGTAAGTTCTTGGATTAACTCTCTTTGTTTAAATCTCGAAGCAAGATACCATTTCATGTTCTAGATACTATCACAAAAACCTGCCGAAGCAGGTTTCTAATAAGTTCTCTACACGGAAGACTAGCGAGTGCGAGCTCCACGAATACCAATATGTGAGTGCCGTCGCTAGTCGTCGGTAAAGACAACTGTAGATACATTATATCATCAAAAGCCTAAAGGGTGTATCTATATTCAATATTTACCTTTAAATTAGATAACAACGGATTTGGATTTGAATCCATAAGCAGATCAATTTTTACGTCTGAGATTATGGGAACAAGGTCTTTTTTAAAATCTGAAACATCTTTTTAAGAAACAACGGCAGACCTACCAAAGCTTCTGTGGTCTGTGTATTTTCAGTAAGAATATTTTTACATTTCTCCAGATATAGTTTCCGTGGCCACGACTTAGCATAACATCATTTATTTGTGTATTTTTTTGTTATTCGTGTATATCCAAGTTTACAAGTTACTTAGTCATATCTTATTTTCATTATTAAAATTGTAAGGGTAAAAAGAAAGGTGACAAAGTTGGCTATCACCAGAGGGGTGTCCTTTATAAAAATTCCATAGATAAGCCAGGATAAAACTCCTATTGTTACAACTATATACATCCATAATGATATCGACTTTGTATCTTTAGTTCTTATTATCTTTATCGCCTGAGGAATATAGGCAACTGTTGTACAGAATGCAGCTATGTATCCAATCACCATGTACATTTTCATAGTATTATTATACCACTGAGTAAACAAAAAATCCGCTCCCTATCGGCGGATCTTTTGTGGTATTCGAGAGCTAGAACCGAAGTTCAACACTCACATACATATAGGTTAGCAAATTAAATGCCTTTTGTCAAGGTTTTAACGCATTTGTTTTACTTTTTTAAACCCCTTTACTGAAAGATAGAGCAAAAGAATTCCAACAACATAGCTTAACCATACAGGAATCGCTGTTCCAGCGATAAGCATCTCCCAAACTTGAATAGATCTTACTACGTGTAATACGGCAGCAACAAGAAACAGTGTTGCGGCTTTTATATAATATTTTTTATTATCCATATATTTATTGTATGACTATTAAAGATAGATATCGAAGTGTATAACATGACAGGTGTAGCCAACTGATTTCCCCTTCATACCAGAGCACAACCACCTTTCCAAAAGAAATTTATATTAATATATAAATAATGGCCCATGCTGGCCCGAACACCCATGAAGGTGGAGCAAACGAATGTTTGATAAGCGATTGATACCATTGATAGTTTTCATTAACGCGACACACCCAATAAAAACACTCGCTTACGCGAGTGTTTTTATATATTGATTTTGTACTTGTAAGCCGGATTCTGTTTAAATGACCATCTATCTAGGATCTACGTCGCCGTAGACCTCATGCGATTCTCAAAGAGCCGAAGCTCTAGGCACGATCTTGCACGAAGGTAAGGATTTAGCCGTTTCACCTCTATGTCACCATAGAGCTCATCTCGAAAGATGTCTTTCCCTTTCGGGTCCATCGTCACTGCTCGCACCTCTATACTTGCGTACGACAGGGGTTACCTGCTACCTGCTACACTTTTACAAATGTTCGTGTCCGGACTTTCCTCTATTTATTCCGAAGAATATACAGCAGTCAATCCATACAAAGTCAGAAAAACTATATCATAATTACAGACCATTGACAATATGAATAAAGTTTGTAATATGAATAATAAATAAATCTAATTAGAATGAATTACATACGTTTAGATAGCACAGAGCACATTTCAAAAGTTGTAACAAAAGAAACGGTTACTAAGTTCTCAGAATTATTCATTGAGACATTCATGCAATTCCTCAAAGAAATGTCTGAAAAGGATCTCAATGGAAATGAGAAAAGATTTCAAAACATGCTGAATGTCAGCTACTGTATATTTGGAATAGATGAATACGAAGACTCCTGGACGATTACAGTTGCTCAAAGTTTACGTAATCAGAGACTTTTCTCGTATGACATAAATAAGAGTGGACCCTTCTTTCAGCTCTATGATTTTTATGAGTATTCAGAATTTAAAATTCGTATGGGAATACATGTTCCAGATTTCAAATCTTTCTTGTCATGTGTTTATTTGCATTTAGTTCCGGTGACACAAAACTGGTGGGCAATGAAGGCCCTAGAAAGCAGGCTTAAGCCAATAAAGAAACCTGTGGTATACAAGCATTTGAAAAATAGTGAAATCTTGGATGCTCCAATTGTGGAGATCCTAAAGAGGAAACTACTTTCTGTTAGGGCTTGTAACTGCCTAAAGCGCATGGATATACAGAGGCTAAGAGATTTGGATTCCAAACCCAAGCTCTACGCTGGACAAACTTATGATTTTGGAGATATAACTTGTGATGAAGTAATCAGATTTGCTCAAAGCAAAGGAATTAGATTCTCTAATTAGATATCTAACAAAAAGCCTCGCAGTACGCGAGGCTTTTTTATTTGAGTTAATGAATCGGACTTTTACAGAGCGAATCTCTGGTGTGTCCATAAGGTTTTTTTATCCTTCACATGTCACACACACTTCCTGGGCTTTCTTTCTACCTAGCTGTTGTGCGGCATTCATACTGTGTTGATAGTAAAGAGTTTTAATTCCCAACTTCCAAGCCTGAATATATAAGTTGTTTATGTCCTTAATAGGTGTTTTCGGGTTGATCATAATGTTCAGTGACTGACTCTGGTCTATGAACACCTGACGTGTAGCTGCTTGCTCTATCAAAACCATTTGATCTATCTCCTGAAATGTTTTGAATACTTCCCTCTCGTCGTCTGATAGAAAATCAAGATGTTGAACTGATCCATCATTGTCACGGATAGACCGCCAAACGTCCTTTGTGTTTTGGTCTTTTTCTTCTAGAAGCTTTTCTAGCGTTGGGTTTTTAATTGTAACTTTCATCTTTGCAAGATCCTTTACGTAACAGTTTGACCAGATAGGCTCTATACTTTGAGAAACTTGACCAAGAATAAAAGCAGATGAAGTTGTAGGCGCAACAGCTGTTAGGGTTGTGTTGCGTCTTCCATACCCTTTTAATACTTCAGGTTCGCCAAACTCCTTTGCAAGATCTTTTGAAGCCTGGTAAGCCTTGTCTCTAATTGTCTTGAAAATATCAACATTTAGCTTGTTTGCTTCAAGGCTATCCATGGGTATCATTCTTGACTGTAGAAGTGAGTGCCATCCTAGAGCTCCTACTCCCAGAGCCCTATTGGCAACAGCAAAGTCGTAAGATCTTTCCATAAAAATAAAAGCTTTTCTTTTCTCAGACTCTTCTGAGTCTCTCATTTCTTCTAGTTTCATTGTGAAGTCAGTCATAACTGCATCCAAGAAATACACTAGCGTTTCAACAGCATCAGTGTCTTTCCACTTGTCAAAATGAACAAGGTTCATAGAAGATAGGTCACAAACAAAAGACCAGTCTTCGTTTGTAGGAAGTAGAACTTCTGAACAAAGATTACTACTGTAAATTTTCATTCCTTTGTCTTTGTAAACATCAACAGTGTTGTTGTTTGCGTTGTCTGAGAAAAGAATATACGGATAACCCATCTCTCCTCGACGCTGAAGAACTTTTGCCCAGGTAGTTCTTTTAGCATCGTCACCTTCAATCATTTCTTTTAGCCATTTGTCTCCAACTGTTACTCCGTGAGTAAGCTCCTGGATAGGGTTACCTTCTGTTCCAATATCTAAAAATTCGTTTATGTCTGGATGCTCTATTGGCAAGTATGGAGAGAAACGCCCTCTTCTTGTTGATCCCTGACTTATGACATTTACAGTAGATTCAAAGAGCTGCATGAAGTGAACTGCTCCAGATGAAACTCCGTTGTCTTTAATAGAAGCACCTCTACCTCTAAGAGCTCCAAAGTAACCAGAAGTCCCTCCTCCAAATTTGCTCATCATTCCAACTTCGGAAGATGCATGTAAAATTTGCCCCATATTGTCTCCAATGTATGAAGAGAAGCAACTTATAGGCAAACCCTTCTTAAGGCCAAAATTAGACCATATAGGGGATGATAGCGAGTAGAACCCTTGTTCCATGTATCCGTGGAATTTATCAGCAAAACCCTTTTTTCCTAATATCTCCTCAGCTTTATCAGCGATAAGGCGAATTCTATTCTCGGCAGTTTGACCCTCGGCGAGGTATCCTTTTGCTAAAAATTTTCTACTGTTTTCAGTTAACCATGTCATATATTGTTGTGTATATTAGAATAAATCCTCGCTAGTAACGCTTGTACTTCTTTTGTTGTAGTTAATCGACCGTTTTACAAAGAAATCACCATGTTTTGTTCCTATGACCTCGTCATCAAACCAATCTGTCTGTTCTAGTAGCTTCTCATCTATCTCGAATATCTTTTTGATTCCAATACTTTCTAAGGAGTTATTAAATCTGTTTTTTATAAACTCGTTTATAACATTTTTCGGAAGGAAGTCTAACTCACCATCTTCAAATATCCAGTCTACAAGTTTACTCTCTGATTCGAATGCTTCTCTGCAAGACTGAACAACAAACTCATTGTGCTTTTCATCAAACCATTCCGGATGCTCCTGTTTTATAATATTAATTAAATCTACTCCAAACAGCCCATGAATTTGCTCTTCTTTTGAGGTTGCTTCAACAACATTGGAAATACCTTTAAACAGGTTTTTATGTTTATTGAATGCCATGATAATTAAAAACTGAGAAAACAAAGATACGTGCTCAATAAACAAAGAGAACAACAGAACTGATTGCGAGTACTTTTGATTGTCGTCGCTTTTTGACTCACGAATAGATTTTTCGAGGTACTCAATTCTCTCAGCGATTACAGGAATATCTTTCACTGTTTCAAACTCATGATTGAGTCCTAAAATTTCAATAAGATGAGCGTAGGCGTCTTGGTGGCGAACTTCTGATTCTGAAAAGGTAGCACCAACAGAACCAATCTCTGGCTTTGGAAGTTTCTTGTATATATCACCCCAAAAAGTTTTTACAGCAACTTCAATCTGTGCAATGGCAAGCATTGCATTTTTAATTGCGTTTCTTTCAGATTCTGTAATTTTTACTTTGAAATCTTGAATGTCACTAGTGAAATTGAACTCTGTGTGGATCCAATACGAGTGACGTATAGCATCTACATATTCCAACAACTCTGGATACTCATGAGGTTTTAGGTTTACCCTTCTTTTGAAGAGGTCTTTTTTTCTAGCCTGCGATTGATGTTCACGATACAGAATATAAGCCTTTGCAACATCATGAAAGTCGCTGTTCATGAGTTCATTTTCAACTAAGTCCTGAATTTCCTCTACGGTTGGACAGTAGATATCACAACCTTTTGTTCTTATATTTTGAGCCTCATTCTTTTCCACAAGGCCTACAATTCTGTCATATGTTTTCTGCGCAATTTTTTCAGCCTCATCCTTACCACCTTTCTCCATTCCAACCATGGCTTTTTGAATAGCGCTGGTTATTTTTGACAGGTCAAAGGACTGTATAGTGTTGTCTCTTTTTCTTATTTGGCTGATTGTGATGATGTTTTTATCCATATGTAAAATAATTTTTTAGAGTAGAATTGACTGCTGATTACCTCTACATATTGTATCAAAATAAATCAAAATGACTTAATTTTTTACCCTTTTTAGGGTCTAGAATGGTAGATCAATATTGTCAAAAAATTTGGTCAATTGAGCCAGGGTTTGCAACAAAGAAAATCGACTTCCTTTACTATTTTTATTTTTTTTAAATTAAAAAAGTGACATCTAGTCACTTTTTCTTGTGGATAACTCGAAGGTTTTACCTATAAAATCTTCAATGCTTGGAAATTCGTCTACATTTGTCTCTAGAGCATAGAGAATTGATTGAGTTGGATAGAAAGTCTCTGGATAGGTCTCTGGAGTTATATCTTCTGTGATATCTATTAGATTCTTGTCCTCATCAAACCAAAGTATGTCTATAGAGAAGTTCATGTCCTTCATCCAAAAGCCAGGAGTCTCTGGTGACTCAAAAACAAACAGCAGCCCTGTTCCACCGTCCAAACCTTCTCTTCCAGATAGACCCTCAACACGAGAAAGTGGAGTGTCTACTATTTCAACTTTCAATTCTTTATCACCAAGGACAAGTATCTGATCAGCCGAACTTGGGGTGGCAACAATATCTCCAGACAAGACATATAATCCAGCTAGAAATATCAACCCAGCTCCAATAATAAATATTTTGAATTTCATACAGATAAGTATATCAAATTTGAGTACAAAAAAGCCCTACCAATGGGTAGGGCTTATATCATCACATATACAACATATACATATGATTTGAAATAGTTTTTTTCTTTTTCCAGAACATTCTGGCAACTAAAACCAAAGAAAATACAGTAAACCCAAACAATACGAAAGACCAGATAGGATTACCTGAAAATAACATAAGTAATGCATTTATTTTTTCCATGTAGTGAGTTCTTTTAGTTTACTCCCATTTTGCATAAAAAAATGTATATGTAAAGCAACACCCCGGTATGTTCTATCTGAAACGAAACACTCCATTCAACTAACAAAAAACACCGGTATTACCGATGTTTAATGACATCACTAACTAACTAGAACGAATGCTTTTGTTTGTTCTGTTTCACTCTAACCATATAACATATCCTTATATACTCTGAAGGTATTGGTTTGTATGGCGTTTGTGTCTCTCTATCCCTAGAGACTGGGGATTGTTTATTTTTTGTCAATCACAACCTGTGCTGTATATAAATACAGTTCGACCGTCTAAGATCCAACCGGATCATTTTCAAATTGAATTAGTCCACGACCAGCTTCCGCTAGCCGTGCCTTGTTACGACTTATTCCCTGTTACCGAATTTGCCTTAGGCCACTTCTAGAGCAGACTTCGGGCACCCCCGGCTCCCTTGAATTGACGGGCGGTGAGTACAAGACTCGAGAACGTATTCACCGCGGCTTGCTGATCCGCGATTACTAGCGATTCCGACTTCAAGAGGTCGAGTTTCAGACCTCTATCCGAACTGGGATTGGTTTTATAGGATTGGCTCAGAGTTACCTCGTCGCGACCTGTTGTACCAACCATTGTATTATGCGTGTAGCCCAGGGTATCAAGGGACATGCTGACCTGGCGTCATCCTCTCCTTCCTCCCAGCCCAATATTTACAAACTGTAACGTTTGTACGCATTGGGCTGGGCAGTCTCGTGTGACACGTATAACACACTGATGAGGGTTGCGCTCGTTGACCCACTTAAGGGAACAATTCAAACCACGAGCTGACGACGGCCATGCATCACCTGCTTACCCGTCCGAAGAAGGATTCCGTTTCTGGAATCTGTCGTGTAAGTTTCTAACCCTGGTGAGGTTTTTCGGTTATCATCGAATTAAACCGCATAATCCACCGCTTGTGCGAGTCCCCGTCTATTCCTTTGAGTTTTAATCTTGCGATCGTACTTCCCAGGCGGCAGATTTAACGCGTTAGCTACGCCTCGGAGAGGGTCGATACTCCCCAAAGCTAATCTGCATCGTTTAGGCCCTGGACTACTGGGGTATCTAATCCCATTCGCTACCCAGGGTTTCGTCCCTTAGTGTCAGATGTGTGCCAGTGTGTTGCCTTCGCTTTTGGTATTCCCCATGATATCAACGGATTTCACCCCTACACCATGAGTTCTACACACCCCTCACAATCTCTAGTCATACCGTTTCTTCTGCGTTCCCCAAGTTGAGCCTGGGTCTTTCACAAAAGACTAATATAACCACCTACGGACCCTTTACGCCCAATAATTCCGGATAACGCTCGAGGCTCTCGTATTACCGCTCCTGCTGGCACGAGATTAGGAGCCCCTTATTCATAAGGTAACGTCAATAGTTTCCTCCCCTATAAAAGATGTTTACACCCCTAAAGGCTTCATCCATCACGCGGTGTCGCTCCGTCAAACTTTCGTTCATTGCGGAAGATTCTCGACTGCAGCCTCCCGTAGGAGTTTGGACCGTGTCGCAGTTCCAATGGTGGGGGTCAGGCTCTCACCTCCCCTAAGCGTCATAGCCTTGGTAGTCCATTACACTACCAACAAGCTGATACTACGCAGGCCGATCAAAAAGCGATAAATCTTTACCCCGGAGGGACTATCAGGTATTAATCCACCTTTCGATGGGCTATTCCTGACTTTTTGGTACGTTCCTACGCGTTACTACCCCGTTCGCCACTAACCAGCGTGAAAAATCACTCCGAAGAGATCAATCTCACAAGGTTCGTTCGACTTGCATGCCTTATCCACACCGCCAGCGTTCATCCTGAGCTAGGATCAAACTCTTCTAAAGAATTAGACAAGAATTTACATTCTTGTAATTTAGAGTGAAACAAAACAAATAAAATCATTTTGTTTCTAGATATATTCCGCTCATGAAATATATCTGTAGTTAGTTTTCATAAATCAAATAAATGATTTATGAATTGATGCTGGCAATTTACTTACATTGCATATAGTAAATTGCGTATAACAAAATCTTATATATTAATAAAAAGTACTAGACCTTTTATTAATCCTCGTTCGGTTATCATGAAGTCTAAGACTTTGTGATAACTTTACTTGTTTTAATAAGATTTATGATTTTCAAAAAACAAAAAACTGTTTCCAAAAAAACAGTACTGCCTCCAGATGCATAGCATCTCAAAGTTATACGTGTGTTTTTGGTTGTCTTTTGCCTCCTAGCAGCAAACCAGAAGACGTGAGAACAAGTATAGTCATTTGGAAAAGAATGTCAAGTACTTTTTAAATCAATTTAATAAAGAACCACACAGACCTTGCAGAGTCAAAAAAGAGGTATATAATCTGACCTAAATCAAACGCAGAAATCAATGTACGTTCTATTAACAGGCCCTCCAGGTATTGGCAAAAGCACTGTCTTGGATAGCTTTGCAAATACTTTCAACCATAGAGATTTATCAGGAATTCTTGCCTCAGAGGTAAGAGACGAAAAAGGAAAACGAGTTGGATTCAAAACAACCACTTATCCTCAGTTAACTGAAAGAACTTTTGCGCACAAAGTTTGCATAGATTCTCTTGTTAAGGTTGGATCTTACAAAGTTAGTATTCAAGATCTTGATGAGTCCATGGAGGAAGCGCTTCAAACTCAAGGCTCAGTATTTCTTTTAGATGAAATAGGTCGCATGCAGTCGCATTCGAAAGTTTTTATAAATAGTGCAAAGAAACTATTCAAGGAAAAACCAGATATGTTTGTGGTTGGAACTATAGTTTATGATGATGAGCTATTTGCAAGATATTTCAAATACATGAAAGACGTACTCATAATAACGGTCACAGAAAAGAATAGAAATTTTCTAGTGCTATTTCTTAAGTTACTCTTTAGAATGCAAATTCCTAGAACTAAATGGTGCGAGTTTATAGAAAAGGTGAAGCCACACCTAATGGCAGGAAATATTTCCCACGCAATGGCACTTGCAAATCTTATGAGATAAAATAAAAGCCCTCAATTAAGAGGGCTTTTTTATATCAATTCAAAATTTATCTGAATGATTCTATTAGAAGGAATCTTTAGTCTTCCAAGTTTTAAGTATCCAAGTGATTCAAGTTGGTTCCTGCGATAGGTCAATTCTTCTGTGTACTCAGGTTCAAAATACTCGTTTGAGAGCTTTATTGGTAGATCAGGACTCATTATATAGTCTGGGTCTAACTTAAAACCATTAAGAATAGTTTCGTTGTCATCATGGGCATCTTTTTCAACCCCCAAACCGAAACTTCCAACAACAATGAGTTTTACGATTATAAAATCTCTATATTCGTTTAAGACGTTTAGAACGCTCAGCCACACAAGCCCGCAATCAGTAAGATCACTAGGTGTCTTTGCTTCAACTATAGAGTGTATTGAGAACTTCTCAGCACCATCACTGTTAGATACAGGAGCTTTTGTTAGTTCTAGTTGGTAGATTAACTCATCATACTGACTTGAAACATCAGGAGTGTTTCTTTTTGAACCGCCACTACTTGATCCTTCTGCTTTCATATTGAAAAGTGCTTAGTTTATTTACTAAGCACTTTACATTATTTATATGGTTTTCGTCAATAGCCAATCAATCATTGATTGATACGTTGTTGGTCCTGGTGCTCCATCAGCGGTAATACTTACTGATTTCTGGAAGGCAACAACCTTCGCTTTGGTTCCTGATCCGAACTCATTATCTACTTTACTGGTTGTATCACCAAATATATTTAAGAATTGCTGAACTGTTCCAACGCGAGTTCCACTTGATCCTTCCTTCATGTATATCTCATCATCTATCAACTTTTGAAGTTTATCTACAACATCCTGATGAGGGTTAACAGCCGGTTCTTCTACCACAGGATCCCCCGTTTGATTGTTGTCCTCTATTTCTTGAGTTAGGTCAGCGAGTGAGTCAGTGATATCACTTATATCCTGAGCCGCTCCATCTATTTGATCTATATCATTAATTACGACCTCTCTAGCTTTGCCAAAATCTAGACTAGAAAAAGCCCAGTGACCTACCGCCCCTAAAATTATAAAAAATAACGCTGCTATAAATTGAAATTTTCCGTCTGTCATAGTGTTATATTTGTATCATAAATTAGACTAATTTGTAAACATCTCTTGGAGAACCTCGTTTGACTTTTCTCCAACAAACAACCCCCACCCTCGAAGAGCGTTATCTTTCTGGAATGCTCTAACAGCTTTTACTGTCACTCCGTCGTAAATCCTAGAAGGAATTTGATCGTAGTAATCAAGTTGGAATAGCGCCTTTTGGATATTTTCTACACTATCACCCCTGTCTCCGATAAATACAGTCGACTCAAACTCAATATCACCAAGTCTTGAATCATAGTTTTTTTGGTTGCTTTGAGCCTTGATAGATTCTAATACTGGAAAGACTGAACACCCACAAGTTTCTTTTGATTCATCTGTATATTTACCATAACAAACCAGATAGTTATTCGCCTCGTCCTTTACTTCACAGAAATTGTCTGAAGAAGACAAGCTGATAGGAACAGAATTTACAGGAGCAAAAGTTTCTGGGGTGCGTGTTTGTTGTGACGGGTTTGAATCAAATATACTTTTAACAACCGCTGGGGCTGGTGCAACTTTCTTTTTTGGAGCTTTTGATCTAAAGAAGCTTGCTAGCGAGTCTAGAAAACCTGTACTTTGATCATTTACTTGAACTCCATAGTCAATAAACATTACGGGATAATCAAAGGAATCATCCGCCCCACCCTCATCTGTTACAACATTTTCATAGAATCTTATGTATCCGAACTCTGTTTCAGGCTGTCCGTTTAGGGAAACCAACGTCTGAAAATATGACGGCTGCTGCATCCAGCCCCCAACTGAATCTAGTGTCCTATATGTAGACAGAAGATTATTATTGTTATCATAAACTTCTACACCTCCAGCATTTGCTTCAAAAACAGTCCAGTAACAATCTGATTCGATAGAATCAACATATCCAGAAATAACAAATGTTTCGTCTACAAGCGCTCCTATTTCTGGCTGAAGAACGAACATGTTACATATGGTTGGAGGTGTCCCAAGCGCGACCTCTGGGAAAAACCCTTCCTCCTCATCTTCTAGCCACCAGAAAGAACCTGATGAAGCTCCACGCCCCGAGGCTCCACCTCCGCCGTTAGATGCTCCATTGCCTCCATCGGTTCCGTCTGTTAGGTCGGTTCCATCAGTTCCATCGGCTCTATCGGTTCCGTCTGTTAGGTCGGTTCCATCAGTTCCATCGGCTCTATCGGTTCCATCAGTTCCATCGGCTCTATCGGTTCCGTCTGTTCCATCGGCTCTATCGGTTCTATCGGTTCTATCGGTTCTATCGGTTCCGTCTGTTCCGTCTGTTCCGTCTGTTCCATCGGCTCTATCGGTTCCGTCTGTTAAGTCCCTCCCAAGGCCAAAAGGTTTAAGTGCCTCACTATCGTCATTCATGGCCAGGATAGCCGAAGCAACACCGCGACTAGAAAAGTCAGAATTTTCAGTTTGATTTTCACTATTTGTTTTTGAAAGCCTGGCATTGTCAGTGTTCACAACTTTACCCTGAAGAAAGGCAGAGGAAATAACCACCACTCCTATAAATATAAATATCGCGTGTACCTGTTTTTTCATAACTATTTGAGGCTATTTAGTACGGCTTCTTTTTCTGGGAAAGAGAGGTCTGATTTATTTGTACACTCTCGTATTTGAGTTTTTTGATCAGAGACAGAGAGTTTTGAGTCAATCTCACAATAAAGGTCCTTGCTCACAAACCCTGGAACAGTGGCAGCGGAATCAATAGGTTCACCTACTGGAGTAGTAAGATATGTTCCACTACCATGTTTACACCAATAATCATTATTTACGTTGGATCCGTCTGGAACTCCCTCCACGACAACAGAGAATCCAGAACATGAGACGTACACTGTTCTGTAAACCTGAGACGGTGAATAAGGAAGATCTCCAGAACCAGTAGTTTCATCTACCGGGGCGGTAAGCCATGTACCGCTACCATGCTTACACCAATAATCGTTATTAAGAGTTACGCCATTAGGAACACTACTTACTGTGACAGTAGAACCACCAAGACAAGGAACGCTTACGGTTCTTGCCAAAATTTCAAGATCTGCAACTGCAAACTCATCAATGGCACCATACCCAACACCAGTACCATCCCCTTCCTGATCCACACATACCGTCTCGAGACTTGGTTCAAAATTACATGAGTGAGTCATTGTTGTAACGCCGGGACAGTTTACGGTGGTTGAACATGAGTTTGAAAGAGCAGTAACTACGTCTGAAAGATCTACGGTTGTTCCACCGATGGCACCATACCCAACACCAGTACCATCCCCTTCCTGATCCACACATACCGTCTCGAGACTTGGTTCAAAATTACATGAGTGAGTCATTGTTGTAACGCCGGGACAGTTTACGGTGGTTGAACATGAGTTTGAAAGAGTTGTGTCAGGCCCAGCAGGGATTACTAACCCCTCAGGAACATCAAGGGATCTTGGCGAGAAGATTCCACTGTAAAAACCTTTCATCATTGAACCGAAACCTCTGATAAGTTTACCTGCTCCAGTGGAAGGCTCTGAAACTTCCTTTTGATCAATGGCG
>JBLHJW010000011.1:0-27946 GCA_047619465.1 Minisyncoccia bacterium
TTTTTTTGAAATTTTACTCATGAATCAATCATACCAAACAAAAACCCTGCCGTTAAGCAGGATTCTTGTGTGTACATTTGTATATACATTTTGGGTCGTTTGGTGGAAAGTTTTAGAACCAGATCTTTCTAAGTAGTCTAGCCCTTTCAAAAAGATCATTGTTTATATACTCACACTGACCAAATTCCAATTTAGAAACCACTTCACATTTTGTATTAGCCATACCGTCAAATCCCCCACCACAACCATACTCAATTTTTCCATTTACAAGATAGCTCGATACTGATTCTGACTCAGTAGCGCTAATCTTATAAACCTCACCCATGTTCGAATCACACTTCTGTCCTTTAGGTAAAGATTTTGGTGAAATTAAAGCAAAAACAATATGCCAGGTGAAAAACAAGAAGACAACTAAAATCGATACAACTATTAAAGATATGTTTTTATTTTTCATATATTAAAATGGAAAATCACCACCAGAAGATTCTCCGTTCCAAGAGTATAGAACTTCTCCAGTGTTTGCATCCAGTCTCACAACTGGACCAGAGTCAAAAACCCAAACAAGTGAATATTCATAGCTATTATCAGCAGCATAGTAACCAAGAACCCCGCTTGAACCCGAAACTCCTGGTTGTTCATCTAAGGCAATCCTACGAGCCTCAGATTTAGTAATCGTTGGTTCTGAAGAAATAGTGATTGGGTCCAATCTTATTCTGTTAGATCTTGCGCTATTGTCTCTTTCCATAAAACTCAAATTAAAACTTTTATTGAAAACAGGCAGGTTATTATAGTAGACATCATACCAAGCACGCACAATAGTTGTACTGTCAAAACCTACATTTTCTTCTATTTTTGATCTTTCATTTAAAACAAACTCGTATCCTGTTGGAGAACTTTGATAAACAAGATCTGAGGCAGATCCACCCTCAGAGGAAAGCAGGTAAGAAAGTCTGATATTATTCTCAGTTAAAAGGTTATCAATCCTAGAAACAACAATACTTGGGACGCCTGTATCTTGCTGAGGCTCTGTTGGTACTGGCTCAGGTGTTGAGATAGGTCCAACAACAACTTCTGTTTTTGGGAAAAATAGATATACCCCCATTAAAAGAATAAGTACAACCAATACTCCAAGTATTGGTTTCCAGCTTGTATTCTTTTTTGGACCATCTGGTTTCTGTGGAACACTAGAAATTTGACCAGCATTCAAACTTGAAAAAGCTTCGTTAATATCTGAATCCTTCCAACCACCATCTGATATCAACCCCGATCTAATTTCTTCATTAGTTTTCTCCTTAGAAAGCTCTTTTTTTATATAGTCTATTAATTCTTGGTTTATCATATCTAAAGCATACCAAACAAAAACCCTGCCGTTAAGCAGGATTTCTGTATGTACATTTGTATATACATTTGGGTGACTATCGGGAATCGAACCCGAATTACCGGTACCACAAACCGGAGTAATAACCGTTATACCATAGCCACCATACGGTTGTGCTGGCATTGCGCGACTTATTTTGGTTAACCAAAATAGAAGTACCCTTGTGGTGAAGCTTTACCAGCACCAGAAAGAATACTTCAAAAATAGGTTTTTATCAAGTCTTTCTAATGTTTTTTGCCAGAGATCATTTTTGCATAAACCTGACTAACAAGAACAGAAAGTATCAAGACTACAACATATACACCCAAACTCTCTTTTGCAGAGTATGGAAGCTCCGCAACAGAACCGAGAATAAACAGAACAACCCAAGAAACAATAGACACAGACCCCACAGCAAAGGCTGTCTTTCTAAGCCTTGATAACTCTCCAGCTCGGTGTGTATGCTCTCCCCCAAATGTTATCTCTTGAATTTTTGGGAAAACAACCAAGTTCAAAAGTCCCCCACCCAAACCAATAATCAAAACAATCAAGGCTCTTGCAATAAAGGTTTGAGATGTTGAGTAGTAGGTTATATCTGAAAGAAAAAGAAGAAGCCCTGTAACAATAATTCCGGTAAGGGCAACCCACATAATCTGATAGAAAGTCTTCAATACTTCTGATTCTTCTTTGGCGATACGATAATCTTTTAGAAACTTAAAGAAGAATATATCGGTAATCAAAGCACCTCCTATACCAAGAGAAACCATTAAGGCGTGGAAGATTGCCAGGAAATTCTGATACTCAACAAGAGCTGATATAAATTTAAACTCTGAACCGTATACAGCAAATATTGCAATTAAAAATGAAACAAAAGCTGAAATCAGACACCAAGTACACCACTCCTTTAAAACAAACCCTTGAATGGAAACAAGGTATATTGAAAAAAGTGCTCCAGAAACAGCAATAAGAATAGAGAGTATTGAGATAACTGGAGTATAAGGAATCAAGCCCACAAATAAAAGAAGGTACCCTAACATTGTTACCCCATAATAAATAATACCCAATAGATCTACAGGCAGTCCAAGAAACTTTGAATAAGTACTTTTAATCACAGTGTCACAACTACCATCCAGAGGACAAACCAATGTTTCATTCTTCTTTTTTGTGCTGTAAATATAGTAGGCAATAAAAAGACCACCCAAGGAAACCATTGTGGCTAATAGAAAAACGAAACTCATACTAGAACAAGTTAAATAGCTTTCCAATAAACAGTACATAGACCATTAAAAACATGGATCCTTCCCACAGGTGAATCCTTTTTGAGATACCAGAAATAATAAATAGGAATGTTGAAGCAAGAAGAACTGGCAGACCCAACATAAGAGTTTTATCGTCGAGAGGAAGTGTGACAAATAGACCAGGAATTCCAACAACCATTAGTAGGTTGAAGGCATTTGAACCAAAAATGTTTCCTAGGGCAACTTCAGCATTTCCGGCCTTGGCGGCCTTTATGGAAACAAGAAGTTCGGGAAGAGATGTTCCCAGAGCCACAGCTGCTAGGGTTATGGCTCCTGTCGCAATTCCCAGCAAAGATGACAACTCAACAACTGAGTCAACCATATACTTAGCACCAATAATAAGACCTGCAATACCAATAATCAAAATACCGATATCTTTTGCAGTAATTTTAGGTCTTTTTGACTTATTTTCTTCTATTCCATCTCTGTGAAATATTGTGTACAGAAGATATATTTGATACGTAACAAATAGGATCAAGGCTTCAATAAATGTAACCTGCCCATCAAAGGCAACTCCTAGAAAAAGGATCGCTGAGGTAGCCAGCAGTGGTATTTCTATATCTATCAGGTTCTTAGTAACAGAAAGTCTTCGAGCAAATAAAGCCGAGAAACCAACAACAAGAAGTATGTTTGCTATGTTTGATCCTATGGCATTTGCCACTACAATCTCTGGCACCCCTTTCACAACAGCGGCAATACTAGCCATTAACTCTGGAAATGATGTTCCAAGTCCAACAATAACAACCCCCACAACAAATGGAGAGAGCCCAGCTGCAAGTCCTATCTTCTCTGAAGACTCAAGTAGCCAATCAGCACCTTTTACCAAAACTAAAAGTGAAACTACAAATACTGCTATCCAAAATATAATCATATATCTATTATATATGAGTATAAGCTTTTAGCTTGTGTAAAAAGTTAAACTGAGACAGTTTCTGACAGAATAGTATTTTTTGTTTTTTCCCTAAAGAAGAACCACCATTTGGCTATTTCTATACCCGTGACGTGAATCAAGCCCAAACCAATCACAACAAACCAGTCGGTTGCCATAAGAGGGGTTGTTCCCATTAGATTATTTAATCCTGGAAGATATATGGCAAGTAGCATAAGTAATACTCCAATAACTGTTGCGATATTGAGATATTTATTACTAAATACACGATAGTTCCATACGTGTTCTTTTAGATTTTTTATAGAAAAAATATACAAGAACATGTTAAAACCTAGCGAGGCAAATATCAGTGTTTGAAGATGTACCTGTTCCATACCTAGAACATAGTAAGAGTACAGGAATACTCCAAGTAGCAAGAAGTCTGCAAGTATACCTACTACGAACACTATTGTTTTTGACTCCATATCCAAGACTGGTTTGTCCTTCTTAAGAGGAGACCTGTTCATAACGTCTTTTTCTCCTAGCTCAAAAGAGAGGGCAATATTTGGCAATGACTCCCCAACAAGGTTTGTCCACAAAATCATGACAGCGGTAACAGGCAAAAATGGAAACTTAAATAAAATAGCTGAAACAATTAGGATTAGTTCGGTAAATGAACCAGCAAGAAGAAACACTGTTATTTTTCGAATATTATCAAAGGCGATCCTTCCCTCTTTTATTGCAGCGACAACTATTGAGAAACTATCGTCTAATAAAATTAGATCTGAGGCTGCTTTGGCGAGGTCTGTCCCAGATCCAACCGCAACACCTATGTTGGAAGACTTAAGGGCTGGTGCGTCGTTTACTCCGTCCCCTATCATGGCAACCACTTCTCCGTTTTTTTGCAGGGCGTTTATGATTCTCATCTTATGCTCAGGATTGACCCTGGCAAATATTTCCACGCGCTTAACAGTCTCTCTTAGCTGACTATCAGAAAGGGGCTCGATCATTTCTCCTTCCATAACAGCTCTTTCTATTTTAGAAAAACCAAGGTTACCACCTATAGCCCTAGCGGTAAGTAGGTGGTCTCCTGTAATCATTATTATTTTTATACCAGCGTTTCTGGCTTGTACAATAGACACTCTTACATCTTCTCTAATTGGATCGTTTATTGCCGCTAAACCAACAAAGACAAGTTCTGATACAAGTTCCTCCCGATCATATTCTGCTTCGAGGTCTTTTTTATCAATCCCTTCCATACCCCTATCTAGAGTACGCTCAGCTAGACCGAGCACTCTAAAGCCTTCCCCTGCAAGTTTTTTATATTCTTCAATAAATTGATCTCTCGTGCTTTCATCTAAAGTTTTTGAGACACCTTCTTTATCTAAATAGAATTTAGATAAACCTAATAGTATTTCAGGGGCCCCGTTTACAGATATTTGATATGAGTCATCTTCTTTATCATTGTAAAGTGAGGCAATGTATTTTAGAGAAGAGTTAAATGTTAGTACAGAAATCTTCTTAAATCTTTTTAATGCACTTTCTGTATCTCCTCCATTGTTCAGGAAATATTCCATCTTGGCCTTGTCTGTGGTTTCTCCGCGGACAATTTTCTCACCGTCTACATCTTCAATCACTGCTTCATTTGCTAAATATAGAATATTTAAAGCATTTTTAATGTTTCCTTTTATGGAAAGTTTTTTTATTGCCATCTCACCTTTTGTGAGAGAACCTGTCTTATCTGTACATATCACAGAAGCTGTCCCGAGTGTCTCTGTGGCAACAAGCCTCTTAACCACACCCTGCTTTTTTAGGATTTTCTTAGCACCTATTGCCAAAACTATAGATATTGCGGCTGGTAGGCCTTCCGGAATTGCAGCTACAGCAACAGCTATTGTTATGGTCAACATTTCAGAAAACTGATAATCCCCAAGAATCCCAACAACAAATATCAGTAGAGAAACAAGTCCGATTATTATCGCTATTATTTCTCCAAGTTTTCCTATCTTTGTCTGTAGTGGTGTTGGTTCTTCTTCTGCGGATTGAGTCATCACAGCAATTTTTCCAAACTCAGTATCTTCTCCTGTGGCGACCACAATCGCCAGACCGTCACCACGAGCTACAAGTGAACCCATGTGAACCATGTTTTTTCTGTCGCTTATCTGAGCATCACCACTTATAGCGATAGAATGCTTTCTTACAGGAGAAGCCTCCCCTGTTAGAATTGCTTCATCTATCTCTAAGCTGTGAGATTCTATAATTCGAGCATCTGCTGGAATTTTACTTCCCATTTTCAAGACAATCAAGTCACCCGGAACAATGACCTCTGAATTCACCTCATGGATTTCACCTCCACGAATTACAAGCGCACTTGTTTCTATTATGTCTTCGAGTTTTTCTAGAATATCATTGGATCGAAACTCCTGCCAAAAGCCAACCAAAACATTTACAATCACAGCAAGCAAGATAACAGCAAGATCTACCCACTCTCTTATGTAGAGAGTAAAAAAGGCCCCAATCAGAAGTATATAGACAAGAGGACTCCTGAATTGCCTGAACAAAAATTGAAACCATGTAGTTTTTTTGATCTTGGGTAATATATTTATTCCGTATTTGTTTTGTGCGTTTATTAGAGAGCTTTTAGATAAACCATTTTTAATATCTGTATTTAGTGCTCCAGCCAATTCGTCTAGTGAAAATTTATACCATTTCATACTATCTATTATATAGGTAAAACTTTTTTATAATACCCAAACAAAAAAAGGCCGAAGCCTTCTTTTTTGTATTAGTTATTTTATTGAGTAGATTCTTCTTTCTTTTCAACTGGAATCTCTTCCTCTTTTGGAGTCTCTTGCACCAGGGCGTCCTCTCCGCCTGCGTCTTTGACCTCATCCTTCTTCTCCTCTTTTGGAGTTTCTGCAACCTCTTCAGCTGGAGCTTCTGCCTCTACAACCTCGGCAACTTCTGGTTCTGGTTCTGGCATAATAAAATCCACAAAAGCTCGAAGTTTTCGTCTGATCTGCTTTGATGTCTTGTCTCGCAAGAAGTAAAGCTTTGATCGTCGAACTTTCGCTCGTCGAAGAATTTCAATATTATCGATAACAGGAGAATAAAGTGGGAAAATTCTTTCAACACCAAACTTTCCTGACATCTTTCGAACAGTAAATGTAGCTCCTGGCTCTCCCCCATGTTTAACAGACAAAACAAGTCCTTCAAACACCTGGATTCGAGTCTTTTCTTTATCTTGGATTTTTACGTGGATTCGAACCTTATCACCTGACTTTATGCCAAGCTCTTTTCGGAACTTCATGTCCACTGGAGAAATTTTAATTGCTGTATTCATAGATAATTATTATTAGAGTCTTTAGTTAAAAACAGGTGAAACTTTATCACACAAGGCCTGTTTCCGCAAGGGTTTCCTTTATGTCATCAGGGATTTGAGCCTCAAATAGGTGTTTATCGCCATCTGGACCAATAAACTCTATTTTACTAGCGTGTAGGGCCAATCTACCCACTATAGGGCATGTTTTCTTACCTGAGTATAGAGGGTCACAGACTATTGGATGATGAATGTGTTGCATATGAACTCGAATCTGATGAGTCCGACCTGTTCTAGGGTAAATATCCAAATATGAGAATATTTCTCCGCCCCGCTCAAACTCTCCAAGAACCTTGTATTCTGTGACAGCCTCTCGGAGCTTTCCGCGCTTCCCTCTACTTGCTGAGCGGCGTCTAAAATCACTAGCAGACCTTCCGATGGTTTCATCTATAGAACCTTCTGGTTCCTTGAAGTGACCCCAAACCATGGCGTTGTAGGTTTTCTGAATTTGTCGCTCTTTGAATTGGTTTTTGAAGTACTCGAAACTTTCTTGGTTTTTTGTCACTATTAAAACTCCAGAAGTGTCTTTGTCTAGTCGGTGAACAATCCCCGGACGATATATAGTAATCTCTTCCCCTTTCATTTCTATAGTCATGGGCTCACCAACTTCTTTTATTTCTGGGTATTTGTCTAGAACAAAATCAGCAACAGTCATTTCTGTGCTTCGTCCATCACCATGAACCATAATTCCTGATGGTTTATTTATGACCAAAAAGTCGTTGTTTTCGAAAATGATTTCCATATTTAGATAAATAAAAACACCCATAACTCGGGTGTTTTCTATTCTTTTTCTGAATTAGAATGAACAAGATAGTCCACAGCTTCAGAAGAAAACGTGTCGTAAAGGTTTACTCTTCCCTCTTTAATTTCTATCTCAAGAAGAGTAGCTTCTTTTGTTCCGTTTTTTGTAATAGACAAAGACATAACACCAAGATCTACTGATCCTACATTTTTCCCTTCAGACCCCATGATAGCTATTTCAGCTAACACCTTTTCTTTTGTTATTTTTGCAAGTGCCATATACTGATATGATTAATTTAATAAGATACTACATTTAATTACTCTGTTTGTCAATAAGCGTCCTTATTTTACCTTCAAGAACGTTTATCTGAATATCATCATCCAAAAAGGCGCTTATCTTATTTCTCACGTCAGGGTCAGATCGATACGGGTTTTCATCTCTAAGTGTTTTCCTTGTTGCATGGCCAAAATCAATTACCGCAGGTAGGTTTGTATCGTAATCAATCATAAGGTTACCTTCATGGAAATCTCTATGGTAAATCTGCTTATCCTTGTGCATTTTTAAAAAGAAGTCTCGAAGTGCTTCCATAAAAGGCTCTATCTCAAAGTCTTCTGGAAGAACCCCCTTACCCTCTTCCAGGTCTTTAATAGAAAAACCTTTAATCTCTTCCATCATCAAAACCTGCTGAGTTCTTGTGTACTCCTTTCCTTCATGTTCTTCTACAACTTTTGCGAACACATGCATGATTGGCTGAGGAACTCTTGCTTTGGAGTCGATATCTACAAGATCATCCAAGTACCCAGCCTCTTCTTCGACATCATTGAAAAGAAGTTCTTTGTCATAAATAACCTTGTGGCACATACCGTTCGAAAAAGAGTCAGGGAAAACTTTCGCTGTTCTACCTTCTCCAAGCTTTTTTGCTTCATCAAAAATTCGCTCAACCATAGCGCAAACATAGGTGTCCCTAGAGTCAGCAGAAAGAACCATTTCAACATGTGGTTCGATATTTTCATTATATGATTTAAATTTAACTCCTTCTATCATGAACACTATAATACCCTACGAGCGCATAATCCGAAAGCGGTTGATTTTTACATCACTTTCCTATATTATTTCATTTGTTGGAGTGATTCAGCACCCACACAAGGGCGATTAGCTCAGTTGGCTAGAGCAACCCGTTTACACCGGGTAGGTCGCAGGTTCGAGTCCTGCATCGCCCACAATGATAAAGAAAGACCAGACATGCAAATGTCTGGTCTTTCTTTTATTCTGTGCTCCCGGCAGGAATCGCCTCCTCTCATGGATTTTCTTACAGAAAATCTCATTCCATCAGCCCCCACTCGGCCAGGCTGACTACTTCAGACTTTGTCTGGCCTCGGTTCGATTGCTCCGAACAACAGTAAAACAAAAAGACCCAAACGTATTCACGTCTAGGTCTTAATGTTTTATGTGCGACATATTTTGATTAATCAAAATAGAAGTACTCTTGTGGTGCTCCCGGCAGGAATCGAACCTACATCTAAGGCTTAGAAGTCCCCTATTCTATCCGTTGAACTACGGGAGCAGCGGTCTATATACTATCATCCAAATGCTCCCTTGCAAGCCCTAGAGCAATTACGTAGATTAGAGAGTCTTCTGGTGATATCTCTGGAATGTCTTTTGAGAAATCAAATATTCCATTCCACATGTCTGGATGATTCACCTTTGTCTTTAATTTCTTTGCCAAACCTTCCAGTCTTTCCATGTCTGCTTTGTTTCCACACAAGGTTATACACTTTAGACCTTCCTCTTTACTGTCAGAATCTGAAGCTTCCTTGTTCCATGAATGGTGATGGGCATGGACCTTGTCATATAGATCATGGTTTTCATATTTAAACTTGTGCGCTTGTTTTATGTCACCCTTTTGAACCATTGAAACAGTCGCATTGTTATCTTCTAGAACAACAACCATGTGAGGATTTTCATCATCTAGAATAACAGCTTTTGCTGAAGCTTGAGCATTTGTTCTAAAGTGAATATCCACAAACCCTGATTGCATAAGAAGTTTTTTATACACATATCCAACCTCCTCTGGAACAACAATAGCTTCTACTTCTAGCTTGTTGTCTTTGTCGTTATCCTTCGTTACTTTAAAACCAAGGATCATTTCATCATAAGCAAAGAGAACCATCTCCTTTAGTTTTATTTCTATGTGGTCGCGAATATCAGCATAAGGAACCTTCGGAATTATTATTTTGAAAAAAGAACCAAGAGAGTCAGGAAGAGAAACAAACACACTCGTCTGCTTTGTTTCCTTTTGGATTTCCCGCAAGAGTGAGAGTATTACTCCATCATCTTGAACCCTACCATCTAAAACAACTCCGTCTGGGATATCTTTCTTTCCATAGGAAATAAGCTTTGCTGATTTACCCTCTCCGGATAGCTGTGTGTATATGAAGGTGTGGTCTGTAATATCCAGACCAAGGGCCCTTTTTTCTTTAAATCCAAAAAGTGATAGTAAATTCATTGCTTAAAGTATACCCCAACAATTTATATAATAAGTAGAGCTATCCCCACAATGACAAGACCAACGACTATTGAGATAATGTTTATTTTTTTGTGTAGACCATCCCCAAATTTCTCTCCGAACTTGTTCATAATAAAACTCACCAAGAAGAATCTAGCCCCTCGACCAATAACAGAAGCAGTAATGAAGACAATAAGGTTTATTTCAAAAAATCCAGAAGCAATTGTGAATATTTTATAAGGAACCGGAGTGAACCCTGAGACAAAGATTGTTAGAAAAGCATTCTTTCCTAGCAGCTCTCCTATCTGTAAGAATTGTGCTTCTAGACCATATAAAGCTATCATTTGTTCTCCAATAATACCGAAAAATGAGTAACCTATGGCGTATCCGAGTATTCCACCAAAAACAGAGGAAATGGTTGTGACAAATGAATAGAAAACCCACCTTCTGTGTTCTCCAGTAGAAAGTATAGCCACAAGGAGAAGGTCTGGCGGAACCGGAAAAATAGAAGCCTCAACAAAAGAAAGAAAAAACAGCCAAGCTGTACTGTGTGGGCTCTCTGCAAAACGGAGAACTGATTCTTTGAATTTATGTTTTATTTTATCCATAGAAATATTATCTCACAGAGCTACCATTTGAGACAGAGCTCTCAGGAACAAGAAATACTGGATTACCATCAACACCGTCCACAGCCATCAACATTCCATATGAGGCAACACCTTTAATCTCTCGAGGTTCTAGATTCAAAACATATAAAGCCTTCTTCCCCACCAAGCTTTCATAGTCTGGGAAAAATTCTCGAATGCCAGAGACTATTTGCCGTAGTTCACCCTCCTGAAAATCAATTTCAAAACGAAGAAGTTTATCTGCCCCATCAACAGGTTCAACTTTTTGAATATATCCAATTCTTGCATCAAGCTTTACAAATTCTTCGTATGTTAAATAAATTTGTGTTTTAAGATATTCTAGAAGTTTTGGAAATTCTTCGTATCCATCATCTGAACAAAAATGCCCAGCATTTTCAATAAAAAGAATTGAAGTTTGAAGCATTGTACTTAAGTGAATAGAGACATCTACTGGAATTTCTGGGTCATCCGTCGATGAAATAAGCTTTAAAAATCCAGAATTTTTCCGAATCTTTTTCCAGGAAGGATTCTTAACAAAAGCAAAACACTCTTTGGCCTCCTCTCTATCATCGTCGAAACTCTTACCAAACCCGCCAACAAGAATCGTTCCAAACACAGGCTTATCAAGCTTTGGCAACAAATCTAGTATTGCAGGACATCCAAGAGAGTGACCAATAAGAATGGTGTTTTCATTTATCTTGGTAGAAAGACCTTCGAGACAAGCGGACCATTTTTCTGGGGTGTGATCTTCCGGCATCTTAGGTGTAAAAACATCAACACCTAAATTTTCTAATTCTTTCCTTATGTAAGGAAACCAGTGATTATTGTCTGACCCTTTGTACCCGTGAATCATTATTACGTTGTGTTTTGATTTGATCATTTTATTTTTGTTTATCTAGAAATCTTTGTAGAATTATTGCTGCAGCTGAATCGTCCCTTTTCTTCGATGTATCCTTCTTTGTAAGTCTTGCGCGTGGTTTCTCATAGTCTCGGAACTGATCAGCAAAGACAGATGTAAACTGCTCGTTCTGCATATGAATAGGAATATCTATCTGGAGACTAAGCTGACCTATGAACTCCTGCAACTCTTGATTCATACTTGACGAATCTCCTGGATCACCCACAACAACTTCTTCGACTCCTTTTTCTCCTATAACTTCTTCGACTCTTTCCAAAGCCTTCTGGGTAGAAACTGCCTCAAGAGGTGTAGCAATACTCCCCGTCTCATCCGACAAGGCCAACCCTACACGTTTTGTCCCAAAGTCAATTCCTAAATATCTCATATGCCCAAGTTTAACAAAATAAGGGTAATAAAAAAAGCGGAATCAAATCCGCTTTAATTGTGTTATTTTATCATACTAAATCTGCCAGAGAATTTATTGTTTGCTATTAGAAAATAAATACCTGTTTGCAAATCCAAAGAATACTTTTTCTCTGTGTGACTTGCTGGTATAAACAAAACTTCTTTACCTGTCATATCGTAAAAACTAACATCTAAATGTTTTGGGATAAGTATGCTTTTCCCTCTGATAGACAGCCGACTTGATTTCCCAGCATTTGCAACATAAGTATAAACAGGGGTAGAAACCTGTATCGGTTCCGTCCAAACAAATTGACTACTGTTTCCATATGGATAAATCTTACAAGTTATGCTGTAAGAGATATCTACTTCAGACGCCACCCCAGCTTCTATGTCTGCAAAATATTCAAAGAAAGCATTTTCTTCACCTTCAAAATTTATCAAGAAACTTGGATAATGAATCAAGGGGTCTAAAAGAAATTCGCTAGACCAAGAAGAGTAAGGACTCTCATCAATATTCAAGTAAACCCGGTCTATGAATTCAAATCCTTCTGTAAAACCTATTTTACATTCCTCTACAAAAACAGTTGAGTCAGAAGAAATGTTAAAATACCCAATTGATTCATGTACAGCAGGTGAAGATATTGCTGGAAGTGGGTCACCAGAAGAAATCTGTACGATTTGCGCTGTAGACACAAACGGTGCAGAGACAACTATTAATATAGTAAATATTTTTTTCATGGTACAGCGTTTAATTTTAATTTATTCTATTATAACTAATAGACTTGAAATTTCCTCTAATTCTGTTAATATCTTGTTGTTGGAAGCTTTGGCTTCTGCAGCGATGGAGGGATGGCAGAGAGGTCGATCGCACTGGTTTTGAAAACCAGAGTGCCGCAAGGTACCGGGGGTTCGAATCCCCCTCCCTCCGCATATTAAAAATTAACCAGGCGCACCAGCGTATGGTTATTTTTTTATACGGATTTGAGTTTATGAGAACCGATCCCCGACGCGACTTATTTTGATTTATCAAAATAGAAGTACTCTTGTGGTGAAGTCTGATGCAGTCAGCCGATGTGATTGAAGGCCAATGGAGTGAGCGAAATTTTAATTGAGCCATGATAGCACCCCAATCTCCCTTACTCCTCAAAAGAACAAAAGTCTGCACCTGCAGGCTTTTGTGTTTTCTCGATTCTGATATACTCATAAATATGAAACAAGGCCGAATAATAGAAGAGCACAAAACAAGCTATATCCTATCTAGAGAAGGTGTTGAGTACACAGCGACAGTTCGTGGGTCTTTTTTTGACACAGATAACTTTCCGAAGGTTGGAGACTATGTTGAGTATTCAGATGTAGCTGATGGCAAAGTGGTTATAGAATCAATTCTTCCTAGAAAATCAATCATCGCTAGAAGATCTTCTGAGACAGGTCTCCCTCAAACAATGGTAACAAACGTTGATATTATTTTTATTGTTATGGGGCTCGATGGGGATTTCAATCTAAACAGACTTGAAAGATACCTTCTTCTCTCAAAGCAAAGCGACATTGAACCTGTGGTGATTCTAAATAAATCAGACAAAACAACAGAGGCTGAAGCGCTCACAAACAAAGTAAAAGAGATTGCAGGAAGTATAACCATACATACCGTTAGCGCATTAACGGGAGACGGGATGAATGACCTACTTCCCCACCTCAGCAAAAATATAACAACCGTACTGCTTGGGTCTTCAGGCGCGGGAAAATCAACAATCACAAACTGGCTTCTGAATGAGGACAAACAATCTGTCGCCGATGTTCGAGGATTTGACAGCAAAGGAAGACACACAACGACATCTAAACAATTATTCTCTCTTCCTTCCGGGGGGTTCCTAATAGACACACCAGGGATGCGAGAGCTTGGTGTAGTGGACAGTACAGAAGAAGATGAAAAGGAGGTTTTCTTGAAAATTGAAATACTTTCAAATGATTGTCAGTTCAGCAACTGCGACCATGAAAAGAGTAAGGGCTGTGCAGTAATACAAGCAGTTGAAACAGGTGAACTACAGACAAGAGAGATAGAAAGCTACAACAAACTTAAAAAAGAAAGACTTGAAAAAGTAATGTCCCGGAACAAAAAATAGTAAAATTAAAAACCCCGCTTACTAGGCGGGGTTTTTAATTATAGGCAATAAAGCTTATTTCTTTTTGTTTCCCATCTTTGAAAAAACGAAGATAAACAGTATGTCTAGAATTGCCAATGAGTTAATTATCAGAATCGCAATGAACCAGAACCTGTGATTTGTCTTTGCGGCTTTCCACAGAGCATACCCTTTCCAGGGAATTGTCCAAATCATTATTAATAGAAAGACCCAGTTATTTGATTGTAGAAATGTTTGTATATCCATATACTTAATATTACCAAAAATAAACTTAAAAGGAAATTTATAAGGTATAATGAAACCAATGAAAATAAACGATGCATTCTTTTCGTGGGAGGCCCACGAGGAAATACATATAGAAAGAGGAAATGACTGGTATTGGGGCCTAGGGCTTCTTGGTATTTTTGGTTCTGCCGGAGCATTCTTAGTTGGTAATTTTCTTTTTGGTATTTTTATAATTCTTTCTGCCGCTGTCCTCTTCCTTTTCTCTAAAAACAAAGAGGAGATAAAACTATTTCAAATTACAAACCAGGGTATCCAGCGAGGAGACACTCTCTACCCTTACAAGTCTGTGAAGTCTTTTTGGGTTGATACGGAAAATGAACAGGAGCCGGCTTTGGTTATACATACAAGTAGGATTTTTGACCCTGTTATAGCAATACCTATTTCTCTAGAAATTCCAACTGAAGATCTTAGAATGTTTCTGAGAAACTTAATTCACGAAGAATACCTGCAGGAGCCTCGCTTCCACAAAATACTGGATAAAATTGGATTATAATAGAGCACCATTGACATGGTGTTTTTTATTTGTAATATTAAAGAAAATGTAAACCTAGAAAAAATGAAAAATCCAAGACTTAGCAGAATCAGACATCTTTGTCTCATGACAGGAATAACCTTCACCTATAAATTAGGGGAAATAAAGGAAAAAGGAAAGACCAAATATGTTCTGATCCCGGCCTTTAAGAACCATTTTGGAGAGGGAGAGTTTGAGATATTGGGGGAAATAATTCCAAAAAACAATTCTGATGTTGAAGGGTTGTTCAATCGAGATTTGGTATTTAAACTTGTTGGAGACCAAAAAACCAAGAACTACGTTGATGGATGTTTTGAAGACACACTATCTATGGGCAATGCCTAAAACAAAAAGGCCACCGTTCGGTGGTCTTTTTTAATTTCTTTTTTTATTTAACTCTGCCTAAGTAAAAATGGTCGTAAACTCCTCATTTTTACTTAACTTCTTTTGTTGTTCGAGATAGAAGTGATTTCTTTCTAGAAGCGGTATTTGGTTTCAAGACCCCTCTTTTCTCCGCTTTATCAATTGCTTTGTAAGCATTTGGTAGAAGGTTCTTTGCTTCAGATATCTTCCCCTCTTTTACAAGGTCACTGATATCTTTTATTATAAGACGCATTGTCTTTCGACGACGGTCATTGAATAGTCTCTTTCTTTCTGAGACTCTAAGTGATTTTTTTGCTGATGCTGAAATTGGCATATATGTATAATTTATTTTTAGATGTTAATCGCGCGACACGTATTAACGAACAGGGATTATACTACCAGAAGTTATCTCTCCTGGCAACCATTTAAAATTCATTATATTTGGTAGTATACATATATATGATTATGCGAATTGAAGGCCTCATAGTTCAAAAAACGGACTCTTATATAGTGGTAGACACAAATGGCGTGGGATATAAGGTCCTTATCTCTCCTCAGACGTCTATATCTATCAAAGGAGACAATGCTTCTCTTTGGACACACATGGTTGTTAGAGAGAACTCTATGGAGCTATTTGGGTTTCTGGAAAATAACGAACTATCATTCTTTGAGATGCTTATTGGAGTATCTGGTGTTGGACCACGAAGTGCTCTACTTATAACAGCTGTTGCTTCGATCAACACGCTCAAAAAAGCAATTGGATCAGGAGATATAAGCCATCTAACAAAGGTTTCTGGTATTGGCAAAAAAACCGCCGAGAAAGTGGTTATAGAACTTCGAGACAAGTTGGCAGATCTAGGCTTCTCTGATGAGGATGGCAGCCTGCGAGGAGAGTCTGATGTTTTGGAGGCACTTATCTCTCTGGGGTACTCCAACCAAGAAGCTAGAAATGCAATTCGTAATATTCCAAGCGAAGCAACAGACATTAATACAAAAATAAAAGAAGCCCTAAAACACTTGTAACTATGCCAGAACTTCCAGAAGTAGAAACAACTGTAAGAGGTCTCCAAAAGAAAATAGTAGGCAAAACTATTCAAAGTGTCTGGAGTAACTACCAGAAAAAAGACCACGTTAGAAAAGAAGAGATAAAAAACTTATCATTCTTTAATGGCTTTAAAAAAAAGATTGTTGGCTCAAAGATAGAAGCAGTAAAAAGAAGAGGCAAAAATATTCTAATTCATTTAGATAACGAGTTTGTAATTCTAACCCACATGAAAATGACAGGTCATTTTCTATTTGGAAAATACAAAAAAACAAAAGAAGCCTGGGAACCCTTAGACTTAAAGTCTGATCTTGGTAACAGTTTTAGCCGGCATGTACGGTTTGTACTAGAATTCACAGACAGTACGCACCTAGCTTTATCTGACGCCAGAAAGTTTGCCAAAATAACAATTGTATCAAAAAGCGACTTAGCTACAACGCCCCACCTAAACACTCTTGGTACAGAAATACTGAGTCCTTCTTTCACAAATAAAATAATGAAAGAAAAACTCCAAACGAAGTCTGCGTGGCCAATCAAAACAGCTCTCATGGAACAATCGCTATTTGTGGGAATAGGAAATATTTATGCAGATGAATTATTATGGCTAGCGAGTGTTCATCCAGAGAGACTGGTTTCCAGTTTAGAAGACAAGGAATTTAACCTGATGTATAAAAATGTAAAACCCCTTCTTCAAAAAGGAATAGCTTTGAAGGGCAACTCAACAAGTGACTACAGAACGGTAGACGGTACACCTGGAAAATTCCAAGAGCACCAAAAAGCCTATCAGAATACAGGTCTTCCCTGCTCAAAAAGAGAATGTTCTGGTATTATACAAAGAGTAGTTGTGCGTGGTCGAAGCTCACATTATTGTTCAAAACATCAAAAATAATTATGTTTAACAGCCTTCCAGATGAACCACTTGGGATAATAAAGTTTATTCTTTCTTTTGGTATTATCGTTTACTTTATTTGGTTGTTTACAGGGGGTATGGATCGAGCAGAAAATAGAGAGGACCCATTCTTGAGAGAACCTGCCCCTTTAGACAGCGGTGAAACATATGGCCTAGGAGACACTCTTTAAGATTTGAAACGAAACAGGGCAACCCCGGCAGCCACAGAAACATTTAGAGATTCTTTATTTCCAGCCATTGGTATCTCTGCGATGACATCCACCAAACCTAAAACCTCTCTAGAAAGGCCTTTTGTTTCTTCTCCTAGAACTAGGGCTGTTTTATCGAAATCTAACTGTTTAGATACTTTAATGTAGTCTTCGGAATTGTCATGTTGCTCTAAAGCAACAATGTTGTAATTCTGAATCTTAAGTTTTGTAATGGCATCTTTTGTAGATTTAGCGTGTATCCAAGGAACAGTCTTTTCAGCACCAAGAGCGGTCTTTGCAATATCTGCTCTGTCTCGTCCAAAGCGGTCAACAGGGTCAGGTGTTACACCACAAAGATATATCTCAGACACCCCAACAGCATCGGCGGTTCTAAATATAGATCCGACATTGTATGTGCTTCTAATATTGTCTAAAATAAGAATCATAAGGCATAATTGACTAGTGATTCCAAGTATGCTATTTTCTTATAGTATTTGCAACCACTCGTAACTCAGCTGGTAGAGTAGCTCCCTTTTAAGGAGAACGTCGTAGGTTCGAGCCCTACCGAGTGGACATTCAGCAAAAGAGACCAATGCAACGCATTGGTCTCTTTTTTTCTAAAACTTTCAGTAGCGCTATAAATTAACTGGCTATTTAAAATTTATATAGAGCTATCTTTTCAACAACAAAACCCGCGAGAGTGACTGAACCCAAGAAGAGTCAATGGAACGTTAGACTATAGATTTTCAACCCAATCAACAATCAATTGACCGAGAATTAAATTTACAGCTTTAAGTTGCTTAATTATCAGTGAAGCCTCTGTCATGCCCGGAATTGTATTCACTTCAAGAAAATATACATACCCCTTACTATCAACAATAAAGTCAGACCGTGAAATATGTCTCAGACCCAATAATGTGTGGACTCTTAAAGCCACTTCTTTGAGTTTCTTATCTAAGTCACTTGAAATTTCCGCAGGACAAATCTCTACTTGAGCATTATCTTTTGAATACTTTTCTTCAAAAGTTAAAAAAATATTTTTTCTTTTAATCTCTAGTACGGGCAAGGATCTTGTTCTTTTGTTTTCTTCTATTACACCGACAGTAAATTTCCTTCCTGAGATGTATTCCTCTATCATTTTTGATTCATTAGTTTCTGGAAGGTCACTCTTTTTATTTACAACAATCACTCCAAGTGAAGAGCCTTCATTTTTTGTTTTTATAACGACAGGAAAAGACATCTCATCTTCCGATCTATAAATCCGTGGACACCGTAAGCCCTTCCTGGAAATAAGATCACTACATTTTGGTTTATCAAAAGCAATAATATGAGAGCTCGGTTTTGAGAATAAGTATCGAACACAAAGTTTGTCCATCTCATTTTGAACAAAACCATCTTCACCTCCAGCGCCATGAATGATTGGCATAACAACCTCATAGTTTTTTGCTTTCTTTATGAAAATATCCCACTGCTCTGGAAATAAAAAAGTATCTACATCATAAGATTTTGAAATTTCTTTTTCAATATTCTTTGCAGAATTAATTGATATCTCTCTCTCCTTGCCAGAGCCCCCAGTTATTATAGCTATCGCTTTCATCAGACTAATATAACAAAAAACCAGACTCCTTGCTCCTCCCCACTCGCTCCACTATAATAAGCCTATATTAATTTAATAAAAAATTTATGTCAAAAAATACAATAATTTCAATTTTTATAATCGTTGCAGCCCTCGGCGTAGTTCTTTTTCTTGTAAACAAAGAGGATCAAAAACCAGGTCAGTACGACGAGTTTGCAAGTTGCCTTGCAGAAGAAACAACTTACTATGGTGCCTTTTGGTGTTCTAACTGTCAGAATCAAGAAGCGCTCTTTGGAAGAAAGTCCAAGGCCAAACTAAACTATGTTGAATGTTCAACTCCTGATGGTCAAGGGCAAACTGATGTGTGTATCGAGGCTGGAATTGAAAGTTATCCAACATGGGAGTTTTCTGATGGAGAAAGACTTATGGGGGTCACTCAACTAGAAACTCTTGCAGAAAAAACTTCTTGCGAATTACCCTCTTAATTAATCATGTTTGTTAATTTAATTTTCGCAATTGGAACATTTGTTCTACAAATATTTGTAGTTGTACTTTTAATAAACCTGTTTTTCAAAAATGAAAAACTTACAGGTTTTATAAGTAGCAATTTTTCAAAACTTGGTTTTGGAATTAGTGCCATAGCTGTTTCGGTGAGTCTCACATACTCTATCGTACTTGGATATGCTCCTTGCCTGCTATGTTGGTGGGCGCGAATATTTTTTTTTCCTCAGCTTATAATCTTTGCTGTTGCCTGGCTCAAGCAGAAAAATGTCGGACTAGAAGTTTTGATACTTTCTGTTTTTGGAATTGCTGTTACTGCATACCACACATACATAGACTTTGGAGGAGGCGCACTTGTCTCTTGTGAGACTGGTGGAGTGTCTTGTCTACAGAGGTACGTGTTTGAGTTTGGATATATCACAATTCCAGTAATGGCTCTTACGGGCTTTGTATTGATCGCACTTTTAGCAATCTACAAGTTAAAAAAGATTAAAAAATAAAAATATCCATAGTAATCCCCAGGGCGCCGTTTGGCGTCTTTTGGTTTGGGCGCTATAATATTTTACAAGGAAGCACACAAAGCTAACGACCTTAAGTAATGCGAAAGCAAACAATTTTAATCCTTAGCGCTGGCTTCAATAGAACATTCAAGGTCAAAGATTTAATTTATCACATACAGTTCTTTCTACAATTTAAAGCAAACACTCCTTAGTTTATAAAAATATTTTAGCAATCCTTATGATTGCCTGTCAGTGTAGTGAGCGAACGCCACTGGGAAAACAATCCTAAAACATTTCTATAAACCATACAAAAAGTCGAAACAGTCGTTTCGGCTTTTTCTTTTACTTTATTAATTTAAGAAAGAATAAGTTTTTCTATTCTTTCCATTCCATCTTTTTCAAAACGAGCCTCTTGAAACAAGTTTATTAAACTAAACATTTTTGTCCTCAAATCTTTGAGTGAATACCTGTTTATGTTTTTTTGAGCTTTAGAAAAAACAAAAGGTTTCATCCCAAGATCTGCCGCTGATGATTTCCCTGATACAAGTGTTAGAGTTTTATACTGCCAAAACAAAAGATTTATAATTTCTTCTGCTGCGACACCTGCCTTCTGCGCCTCTTGCAACAACAACCAACTTCTTTTTTTATCCTGGGAGATTATAGATTCTATAAGCGGAAAGATATTGTATCTTTTAGACTGTGAATTTTTATCCTTTTTATGTTCAGATATTTTTTCAAAAGAACTCTTAAATGAAGGTAGGTCTTTTTTCAAAAACTCAGACTCAACAAAAATAATAGGTGTTTCTGTCTCCTTAATTTCCTTACTTTTTGTTTCAAGAAAAGTTTTAATTTCTACAGAAGATAAACAATGAGTTAAAACTAACAAGTTCTTTTCTCCAAATAAGTTTGGTGAAGATATATTGTTTAGAAATAGAAGCTCGTCAAATCCTGCGTCGCTTATTTCAAGTTTTTTAAACCCTTTATTTAAAAATAACTCAGAAATAGATTTAACTTCTTTCTGTCTTTCTTCGGTATTGTTTCCATATATTAGATATTTCATATCTAAAACCACCTTCGTGTTGTGTCTTTATATTTTTTAAAATGCTTCCCATGCCTCTCCTCTAGAATAAGTTCTTCGTGCGGGATAAACCATGCATTTACAACAATGAATGAAAGTGTAGCCAAAACAAGAATAGCCAACGAGTTCATGACAATACTCAAGCCTAGAAATAAAGTTCCTACACCAATATAGTGTGGATTCCTAGTAAACTTAAAGGCTCCTTTTTTAAGGTTCTCATGCTCTAACTCATTATATCTATGACTATTCTTCCTATAGTTCTTCCCTGTTCCTCGAGCCCAATAGATAACGATCGTGGACAGTGTAATTATCCCAAAACCTATATATGTAGAATGGTTTGGAGGTAATATTTTTTGAGAGAAAAAAGCCAGGTCTATAACAAGACCCACTAGGACAAATATAAAATAAACAGAAAAACTATATGTGCTTATTTCACTGATTGATATGTCTTCTTTTTTAAACATAATTTAATTATAGCAGTTAGCTCTTATAAGAAGCTAGTGTACCCCAGTCATCTCCATATAGAATATCCACAACCAAGGGGATGCCTTTTCTTCCTTTTAGAAACTTCTCAGGAAGTGATTTTTCCATAGTGTCCCGGATAACCAATGCGACTTCAGGAAGGATTTCTTTCTTAATCTCAAAAACAAGCTCATCATGCACTTGCATAATCATAACAACACTCTCCTCCCATCCTTCTTTTTTTATTCTTTCATCAACATTTCTCATGGCAAGCTTTACAATATCTGCTGTAGCAGTACCTTGAATCGGAGCATTTACTGCCATTCGCTCTGCCATGGCCCGGATAAATGGAATTTTTGACTTGATGGATGGGAAAAATCTTTTTCTTCCAAACAGTGTCTCTGTGTATCCATTCTCTCTTGCAAACTCCTTTACCTCTTCAAGGTAACTCTTCACCGCTGGAAATTGATTAAAATAATTAGACATAAACTCCTCTGCTTCTTGCTTTGTTCCTCCTAGGCTTTTCTTTAGGGATAAAACTCCCATACCGTATATAATCCCAAAGTTTATAACCTTTGCTCGGCGACGCTGATCTTTTGTTACATCCTCACTCTTTACACCAAATACATGCATAGCAACCCCAGAGTGAACGTCTTCACCTTTTTGAAATATTTCCAAAAGTTTCTCATCTTGTGACAAAATAGCAGCAACTCTTATTTCAACTTGTGAATAGTCATAAGAGACTAGATAGGAATCTTTTGAAGCAATAAACGATTTTCTTATTTCTTTACCAAGGACATCTGAAGCTGGGATGTTCTGCATATTTGGATTATTAGATGAAAATCGACCTGTTGTTGTACCAGCCTGGTCAAACTCAGCATGAATTCTTCCATCATCTCCAACATAGCCAGGGAGCGCGTCTATATATGTGGAGAGCACTTTCTGCAGCTCACGATAGCGAAGTAGAAAACTTATTATTTCATGCTCTGATAGTTTTTCTAGCTGATCAGCACGTGTGGAGTATCCCCCACTGGCATTCTTCTTGATACCTTTTGTAGGTAGGTCCATTTTCTCAAACAAAACCTCTCCGAGTTGTTTTGGTGATTTGATGTTGAATTCCATACCAGCAAGCTTATAAATCTTAGACTCAAGACCTTCGAGTTCTTTGTGGTACTTCTTAGAAAGTTTCTTTAGGGCTTTTGTATCCATGGATATTCCAGCCTTTTCCATGTTTTTAATAACACTCATAATTGGCAGCTCAATTTCCTTGTAAACAAAATCAAGGTTTTGCTCGGTGATGGATTTTTCTAAAACCTTTAGGGCCTCATTTATGTTTTTCTTTTTTGTAAAAAAGAAAATATCATCCAAGCTTGGATTTGTCTTGTCTGAATCTAAAAGCCAGAGAGCTATTTGAGCTTTCTCAAAAAAGAGAGTGTCCTCTTCTCCTAGGTCTTCAGCAGAAACAATATCTTCATCTGGGATTTCTATATTTAAAATCTCGTGAACCCGAGAAAGTAAGCTTCTAAACTCAAATTTCTCTAGAAGCTCTGTGACTTGTACCATGTCAACACCCTCTTTCCAGTGTTTTTCTGGTACTACAAAATCAATAGGAACATCGCGCCTGATAGTAGCGAGTGTTTTTGAAAACAAAGCCTCTTCCTCGTGCTCAACAAGTAGCCCAATTATTCTGTCTTTAACTCCTGCTTCTTTTAATTTGTCTGGGTTGTTCTTAGCTAAATCTAAAATCTTTTCTACTGTGCCAAAATTTGAAATAAGTGTTGTAGCTGTTTTATCGCCAATACCAGGAACTCCTATTATATTGTCCGAAGGGTCCCCGCTTAACCCTTTGTAGTCAGGAAGCAGTTCTGGACCGAAACCAAACCTTTTCCTCATAGCATCCTCATTGTATATTACAGTGTCTTTAATCCCTTTTTTGAGAGTGTAAACAACAACTTTGTCTCCAGAGATTAGCTGCATAGTATCCATATCTCCAGAAGCAATTACAATCTCTATATTTTTATCACCTAGAGTTTCTTCTACTATTGTCCCTAGGATATCATCCGCCTCGAAACCAACCATGTCGTAAATTGGTATATCAAATGCTTCAAAAATAGAACGAGACTCCTCTAACTGAAAAACAAGTTCGTCGTCAGTTTTTCCTCGACCGCCTTTGTAGGCTTCGTAAGCTTCGTGTCGAAATGTTTTCTCTGGCAAATCGTAACAAGCAATTATCGAATCAGGATTGAAGTCTTTTATTATTTTAAAAAGCATAGTACACACACCAAATAAAGCACCTGTCGGATCGCCGTCTTTTGTAGAAAAACCTGGAAGAGCGTGATAAGCCCTATGAATAATGGCGTGAGCATCTAATAGTACTATTTTTTTCTTTTTATTTTTCATGTGTAATTTCTATGCTTCGAGTGTCTTCGTCGACATGTTTAAATAATATTTTGTAAACCTCTTTGGGTAGAGCGCTTAAAATAAGGCTTGGCCATTCAACAACAATCAAGTTGCCAGGGTTTTTAATCCAATCAAACCAACCAAGAGCCTCTATTTCTTTGGGGCTTTTTAAACGATAAGAATCAATGTGTATAAGGTTTTGAAAAAAACCAAAAGCTATTGGGTATCTCTTCTGAATTACAAATGTTGGACTTACCACAGAACCAGAATAACCCAAATGATATGCTAAGGCCTGTGTGAAGGTTGTCTTTCCAGCACCAAGCTCACCTTCTAGCAGTAGTATGGTCGCCCCAGAAGAGGGTTTTAGACCTTCAAGAAGATTTTTTGCTAACCCTTTCATGTCTTCTTTTTTGTAGTTTTTCTTCACAAGTCTAAGTATACCAGCCATAGAAAAAACCCGCCATTGGCGAGTTTTTTCACTTTTTTATATTAATTTATGTTTATGTGTGAATGATTTCTATCCTCACGATCGTTGTATAGCTTTCGGGCTAACAGCACTAGGGCGATAATTACAAGAAGTAATATCAACCAGCCAAGGAATGTTGTTGGGAAGAATGCTCCTCCAAACAATGCCAGACCAACTAATCGATTTGGATCGTTTACAACATTGTTCAAGGCGTATGCTGGAACTGTTCCAACTTGCGCATCTCTAATACTTGGATGATCGTGGCCTGCGTTAGCTTGGGCTACGATCAAGTCTCCAGACGCTCCTCGTAGAACTTCTACTCGAACAACAAACTCTCCCTCTTCATATCCATCTAGGTCTCCAACAACAACTGTTAAGTTATGGTCGGCTGAAGAGTAGAATCCTGCAGTAGACTTAATAAATCGAGTTTCCTCTGCGAATATAACCTGAATTAAAACATCATCAAGATCCTCCTTGATAAGGTTCCTATAAGCTACAGTGTAGTCTATAGTGTCTCCTACGATTACATTTTCAAAGTCCGCTTCAATATCTAAAGCTAGGTATAGAGACCCTTCTCCGCTAACATCGATAACTACAGGAGTTCCTGGATTAGTAGGATTCACAACAACTGTAGAACTGTCTGTTCTAAAAGTTTTTCGTAGTCCTTCTTCAATGTTTCCATCTTCATCTTCAGCGACGACACGGTAGTAGTAAATGGTATTCGTTGAAAGTCCACTTATTGACTGGGTCAATGATCGTGTACCGCTCGCGTTTATGTTTGATCTAGAGGTTACTCTTCCAAGATTTACTGTTGATCCCCACTCAAACCACATAGATTCTATGTTTAGTTCTGGTGAGATTGCTAGTCCATTTAGAGCAGCTGAAGTTCTACCAATAGATGTTGGATTTGTTGTTATAACAGAAAGGTCTTCATTTTCTGGGTTACTGTCTCCGCTTGTTCGGAAATTTCTAATTATCCCACAGTCAGTGTCTCCACTGTTGACCTCTTCAGCACAAGCACGGAAATAATATGTTCTGTCGTCGTCCAAATCCTGAAGCGTTCGAGAGAATTCTCCAGTAGAACCTGTTGAACCAGAAATAGTTAATTCCTCATTCAAGTTAGAACTTGATGTTCCCCACTCAAAGAAACGAAAAACACTTTCATTGTCAATATCAGTAATATCACCTCGCAATTCAGCAGAGTCTTCATCAACATCTTGAGCTGAGAATGTGTTTACGTTTATATCGTCGTTACTATTGCTTTCGTCTTCTGTATAGAAGTTCTCTAATCCTCCACACTCAAGTGTTGAATCATTGTCTTCATCTTCATACTCAACACAGATCTGGTAGAAATATTCTTCGTCAGATTCTAGGTTGTTTACTGTTCGGCTAAAGTTTGATTCATTATCATGATCATAGTCAATGGCGACTACCATGAACTGATCTTGTCTTTCATCATTGTCAGCATCGTCGTACTCATTATAGTCATCTTCAATATCTCGAACATCACTTTCGTCTTGTCCGTAAACAAAGAATACTAGTCCGTTTTCAAAGTCGTTCATATCCACGGAACCATTTAGTTCAGCAGAGTCTTCATCAACCTCGTCTTCGTTATCTGTATCAACATCTGGAGTGCCACCATTTGAGTTAGATGTGTAGAAGTTTTCTACCCCTCCACACTCAAGTGTAGGATTGTTGTTTTCGTCATCATATTCTACACAAATCTGGTAGAAATACTCTTCTCCAGACTCTAGGTAGTTTACTGTTTTGCTAAAATCTCCGTTTCCATCATGGTTATAGTCAACAGGAACAGCTTCAAATTGATTATTAATTTCATTACCCCATATGTCTGTATATTTATTGTAGTCGTCTTCAGTGTCTCGAATGTCATTTTCATTTTGTCCATAAACAAAGAATACTAGTCCATCTTCAAAACTGTTCATGTATACAGATCCATTCAATTCTATAGAATCTTCATCGATCTCGTCCTCATTGTTGGTTTCAGCAACGGGTTCGTCTAGTGAGATATAGTTATATTCGTCATTGTCTGTTGCAGATGAACATCCAGCATCTTGCATGTCGGTGTAACCATCACTGTCATTATCTATACCGTCATTACATTCGTAAACGTTTGGTTGAATAGATTCTATAAGAAAGGTTTCTACACCTCCACATACATCTTGTGATCCATTTACCCCAAAAAGTCTTCCGCAAGCTCTGTAATAGTAATTTGTATCCTCTTCAAAATTGCCCCACAAAGAAGCCTCTGCAGAAAATGAAAGAGTATTGTTTGAACCTCCTAGTGACTGAACTATCGTCTGGTTATTTAGAGGTGATGATTGATCATCAAACTCAAACCAAACCTGAGAAGCTTGTCCGAAGTTTTGAATTGTTCCATGAAGTGTTACATCATCAAGGTCTTCACTTGAAGTATATTCTGTGACAACAACAGGATCATCTGGAGTTGGTGGAACTATTGTTTCTCCAACACGGAATCGCATTCGAAGTGTTCCTTGTGCGGCCCAGTTTGGCTCTACAACACCATCACCGTTTGCAAGAACACCTGTATTACTAAATAGACTTTGATCAATATTACTTGATACTGAGTATGGTCCACCGTTTCCGTTGTCATACCACGATGTTGACCCTGAAGAATCACTGTTTGTGATGTACTCAAGAGTTTGTGATTCAGAAAGGTTTACGTAAACTGTTCCAGAGTCGTAACCTCCATTAGAAGAAGATACATTTGCTTTAATTGTATGAGAAGAGTAGTCTCCCATATTTTGAGGAGTTGTTACTTTTATTTTTGTTCCATTTGCTGTTTGTGTGCCTGTATTGTGGTAATAAACAGCAACTGCAATAACGTCTCCAGGATTAGCTGAAATCGTACCAGTCTTCCACTGAGACAGACTATCACAACCAGAAGGACCCACACCAGAAGTAGGTGTGTTTTGAGTAACGTTTCTAACTCGCACTGTGGCACAGTCAGAAGAACTTGTATTAAATTGAACACTAGCAGCAAAAAGCGGTGTACCTAGAGCAAAAAACCCGGCTACAGCAATTAGCGCTATTGTCTTAATTATGTTTTGTAGATTTATAATTTTAGTCATTTTATTAATATCTTATATTTTTAATATTTACTCTGAAATAACGTATTTTTGTGATTTCCGTGTAAATTGCATGTATCTTCATATACTATGCATTTTTAAACATTCCACAAGCCTTTGTGAAATTCTTAAAAATGCAGGGGTGGAATAATTCCACCCCTGATACTTTGTTAATTTTACTTCTACCTTCTCGTTCTTTGAGTAGAAACACGTTGTGTTACAGCTCTTTGAGTTGTGGCTCTTGAAGTTGCAGCACGCTGTGTTACAGCTCTTTGAGTTGTGGCTCTTGAAGTTGCAGCACGCTGTGTTACAGCTCTTTGAGTTGTGGCTCTTGAAGTTG
>JBLHJW010000012.1:0-24554 GCA_047619465.1 Minisyncoccia bacterium
ATCAGCATCGCTCCGGCTAAAGCCAGGTTTTTCTGAAAGTTTACCATCTCACCCATTTTTGCTGCGCCTTCTGCTTTCCAGAAATTGTGCATTAAGAACGCAGAAGGAACAAGGAAAGCTATTATTAGCCATCCACCAATAATAAAGTAGAAGTCAAAGACAATATACAAACCTCCAAGCAGAAGCATCAAACCTGTAACAACCGTAGCAAGCCCCGGCATTGGAATACCTTTTGACGCTGTGTAGGCTTTCATGTCTTTCATCTTCATGAAATGCATTAGACCTGACATTACAAAGTAACCTCCAAACAATATTTTTCCTACCCAAAGTAATATTTCCATAATTTATATTAATTAATTATAAGTGTTTATATTATACCGTAAAGCTTGCGAATATATATAAATCTGGAAACTACTGGTCAAGATACAATTAAAAAAGAATCCTTGAAATGCGAGGGTATGATGAAACTCAATGAGTCCACAGTGTGGACTCATTTTTATATATTCTTTACATCCTTGAGTATTTCATCAGCATGATCCTCAGGTGTTACATCTGGGTATGCTTTAATTATTACTCCGTCTTTGTCTAGAAGGTATGAAATCCTCTTTGTCCCAATTCTAAGTCTAGATGCTCCCCACGGCTTTATCACAGAAGATTCAGGGTCTGACAAAAGTGTGAATGGTAGCTCAAATTTTTTTTCAAACTTTTTGTGACTATCTATTGAGTCCCGCGATATTCCGAAAACTTTTATTCCAGCTTTTTTAAACTCACCATATGCATCTCGAATGGCACACGCCTCCCTACTACATCCTGGAGTATTATCTTTGGGATAAAAATAAATAAGCCTTACTTGACCACTTGAATCTGATAGTTTGTGAGAATCTCCGTTCTGGTCTCGTAATTCGAATTCTGGTGCTTTTGTATTGATTTCTAACATATATATATTATAGCATATTTATCATGTTGACTTTGGGAATAAGAAGAATATGATACATAAAAAGGATAGACACAATGTTAACAGAACCCACGTTTATAGGACTTAGCATGCTTGCCGGCTTTCTCTGCTCTTTACTCTTGAGTTTAGTCTTAAAGAAAAAGCTGCTTAGTAGCCGTAGAAACTGGAGCAGATACAAAGCCCAACGGTTTCGTTTGGTTATAAAAATTCTCAATATCTCTGGAGGAAGCCTATTTACTGTTGGAATAGTAATTCTAATAGTTTCAATATTTACTTGAAAAATCTGTCACCTACTGGCAGATTTTTTTTAAGCTAAGGGCGAAGCCAGATGAATGAATAAAAGAGCAAGTGATTATTCTGAATTCAAAGCGCAGTATATGTACCCTGGGGTGTGTCTTGACAATTTCTAATTTATTTGCAAAATAGAGACAAACGAACATAAACAATTAAATTATGGAGTTACTAAGTATTTTTTTAGTGTTTGATTTTTATGAACTTAATAAGATAACAACCTCAGCGAGTATTATTCCTGAATGGTTTTGGAACCCTTGGGTAATGGTGATTCTGCTAATCACCTTAATTGTATTTTTGGGAGCCTCATGGGTTCTCAGAGGAGAAGATATTAAGAGCTATGAGATTGCAATACCTGTGTACAAGGACAAAATCAAGGAAGAAATAGATCAGAAACATGAAGCGATCGAGAGTCTCAATAAAAACAAAGAGAATTTGTCTAAGTTTGCAATTTCGCTATTCGTAAATCCAGAAAGAGCTGAAGGATTAGCTAAATCTATAGCCCCGTATGCTGAAGAAATGCATGTGGATACCTATGACCAATTTATAAGTATATTGATAGGTAAATTAAGAGAGGAATTAGAAACATCCCTTGATGGTGAGCATTTTACTGAAATTTTTCCAAGAGCTTCAAAATTTGTAGATATACTCCAGGAAGGGGGCGACAGAGAGAGCCCATGGGAATTCTTGAATCTTTTGAATAGAAATATTTTTGATGACAAAGATCTAATAGAAAAAACTAAAAGTTGCATCAGTGATGTTTTTAATTCAAAGAAGACCAATCCTCTACTCAGTTATCTTAACTACAGAGAAATGGTTGGTAGGCTAAAGACAGATGACTCAGTTGTTTATAACAGATTTAAAAGTCTCAATAATATACTCCTAAATCATGCAAGCAAGTCGATGCATAAAGCACTCGCAGATCAAATCTCATATTGCCATGAGAAAAAGAAGGTCTTACTTGAAGTGAAAGGATATGAGTTTAAGACACTCTACAACGATGTACTTCCTAAGATTCTTAGCATGTCAGATGATGTCTTATCTCCATTTCATAAAGGTCTACTAAAAGGAATGAGAGATTCAGAATTTAAAAAGTACTCCGAAAAAATTAAAGGTTAACAAAAAGCCGCTCAGTTGAGCGGCTTTTTTTATATTTTCAAGTGAGGAGCAGTCAGGAGCTCGCTCATGTGCTGTCCGAGTAAAGACAATATATGAGGCGAGCTTTGCGAGTGCTCTTATTTCTTATATTTCTCTGCGACCTGGATTCTGTTTAATTCTTTGTCGTGAAGTTTTCGGTATACTTCATATTCTTCTGGAGACTTATTCTTTGAGCTATCCATGGACTTCTCTGCTAGATCATAGGCCTTTTTTGCTCGATCTAGATTAATATCTTCTGCAAGTTCTGATCGAATAGCTAGAACTATAACTTCTGTCTCGATTCCTTTATCCTTCTCACTAGCACGAACCTGTAGAATTCCATTTGAGACAGAGAACGGAATTGGTTCTGGTTGTCCCTCCTTTCGGATTCGGATTTCTCCTGTTTTTATCACAGATACCAAAGGCATATGGTCTGGAAGAACGGTAATCTCCCCTGCTTCTGTGGGCACAACAACCTCAAAAACCTCATCCTGGTAAACAGTTTGTTCTGGAGTAATAATTTTAAGTTTTAAGGTGTTGTTTGACATATTGATATTTTGTGATAGTTTAAAGAGAAAATAAGCCTCATGGAAATGTCTATTGTTCTTTTATTTTTAGGAGTGTTGTTCCTCATATTTTGGGCAGGTCTATCTGATTTTGGCAATAAAAGAGCTGGGGCTTGGTGTATGTATATAGCCCTTCTCTGTTTCTTATCCTCTTTAGGAATTGCACCATGATTGACCAAAATGTAATCGAAGTCCTCAACTTATGTTGGGGTCTTTTTTGACCGTTTCTAAAATCTTGCTGGGAAATTATATATTTTTACGTATAACACCGAACTCGTAGCGATAGCGTTTAGAGAGGTGTAGTAAAAATTAAATAATTTTAAAGATTTTGAAACAGGTTTGAGTTTTTATATTACTTTTTTCTCATAAAAAAGTAATAACTCTATTTTAATGAACAAATATCTAGATTGCTTCGTCGTACCTCCTCGCAAAGACGTCTTTGCGAGCGATAGCGTGGCAATCTAATTCTTTACTTCCCTTTCTCCTCATGAGCTGCAACAACCTCATCAATTCCTCCCTTCATGTAGAAGTGAGCTTCTCCGATGTGGTCATACTTTCCTTCGATAATCTCCTTGAATGAGTTTACTGTGTCGGCAAGTTTTACATATCGTCCTTTTGCTCCTGTAAACTGCTCCGCTACGTGGAATGGCTGAGAAAGGAACTTCTGCACTTTTCGTGCTCGAGCTACCGTCAGCTTGTCTTCATCTGAAAGCTCATCCATACCTAGGATAGCAATGATGTCTTGAAGGTCTTTGTACCGTTGCAAGATTTGCTGTACTCCTCGAGCCACATTGTAGTGATCTTCTCCTACAATCAATGGATCAAGAATAGTAGAGTTTGAGTCCAATGGATCCACCGCTGGGTAGATTCCAAGCTCAGAAAGTGCACGGTTGAGTGACACGGTTGAGTCAAGGTGAGCAAAGGTTGTTGCTGGAGCTGGATCAGTAAAGTCATCAGCTGGCACATATACAGCTTGCACAGATGTAATAGATCCGTTCTTTGTTGAGGTAATTCGTTCCTGAAGGTTTCCCATCTCAGTAGCTAGTGTTGGCTGATATCCTACAGCAGAAGGCATTCGCCCTAGAAGAGCAGATACCTCTGATCCGGCTTGCGTGAATCGGAAGATGTTATCTACGAAAAGTAGAAGGTCCTGTCCATCCTTATCTCGGAAGTGCTCAGCCATAGTAAGAGCAGAAAGAGCTACACGAGCACGGGCTCCAGGCGGTTCATTCATCTGACCGAAGACGAGTGCTGTCTTGTCTAGAACTCCCGCTTCTTTCATTTCAGCGTAGAGGTCATTTCCCTCTCGAGTTCGCTCTCCAACACCGGCGAAGATTGAGTATCCTCCGTGTCCTTTGGCAATGTTGTTGATTAGCTCCTGGATAATAACTGTCTTACCTACTCCAGCCCCTCCAAATAGTCCAACCTTTCCTCCTTTCAAGAATGGGCAGATAAGGTCGATAACTTTTACTCCTGTTTCTAGAACTTCAGTCTCTGTAGACTGATCTTCGAAGAGTGGTGCTTCCCTGTGAATAGGAGAAACTTCAGCTTTGGGTGCCGGCATGTTGTCGATCGGCTTCCCTGTTACATCAAACATGCGCCCAAGTACGGCGTTTCCAACAGGAACAGAGATTGCTGCTCCTGAGTCTTCAACATCTTGTCCACGAGTAAGACCGTCTGTGGCTGACATGGCAACAGTTCGAACTTCTTTTAGACCAATATGTTGGTTTACTTCTAGTACAACCTCAGTTCCGTTTGGAAGCTTTGTTGTTAAGGCGTTGTAGATTCCTGGAAGTTCTCCTTCGAACTTCACGTCCACAACTGGCCCAATTATTTGTGTGATATTTCCTTTGTTCATGATTAAAATTGTTTGATGTTTCTAATTTTGAAGCGCTGAAGCTCCGCTAATAATTTCACTAATCTCCTGCGTGATTCCTGCTTGTCTCGCTCTGTTAAATGTAAGAGTGAGTTCTTTTTCCATTTCCTCAGCATTCTCTGATGCGCTTTGCATCGCGACCATTCTTGAGCTATGTTCACTGGCAGATGCCTCGAGTAAGATTTGGAATAAGACAGAGGATATCAGACTTGGCAGCACTCCACTTAGAACCTCTTCCTCTGTCGGTTCAAACAAGTACTGAGCAAGTGAGTCGAGACTAAATCTCTGATCTGTTGATCCATGATCAACCTCCTCTATAATCTCACGTGTAGTCTTGGGACTAATTGGAATGATCTCTCTAACCTTTGGTCTATAGTCTAACTGCTTAACGAACTGAGTATATATAATTTGAACTCCACTGTATTCTCCACTTTCCAAGAATTCTTTTTGGATCATCTTTCGAAGTGACTTTACTTCTGTGATCTCAATCTCATCTCCAAATTCTTTATAGCTAGCTTTGATTGGAAGTCCGTTTCGGTGAGCAATGTTCTCTGCCTGCTTTCCGATCGTGACTGCCTCAATCTCCCTTTCATGCTCCTTCTTGAACTTACTTACTAGCTTCGAGACGTTTGTGTTGTATCCTCCACAGAGCCCTTTGTTTGAGGCTACTATCACCAGAAGAGTCTTTTCTCCGCTTCCTGGTAAAAGTAGTGGATGACCTATCTGGCGCTTCTTAGAGAGCGTTACTAGGAGCTCTAGAGCATATCTGGCGTATTCACGAGATGCAAGAGTGTCAGAAATAGCCCTCCGCATTTTCGATACGGAAACCATCTCCATGGTTTTGGTAATCTTTTTGATATTACCAACTGACTTTATTTTTTCTTTTATTACTTTTGCTTGAATAGCCATGTTTTTGATTGATTACTTGACAAATTATCTTTTATACTTTATATTAAATTTAAATTATGAACCTAAAATCACGCTGTTATGAATTCTGAAAAAACTTATTACCTACTCTTTATGATTGCTTGGGGATGGATTGGATACTTAGATGGTGAACAAAATTGCGAGTGCAATGAATCAACCAAAGCCAAAGTAGTCACAGAAAATTCTAAAGAATACCCAGATCAAATTTCTTTAAATGCACAGAGATTTGCTTTTTTCAAGAAGTGATCATTCCGCCTTCACACTTGTGTGAAGGCGGTTTTTTATTTACAAATCTTCCGACACTTGAGCTTTAACTTTTGAAATATTCACGGTTTTTTTGATTAGTGCGAAGCTTTAGCGATAGCGCTTAGCGTAGCACCAAAAAAACCGTGGGTTATTTTTTAGGTAAAGTGAGGTGTCTAGATTTTTTGTTTCTTTTTTATTGATGAAAAAGAAAGATAAATTTTAATGAACAAACTTTTTAAGATAAAACTAAAGACTCGCCTTATACTCCTCAATCGCTCCAACTAGAGCTGTCTTTATCTCATCACTCCACCCTTTCTCCATGCTCACCATCAAATCCTTCTTTGAAGCATTTAGGAAGTCGTGTAGGCCCAGCTCGAACTGCTTGATATCTGCAATTGCTACATCATCTAGTAGTCCAGAGTTTACAGCCACGATAGACGCGATCTGCTCTGTAACTGTTAGCGGTGAGTACTGATTCTGCTTTAGCAGCTCAACTGTTCGAGACCCTCGAGCAAGCGCACTCTTTGTATCGTCATCTAGATCAGATCCGAACTGTGCAAAGCTCTCTAGCTCTCGGTACTGAGCAAGTGAAAGCTTCATAGGTCCAGCGTTCTTTTTCATAGACTTGATCTGGGCTGATCCTCCAACACGAGAAACAGAAAGTCCAACGTTGATAGCCGGTCGGATACCTTTGTTAAACAATCCAGTTTCAAGGAAGATCTGTCCGTCTGTAATAGAGATCACGTTTGTAGGAATATACGCTGATACGTCTCCTCCTTGTGTCTCAATAATAGGAAGTGCTGTGATAGAACCACCTCCATGTTCGTCATTTCGACGAGCTGCGCGCTCAAGTAGTCTTGAGTGCAAATAGAATACATCTCCAGGGTAAGCTTCTCGTCCTGGCGGACGTCGTAGAAGCAAAGAGATTTCTCTGTACGCCGAAGCGTGCTTTGTAAGGTCATCGTAAACAACCAATACATCTTCCTTTTGATCCATGAAGTGCTCTCCGATAGTTACACCAGCATATGGTGCAAGGTAAAGAAGTGCGGGTGCGTCAGACGCTCCAGCTAGAACAATAGTTGTGTAGTCCATAGCTCCTGCTTTTTCAAGTTCCTTCATAACTCGCATTACCTTTGATCTCTTTTGACCAATAGCAACGTATACACACTTCACTCCAGTTCCCTTTTGGTTAATGATCGCATCGATAGCTACAGCTGTTTTACCAGTCTGTCTGTCACCAATTATAAGCTCTCGCTGTCCTCGCCCAACTGGAACAAGAACATCAATAGCTTTGATACCTGTTTGAAGAGGTACATCTACTGGCTGACGCGCCATAACACCTGAGGCAACTTGCTCAATTGATCGCATTTCACCTTTTTTAATATCTCCTTTTCCATCAAGCGGTCGCATCAGAGGGTCTACAACCCTACCTAGCACGTCGTTTGATACTGGAACAGAAAGAACTTCACCTGTTCGAGTCACTTTATCTCCTTCTTTAATAGAAAGGAAATCTCCAAGAACGATTACACCAACTGTATCCTGCTCTAGGTTTAGAGCAAGTCCAGTTGTACCGTCTTGGAAAGTAAGCATCTCTGACATCTGGCATCCTGCTAGGCCTGAGATCCGACAGATACCGTCAGATACAGACTGAACAATACCGTATTCAGTAGACTCAATCGGTGCATCGAACTTTTCGATTTCATTTTTTAGTTGTTTAACTATTTCTCGTACCGACATATTATTTTATTAATTTTGTTTTTAATAATTCCATCTTTCGTTTCAAGCTGGCGTCATATATCACTCCGTCATGCTTGACCACAAATCCTCCAATCAAATCTTCATTCACTATTTGCTCAGGGTTTTCCTTAGCGCCAGTTAGAAGCTTCTCAGCGATTTGCTTTAACGTACTTTCTGATACAACGCGTGCAGTCTCTATCACGACAGACTCCTGCTCAGCTTCTTTTAAACCCTCCTGTTCCAAGATACGTAATACCTCAGGTAGTAAGTGTTCTAAGTTTTGCTTCTTGAGATACGCCAAAGTATTTGATACTAATTTTTTAGCATCAATATCACTCTTCTTATTTGCAAACAAAAGTGTTTGTACTATATCACGCGAGTTAATCATTATGAAAGTTTTTCGATAGTTTTCTTAATTAATTCTTCATTCTTTACTTTGTCCATTCCTTCTTTAAGAAGTGACTCTGTTGCAGCTACCACTAGTTCAGCCGCCTCACTCTTGAAGTCAGATTGCATTTTTTTGTGTGCTTGCTCAGCGTCAACTTCTGCCTTCTTTAGAATGATACTTCTTTCGTCGCCAGCCTGATTTTTGGCCTCTTCGACAATATCTTTTCCTTTAGAGTTAGCGCTAGCCACAATAGTATTGGCTTCTTGTTTCGCTTCTGAAACAGTTTCCTCTCGAAGCTTCTCTGCCATCTGCCTATCGGTACTTGCTCTTTTTGCGTCTTCCAAACCTTGAGTTATCTTTGCTTTCCGCTCGGATATAGACTTCTTGATGCCCTTCCAAAAGAATCTCTTAAGAAGCCAGAAGATAACCAAAAAGTTCAACAAGTTTACAAGTGCAACTTGCCAATCAAAACCAATTTTTCCTAATATCTCGAGCATAATAAAGTTTATCTAAGCTGTTAAAGCAAGAAGAATGCTACAAGTGCGTAGATCGCTGTAGACTCAGCAAGCGCAACACCAATAATCATCTTTGAGAAAATGGACCCTGTTTGGTCTGGGTTTCTACCGATGGCTTCTAGAGCTTTACCAATAAGGTATCCTTCTCCTATACCTGAACCGAACATAGATACTGTTGCAAGTCCTTTTGCAATAAGTCGTGCTGATTCAACAGCTAATTGTGGATCGTTTTCCATATATATATTTTTTTTGCGCAATGCGCGATTAATAATTACCCTGTTAATGCAAAGGATTAAAATCCTTTCGCAATTGCATCCGAAGATGCAATTGCGAAAGAGTTCTAAGCAGGCTTCGCTTCAGTTTGTTTCTTTTCTAATTTCTTTTTCTCCTTGTCTGGATCAATTGAAAGCATGTAGTAAGCCGCAACAAGCGATCCAAACACAAGAGCTTGAATTACTCCGACAAGCAAGTTCATGGCTGTCCAGACACTAGGAACAATGTACGCAAAAGCGCCAAGAATGATTATCGCCAGAACCTCACCTGCGTACATGTTTCCAAACAAACGAAGAGATAGTGATACTACTTTTGCAATTTCTCCAATAATATCTAGAAGACCTATCAAGAAATCAATAATCGCCATCATTCCATCTCCGATACTCTTCTTAAAACCCTGGAATATCTCTTTGAACTTAAAGAACTTCCCTAGATGACCGAAGAATCCCCAATCCCGAATAGAGATCCAGTGCAGAACAATAATTGATCCAAGAGATAAACCAAATGTCGTATTAAAGTCTGCTGTAGGACTTCTAAACAGCGGGGTGTCTCCAACTGTAATACTTGTTAGTCCTGGAATTAGTCCTATAAGGTTTGAAATTCCAATGTATAGAAAAATCGTAGCTATAACTGGGAAAATTACCTCAGTATGTTTCTTATCCCCTGTAATCTGCTCCACCATAGACTCCATTCCTTCGTAGAGCAATTCTATTGCAGATTGAAATCCAGTTGGGATAAGCTTAAACTTTCGTACTGAGAAAAATATAACAAGTAGAAGTATCGCCGTGATCAGGAGTATTAGAAGACTTGAGTTTGCTATATGAAAATTACCAATTGTCAAAATTGTTTCTGGTGCAATGGGTGTTATGTCTCGAGTAATGCTAATCATGGTTTTTTGTATCTAATCCACTTTTAATGTCAGCTATTTCTGATTCAACAGCATATAGTTCTGTGGAATACTTCTTGTAACGGAAATATACAACCACCCATGAAATAATAAAAGCAGAAGCAAGAAATATAGTAGTGAAAAGACTATCTTCTCTAGATCTGTCTAGATACGTACCTAGAACAGCCCCTATAGCTGCTGGAACACCAAAGATAAGAGCTATCTGCAGGCCTAGCCAGAAAAAGCTCGTCATAAGTGAGTCTCTTTTTTTTCGTAAGTCCCTCAGTTTTTGTTCTATTTGTTCCATTAATTAAAAAAGGCAGCCTTGCCAGCCGCTCATAGTATACTCATTTTGAATCTTTTGTCACTTAAAAAGGTGGAGAATCCAGGTAAATAAAAAGACACCCAAGCTACTGCTCGAATGCCAATTGAAGATTATTATCCTCACTAATTATCATATTTAAATACTGTCTAGTAGCAGAATCAAATACATCCCCTGAGGAATCAAAACCCCCGAAAGGCTCAATTCCATTTTTATTCGTTCTCTTAAAGAGATTTAGAGCTTTGGAAGTTTTAGAACCAAAATACTCTGTCTCATTTCCAGGAGAACCATTACCTTCAGAGCTAACTCTATATCCGGCAGTGTTAAGAACTCTTTGAAGCTTCAGTACCTCCGGAGATTTCATTTTAAGAAACAAATCTTTGTGAAAGTATTGAATCACCTGAATAGGTTCTTCTTCTACTTTTTCTGGTATAGCTTTTGAGTCTTTATTTATCCGAGGAACAACCTTAACACCTTTTGCATTAAGTAAGTCACTGTCTGTTAGTAGTTTATTGCCGTCAATAGCAAGATGTGGCTCAAATTCTGTCATCTCATATATTGGCAATTCTCCATCAGCTGGGGGGGTTAGTTTGATTAATATTAAATTACCCTTTCTACGTGCAATGAACTGTAGCTCGCTCTGTGCAGTTTTTTCTTCAACGATATGTGTTTCTTCTTCACCTACCTCAACTGATTCTTCCGAAGAAAAAATACTGAAACCATCACAGGAGTGTAGAGTTATTGATAAAATAAGCATTACACAAACATTCTTTAAATGTGCCATTATTGTTGTTTTTGTGTTTATCTTTATTTTGCATATAAATGGATATTTGTCAATACTTAAATATACCCTCTATTCATTGTAAATTTTCAAGAGTTTGATATAGTGTCTCTTGTCTACAAAAGACAACCTTGCGCGCGTAGCTCAGCTGGCTAGAGCGTCCGACTGATACTCGGGAGGTCCCAGGTTCGATCCCTGGCGCGCGCACATAAAACAAAAAGCCTAGATACATCGTATCTAGGCTTTTTGTTTTAGCGTGTCGGTAGGGATCGAAGTGAGGCCAGACAGAGTCCACGTAGTGGCCTGGCCGAATCGGGGTCGATGGAATGAGATTTTCTACAAGAAAATCCATGAGAGTGACCGATCCCTAATTTAATTAAGAACAAAGTGAGAAAGGGTGAGCCGCGTCCAGCAGTACTTATGAGGTGCGAATTAGTGGCTGTGGTACGATCCCTTATTTGAAAACGGGCAAAGCACATCCACGATAGTGACAGATCCTTTAATTCTCAATATTTGATTTGAAAAAAATGAAGAAGAGAGTCGCTTAACAATGGTATAGCTTGGATTTTCTTAGTAAGACAAACAAAAAAACCACCACTGGGTGATTTTTATATTACTTACTTCCCTTTCAAAACAGTCTCTATAAACATTTTGGTATCATTTATGTTTGAGCCAAATCTTTTTAGTCCATTAAGGAATTGCTCATTTTTCAAATACTTTCCTATTGAGCCACGTTCGTGGAGCTCATTTGAAAGACGATTATTTATCAATTTTTGAGACTCTTCGTCTAGTGAGTTAATATCAAGATCTTCCATTTGTGAAAGTGACTCTGTTATATGGTTTGCAACTTCACGTAGTTCTGACATTTTTTTTATAAACTCTTCTTTTTTGTTATTTTGTTCCATTGTAATAGGTTGTTATTTAAATAAAGTCCTTGTAATACAGGCTAGTATTCTTCTGCCTCATCTGCTTCAGCCACAGCATCTATAATTCCTTGAATGTTTCCTGCATAGACCTTCGGGATATTTCCCCATGACTTCTTGATTCTATGGTCTGTGATTCTGTCCTGCGGTTCATTGTACGTTCGAATTTTCTCTGAACGACTCATGGTACCCACCTGGGAAGATCTGTTTGCTGAGTTCTTCTTGTCTTCTTCTTCTGTCTTGAGCTGAAGTATTTTTTGAGTAAGAATAGCTCTGGCCTTCTCTCGGTTCTTTAGCTGACTTCTCTCTGCTGTAGACCTCACAGATAGCCCTGTTGGCTTGTGGATGATCCTAACAGCACTTTCCACCTTGTTTACACTCTGACCACCAGCTCCACCAGAACGAGAGGTTTCAACCTCCAAGTCTGTGTCATCTAATTCAAAAGTAACTTTCTTGAATATGGGCATGATTGCCACACTGGATGTAGAAGTGTGAATTCTTCCCTGCTTCTCAGTGGCTGGAATTCTCTGTATTCTGTGAACTCCAGTTTCAAAACGAAGAGCCTTGTACACCCCTTCACCTTTAATCTCTATTGAGACTTCTTTGTATCCTCCGATATCATTTTTGGAATCATCCAGTATTCTCCAGGTCCAGCCTCGCATCTCTGCGTATCTCTCGTACATTTCAGCAATCTGTCTTGCAAAAAGGCTTGCCTCATCTCCTCCAGCTCCTGCTCGAACTTCAAGCATGATTTCATTTGGAAATTTCTCTTCATCTTTCTGAGATTTTAATATTTTCTCAATTTGTTCAACATAAGCAGATAGTTGAATTTCAATATTCTTGAGCTCATCAGCCACCATATCTTTCATAGATGGATCAGCCTCGATCATTTCCTGATTCTCTTTGTGCTGCTCTTGTAGTTTCTTAATCTCTCCCGCAACAAAAGAACTCTGGTGATCTGCCATGAGTTTTTCAAAATCAAAATTTTCTATTTTCTCGTTTATTGATTCCATATTTCTATAGGATACATAGTATTAGCTAGAGTGGCTCCAGTCAACACGTACTTTCATTAGACCAGTATTTAATATAATATGACTCCATGAACAAAGAAGCTAAATGGCTAATTGATGAGAAGTATAATGGCCTGGAAAGCGAAGCTTTCCAGGCTGATTTGAAGCTTCTAGACTCAGGTGTGCCTTTGGCATACATCATAGGAAACATACCTTTTTATAACTGCACCATAGATCTAGAGTACAAACCTTTAATACCAAGGACGGAGACTGAATACTGGGTACATGAATTCGTAGAAAGTGAACTAACGAAGAAATCCGCTGAAATACTGGATATATTTTCTGGGTCTGGGTGTATAGGAATAGCAGTTATGAAAAATAGTAACGCTAACGTCGATTTCGCTGAGATTAAAAATGAAAATATCAAGCAAATTGAAAAGAACCTGAAGCTTAATAAGCTACAAGCTGATATATTCCAGTCCGATGTTTTCAAGTCTATACCTGAAAAAAAATATGACTACATTCTTGCCAATCCACCATACATATCAAAAAACAGAAAATTAAATGTTCAAGAGTCTGTTTTAAATCATGAAGATCGTTTAGCGCTTTTTACAGAGAATGACGGTTTGTTTTTTATTGAAAAACTAATAAAAGAATCTAAGAAGCATCTAAAGAATGGTGGAGAAGTTTATATAGAATATGACTCCTGGCAAACAGAAGAAATAAAGAAGCTTCTATCTCATAGTGAAATATCAAATTTTAAAATTATAAGAGACCAGTATAAAAAGGATCGAGTTGTAATATTTTCATATAACTAAAAAACACGACTTTTGCCGTGTTTTTTCCATTAACTTGTTTATTATTTCTTTTTTGCTGCCATTCTCTTCTTGAACTTGTCTACACGTCCGGCAGTATCAAGTACTTTTTCGTTTCCTGTGTAAAATGGATGAGACGCAGATGAGATCTCTATTGGATATAGGTCATACTCCTTGCCGTCTTCCCATTTATCTTTGGCTTCTGTCTTTACAGTAGAAAGAATCAGAAACCGTGCTCCAGCGTCTTTATCGTCGAAGATTACAGGTCTATTATTTGTTGGGTGAATATCAGTTTTCATAAGTTCAAATAGTATCAGATTTTAAAAAAAAGGCAATGGGTATTTAGTCTACCTCTCCAAAATGTCGATCTTTGCTTGGATTTTTGATTTGTGAGCCATTACGGCATTTCCATAAAACATGTTTTTTATATTTGGGGCATAGCATGACCGTCCAGAGTAGTATTTACAAGCAGCTTCTCTTTCTGCCTCGAATGTTTGCTTATCAGCCCCAAGATCAGAAAGATATGTAGATGAAGCTAGGAAAGCATGTCGTGGATTCCATGGGTTTGGAATAGTTCCTAGAGATTTTTCAATTCGCTTTGAATACTGCGCCCATGTTGCTGGAATAAATTGTGATACCCCCATAGCTCCTCCCCATCCTCCCCATGGAGCAGGGCAAGACAGCGGAACACCAACAGGATTCATTCCCAAGTCTTTCATAATTTGTAAGAAAATAGTTTGGTCGTCTCTCCAAGAGTTATCATTTGGCCCTGGCATTATATCGTACCACTTTCTAGTATCACCAACGCGGTTGCAAGTTCCTACATTTTTACCAATACCTGTTTCCTGAGTTGCAATAGCAAGCAAGAACGCTGGATCAACACCTGTAACCTTCTCAGCATCCTTTGCAAGGTCATACGCCTGACCAAAAGGTATTCCACCTTCAGGAATACCTACCAATTCAAATAGCTGCGCTCGTATATCTGAAGCTTGATCTTCCCTGTTTTGGATTATTATTTCATATACTTTTTCCTGATTCTTGCTTGCTGCAAGAAGTTTTTCCTCTTCAGCCTTGCTCTTCTCGACTATATTCTTCTGTCGTTCTAGCTCTAGCCTAGCGACTTCCTCTTCACCCTTTTTAGATTCTAGACCCTTTTTTTCTTGCTCTGTAATGATTTTAACTCCAAGAAGTGAGTCTACTGATTCCTTCAGTGAACGACGTACAAAAACAAAAGAATCAGCATCTCTATAAAAATCAGACAAACTCTCGCTGGCCAGAACCACATGCAGTACACCTCTGTCATCAAGCTCTCGTGTCTCACGAATAAGTTTTGATATTGAATCTTTTTTCTCACTTATATCAGTTAGAAGTGTGCTTACTTTTTTATCTTTTGTCGTTATTTCAGATGAAAGCTTTTTGATCTGCGTATTTCTGTAGCTTATCTTAGACCGTGCAGTATTCACTTGAGCCTTCAGCTTAAGAACTTCTTGAGAAATACCAACAGAGGTTCCTTTCTGTTCAAGTAATATTTTTTCCTGTCTTTTAATTTCTGCTTCAAGCTGAACAAGCTCAGCCTCTAGAGCAGCTCTTTCTCCCGAAGTAAGAGCCTCTACGCTTTGAGTAAAAAGGAAGAACGAACCGACAATAAAGATCGTCAGTAAAATTGAAAAAATGAGACCAATAGAATTTCTATTTATTTTCATGGATTTCTATTATACCTTGTAATAAATTAATACCAAGTAGAAAAAACGCCACATGTTGTATGTGACGTCTTTATATATTAAATACTACTTGTCCTCAGTTTCCTCATCCTTTCCTTTCTTCTCAACTTTTATATTTGCCATTGCGTCTTCTGATGATTCTGGCTCAGACTCTTCCTTGGCTATAGTAACAGAGGCAATAACTTTTTCTGGGTCATTTACAAGTTCTACATTTGCAGGAATCTTCAGATCTTTCAAGTGAATCACAGAGTCTTCATTCTCAAGAAGAGAAAGATCTACTTCGATACTATCTGGGATATTAGCTGGTAGAGCTTTTACTTCTACCTCATAAAGTGTTTTTGTGATAATTCCTCCAGCTCTTTCAGCTTCTGAAGCTCCAACGAATTCAAACGGTACAGCAACTTCAATAGGCTTGTTTGTATCGATAGCTAGGAAGTCAACATGCGTGATTGAGTTTGATACTGGATGACGAGAAACGTCATGAACCAATACATCAACCTTCTCGCCTTCAACATCTAAAGTAAATGTTTGACTCTCCCCAACCTGGTCGTAAATTATGCCAAATTCTTTAAGATTAAGGGTTACAGATGTTGATTCTTTTCCCATTCCATAGAACACAGCAGGCAAAAGACCTTCTGCACGCATAGCGTCTAGGCTCTCTTTTGTATTTCGGTTTTTTCCGTTTAGTGTTGTCATGCGGGATATTGTACACGAAATGATTGAAGAATCAAGCTTTTGTGATCAAACGTAATAATAAAATACCTCATGGTTAATGTTATTTATTCAATGGTTAAATGCTGATTTTTGTTAGAATGAACAAAACTAAGCTAAATATCCCCATTCCAAAGAATGTTGTTGCTATTCCTCTTGTTTTTGTGTGTTTGCTCATAATAATAGTTTTTTGTCTTAACTACTATTTGAGACGATCATATATAGGAAATCTTACAAAAATTTACAAAAGTTTATTTTCTTTCCACGCATCGTCACCAAACATGGTAACCCTATGGAACATCAGACACTACCTTTAATTTTCTAAATCAAGACCGTGAACCGCTTCCCGATTGTTACTTGAGATATTAACCGAAACCATAGCTTCTCCTGATTTAGAATCATATAGAGTAACCGTTGCTGGTGAAGATCCACCTATGTAATAGTTTTTGTTCCAGCGAACAAGTCCTCGAGCAAATCGCTGTCGTGCTAGCTTTGGATCGTAATCACTCATTGGTATTTTTGCTTCAGGAACAAGAATACGAACTTCCTTGTTTGTTTGAAGATCTCGTACAACTATAGATTCTGCCTTAGTTGCATTGTAGTACAGCACGTCATCATCAATAGTTGGATTATGCGTCTGCCGCTCAATAAGAAAAGCTTTTTGCACTTTTAGATTTACTTTTGTAAATGAAAGAAGATATGGCAATGTAGTACCTGAAAAAAATATCTTTTCGTCTCGAACGCAAACGTTATTGATGTGCAAAAGATCAAAACTAGAAGGACTTTTTTTGCTGGTAATATTTGGATTAAAGGCTTCTATTTTCCAAAGATGATGCCAAAGAGGGAAAGTCCACTGGCCAATTTTTCTTGTGTATGTAGGGAAATGTTTGAAAGGCAACCTAAAAACCTGAGGGAAACCTGAATTAAGATTATAGCCAGTGGTAAATTCATGTGTTTTTAGATCAAAGACAATAATACAACCCATGGCTGTAGAGCTTATATATAGTGAGTTTTTATTGAGGCTTACTTCGTGAATAGATTGTAGATACTTATTTTTGTATTCATGGAGTAGTTTAAAATCCTGAGAAAATTCCAGAAGGCTGTCAGTGGTGGTAGCGTACCATTTATTTTCAAATTGAATAACACCCCGAAGACCACGGTCGCCTCCACGTCCCAACCAGTCAATCTCAGTGTCTTCGTATGAAAAAAGTTTTTCCCAGGTTTTAGTTTCAAGATTCACCCGATACAAAGAGCCGTGACTTTCACCCTTTTTAGACATTCTAACAACTGTTGAGCATATAATAGTCGGAAGTGTATTCATTGCATGATATTGTATCATGCTAATTTTTATCTAATAGCCACTTGAGATCACTAGGTCTAGATTTTAAAAAAGCCTCAAGAACTTGCCAGCGATTTTTTATTTTCCGTCAGCAATGTGATCTTCTAAGAACTTCAAACTTCCTCCAACTTTTTTACCAGGGTTAAAGATGTTGAGTGGGTCAAAGGTGTCTTTTATTTCTTGGAAAATTTCCATTGCTTTTTCACCGTAGATCATCGGCAAATATGGTGTTCGAATAATTCCGTCATTGTGTTCACCAGTCAGAGATCCGTGGAACTCTTTTACCAGCTCATAAACCTTTGGGGTAACATCTAGAATTGTTTTCTTGGTATTAGGATTATCAAAATCCATGATAGGGATTATGTGCAAGTTCCCTTGCCCAATATGCCCAGCAACGGTATAAAGAAGATCATACTCATCCAGTATCTTTATGAGTCTGGGTAAATATTCCGGTAAATATTTTGGATCTATAACTATGTCATCTATAAATGGCGCAGTTCTACTTCCTGTGCTTTTATCTTTTGAGTGCTCTGTTAGAAGCTTGAAACTATCATGTCGAATCTGCCAGTACTTCTCAGCCTCAGCTGGAGAAGAAACTACGCGAGACCGAACTCCTTTGATTTTTTGAATTGTTTTTTTTGCCTCTGTTGCTTTGAATTTTACATCAGCTTTATCATCACCAGAATACTCAGAAAGAACAATCAGCTTTGGCATGCCTCCAAAAACACCCATGAAGAACTCCGGCACGAAACGAAATCCAAATTTTATAAGACCCCAAAACCCCTTGTCAGCAACCATATCTCCAAAGAATTTGGTCGCAAATTTTAGAGTGTTATCGTCATAAACTTCAAGAGTGTCTGGCTTAGTTTCAAGTAGGGCTGACACAAGTTCTGGTACGGGCTCAAAGCTTTTCAGAAAAGACACCATCATTGTAGAAGTTTTTGGCTTTGGAGTGAGTTTGTAGGTTATCTCAGTGATAATTCCAGTTGTTCCCTGAGCTCCCACAACAAGCTTTGTCAGATCAAACATCTGAGTCCCTTCATTCCATACATCCCATATTAAATATCCAGAACTGTTCTTGGCTGTTTTTGGTTTTGCTTCAGCTATTTCATTCTTTGCTCGTTGAGTTAGGTTCCAAATTTTCTGATAAATATTACCTTCGAGGTCGTTTTGAAGGCTCTTTGCTTTTACAACATCTTTTGTAACTGATTTGAATTCAACTTCTTTTCCATCCTCAAGAACAACCTTTAAACTTTTGACCCAGTCTTTGTTTTGACCGTATCGAAGAGAGAGTTCACCTGCTCCATTGTTGGCAACCATACCACCCACAGCGCAAATATATTTTGAGGCTGGAAAGCAAGGCATCATCACTCCAAGCTTATCTGTCTCTGTTTCCAAGTCTCGGTAGTATGTTCCAGGCAGTAGCGTAGCCTCTTCCTTGTTGACAGAAAGTACCCCTTTCATGTACCGAGTGACATCTATTATGATAGAGTCGTTTAACGGCCCTCCAGACATATCTGTCCCAGCGGCTCGAGCAGTTAGTGACAAATCTGACCATTTTTGTGTTTTCTTTTTCTTAGCAACAAAAGACACCAGCTCTTGAATATCTCTTGAATTTCTTGGATATACAATCATCTTTGGCATTACTTCAAATAGACTCCAATCATGGCTAGCCTTCTTCAGATCAAGAGTGTCTAAAACGACATCTCCAGAAAAAAACTTCTCAATTTGAGCCTTTAGTTCTTCCATATATATGAAGTATATCTTACTTTACTCAAATTACCCAAACCTCTATTCCGTGTTACAATTTGTCCATGAATGAATCTTTAGATAGCAACCTGCGAACCGCAGAGAAAGCTGAAGCAGATGAACGAATAAAAGAAGGAATACAACGAGCCCTTGATCAAACCTATGGGGATTTAGAGTTTCTAGGTTTTTATGGTGAACCAAAGTCGGCCTATCTAAAGAGACACGTAGATGAACCAGCCTCAAAGAAACACTTTGAAGAAATTAAGGCAAGATTACAAGAGTTAGAAGAAGATGGAAAGATTGACCTAGCAGCTTAACTTAAATTATATATATGAAAAAAATCGAATTTTTGGCCTTGGGAGATGTAGTAATAGATGCTTTTATAGAACTCGATGATGCGAAAGTTACTTGTGATATAAATGACGAGAACTGCACAATTGCGATGCGTTTTGGAGACAAAATCCCCTACAAGAAAGCAACTGTGGTAGAAGGAGTCGGAAATAGTCCAAATGCCAGTGTCTCAGCAGCAAGACTTGGTTTGAATTCTGTGATTCTTACTCACGTAGGAGAAGACAAACATGGCGAGGACTGCATTCAAGCACTTAGCAACAATGGAGTAGACACAAGCTTGATCCAAAAGCAGGCCAGTTTTGATACAAATTACCACTACGTACTATCTTTTGACGCCGAAAGAACCATTCTTATTAAGCATGCAGAATTTAACTATGACTTGGATAAAGAGTTATCTGAGGTTGAATCAGTAGACTGGATGTATTTATCTTCTTTAGCAGAGAACTCTCTTCCCCACCACGCGGAAATTGCAAAATATTTAAAGGGTAATCCAGATACAAAATTGGCGTTTCAGCCAGGAACTTTCCAGATGAAACTTGGGTACGAAAAGTTAAAAGATATATATGAATCTACAGAGTTATTTTTCTGCAACAAAGAAGAGGCAAATAGAATACTTATGGAGGCCGGCAAATTCCAGAAAGCAGAAACTGATATGAAAAATATCTTAAAAGCAATGAAAGATCTTGGTCCAAAAATTGCCATTATTACAGATGGCCCAGATGGTGCTTACGCATATGACGGAGAAAAAATCCTCTTTGTACCAATGTACCCAGATCCACAACCTCCAGTAGAAAGAACTGGTGCTGGAGATTCTTTTTCTAGTGCTCTAACATCATTTATTGCTGGAGGCATGTCACTAGAAGATGCACTACTTCGAGCACCTATAAATTCCATGAACGTAGTTCAACATATTGGAGCTCAAGCTGGTCTTTTAACAAAAGAAGAAATAGAAAGCTGGCTAGATAAAAAACCAGAAGACTATAAAATAAGCAAACTCTAATATGCTCAAGGAATTTGGAGACTTTGGAACAAACGAAGAAGCAAGGCCACCAGAAGAAGTGGCTTTGCAAAGAGCGGTAACCAAACAAATAACCACAAAAAAAGAGGAGGAAGACGTTATCAATAAAAGAAACAAGTATCCCGAAGATGAACTAGACACTCTTTTAGACAAAGACGCTATTCAGGCAGGAGAAATAGCTTTAGCAAAACAAGAAACAAATGAGTCAAGTTTTACAAGAAATCTAGAGGCCAAACTAGAGAAAATGGAAGAGTCGTTAAAGAAGAAAATTAGAAGTTACGGTGCTAAATCATTTCATAAAGACGATCTTGATAGGAAAGTTGATGATAATACAGACGAGCTAAACGAAATATATAACACTCTTCACGAGGTTCTCATGACTACCCCACCAACAGAGCCAAGAAGTCGGAAAAGATTTTTTAGAGAGCAAAAAGAAATGACCATTGCAGTTAGAAAGACTAGAGAGAGACTTGAATCGGAAATACTCAGAGCTAAAGCTTACTTGGAAATACTCAAAGACAAGCAGACCGTCACCGCAACAGAAGCTGCTGAGGCGTATGAAGCATTGAAGAATATACAATCTATCCTTAGGCCAAATAAAAACCTTGGAAATAATTAGTCATGGAAAAATTTAACAATGATAAATCAGGAAAAGACGAAAAAGCCCCCTTGGTAAATAAAAGGGATGAAATTAATGATGCTGTCTCTGCAAGAGAAAAAGAAGGACTGGTTGGGTCAGATAATACTACGGATTTTGATAATGCAAGATTCAATATGATCACTGGGAAAAAAGATTTCAGCGAATATAAACCAGAGAATGTAGAGGATCTGAATAATGAAATTGAATTCCTACGAAAAGAGATTGAATCATTTGAAATAAACGAATCCCTCCTTAAGCAGGAAGAGCGACAAAGTTACACTATTGCAAATCAAATACGTAATGCAAGACTAGGTAAAACTAATCGGTCTAGTTTTAGTTTTGATCAGTTGAGAACACGATCAAGAAGGCTTGATCAGAAAATGACAAAAATGAGAGAAGAGTTGAATGATGAAGCTTCAAAAATAAATCCTGAACTTATGGAAAAGTATAAAAAAGTTCAAAATCTAATGAAAAACACTGACCCATCTTTGAATTAGAAAATTAGGGAAATAAACGCCACAACGAACCAAGCTATATTTATTAAAGCAGGAGGATATGCCTTATCGTCAAATGCATCCACCACCACAAAAAGTGCCCCTATTAGATTGAGTAGGTTGTATAATAATCCATCAGATATTACATGAAAAGAAAGGAGAGCATACGCAGATATTATTGATACTGCTCCAACCCATCCAAAAAGTGAGATTAAATTCTTTTTTTTCATATTATTTTTTCCTTGTAAAAAAAGTACTCAAAAATCCTTCTGGATATGAAATTTCAAATGAGGTGTCTACCCATTCATCATCTCTAATACTAAAAGAGACAAAATCTTTACCTTTGAATTCCTGCCATAACAACCAGACATTCTTAACCATAAGGGAAAGGTCACAACTAGATACTGGTTTATAACCATTTTCTGGCGTAAAAAGCTCAGGAATAGTAGAGCCTGTATCAAACATCACCCCTTGATCTTTTGGTCGATCCCACTCTTTAAGGATTGGGAATTTTAAGACATTTTTATAAAAAGAATAAACTTTATTAAAGTCGTTTGGATAAATCTTTAATCTAAACTCATTTTCATTTGTAAGCCAAAATTCTGACATATTATTTTCTTTTTAAAACTTTCTCTATGGCATCCTTAATGGAATCTTTATCCATTTTGTAATGAGTAATAAGCTCATCTGGTTCTCCAGACTGGCCAAACTGATCATGAACTCCAATAAACTCCATAGGTACAGGGTGTTCTTTCGAAAGAGTTTCTGCTACAGCAGATCCTAATCCACCAGCTATCTGGTGCTCTTCAACAGTGACAATAGCACCGCAGTGTTTTGCAAACTCTACAACTGCTTTTGTGTCCATTGGCTTGATCGTAGCTAAATTTAAAACGCTAGTTGGAATACCCAATTCTGTCATTTCATGTGCGGCAAGTAGCGCATTGTGAAGCACTGGTCCAGCGCCGATGATACCCACAAGAGGCTCTTGGGCATCATAGAAAAGCTGAGCTTTACCAATAGCAAACGGCGTGTCTTTCGTTGTAAATACGGGTGATTTTGAGCGTCCTAGACGTATATATGAAGGCCCATTTGTCTTACCTATTGCTAATGTTGCTTTTCTAGCTTCTTCTGCGTCTACTGGTACGATAACTGTCATATTTGGCTGCATCCGCATAAGTCCTATGTCTTCTAGAGCCTGGTGAGTAGCACCATCTGGACCAACAGAAACTCCAGCATGAGAACCTACAATTTTCACATTGCTCTCATTTATAGAGATAGTTGTTCTTATTTGTTCGTTGTTTCGTCCAGGAGAAAAAGTAGCATAGCTAGCAATGAAAGGAACCTTCCCCATCGCGGCCATTCCAGCCGCAACTGTTGCTAAGTTCTGTTCTGCTACCCCTATTTCTACATATCGCTCAGGGAATTTTTCTTTAAACCAGTGTATCCGAGTAGACTCCGCCAAGTCAGCACACAAAGCTACAATGTTTGGGTTCTTCTCTCCAAGCTCCACAAGCCCGTGACCAAAACCGTCCCTTGTTGGCGCCATCTCAATCTTTTCTAGATTAAGTGTGTCTTTATTAAGTTTTGCAAATTTATCAAGCATTTTATTTTTTTATTCTAGTTAATCCATGGTGTGGTCTCCAGTGATATGTTTTGTACCAGTAACTCATCACAGAGAGTGAGTAAACAGACAGTGCGATAATCACCCAGAGTTTGGACTCTTGAGTAGCTGGGAAGTTGACAGCTTCTGCAACAAGGTAAGATCCAGCAGCGAGTGCTCCTGCGACAAATATATCAGTCAAACTATTCTTCAAACTTTCTCCTTCATCATTTTTATATTCAAATATCTCCCACCCAATAGCTAGAATAAAACCAGCAATAATTGCATACGAAATCTGTAATTCAATAACAAAGAAAAGCAGACCGAATCCCAATCCACTAATTGCATGTACTATTGACCATATATCTAAAAAATCTTTGTTCATATTATTCGCTGTGACCGCCTTCGATCTTACCTTGTAATGTTCGTAGTTCTTTCAAAAATTTCTTTTCCTCCTCTGTACTCGGCGGCTTACCATGCCATCGGAAGTCATGCTCAATTTCCTTGATTCCTTTTCCTGGTATTGTATGAGCCAAAATACAGACTGGTTTTTCTACTATAGCTTTTGATTGCTCAACTGCATTTATAAATTCTTCAATGTTGTGGCCATCTACGTCAATAACATGAAAGCCAAAAGCTTCGAACTTATCTTTAAGAGGCTCCAAGGGCATAACATCTTCAGTGTTTCCGTTTATCTGAATATTATTTCTATCTACTACACAAGTGAGGTTGCCAAGCTTGTTTGCTCCAGCAAACATTGCTCCTTCCCATGTGTTTCCGGCTTGAAGCTCTCCATCAGAGAGTAAGCAGTATATCTGCACTGGTGATTCATCCATACGAGCTGCGTACGCCATACCTGAAGCCTGAGAAAGTCCAGAACCAAGTGGTCCCGACGTAGTTTCTAGTCCTGGCAGAAGAGTTCTTTCAGGATGTCCCTGTAGACGTGTGCCAAACTTTCGAAGAGTCTTCAACTCTTCTATTGGAAAGTATCCAGCGTGTGCCATAGACGCATAACGAACGGGTACGATGTGTCCGTTTGAAAGTATAAGTCTGTCTCGATCTACTTTGTCAGGGTCTTTAGGATCATGGTTTAGAATATGAAAATAAAAGGCGGTAAATATGTCTGTCATTCCAAGTGGCCCCGCTGTGTGGCCAGATCCCGCATCTTCAAGCATGTCAATAATAGACATGCGAATGTCGTTTGCCTTTAGTTCAAGTTCTTTAATTTTTTCATCGGATACATGCATGTGTTTATTGTAGCAAACGATAACCATATTAGAGAT
>JBLHJW010000013.1:0-24544 GCA_047619465.1 Minisyncoccia bacterium
CGACCTTGTGATAGGTAAAATTGTAAAACTTGTTCCAGTAGGTCAGTTTTTCATTAACGAGCACCCGAGCAGTTTCTTTATGCATCAGATAATGTTTACGATCATATCGCATCAAGTCTGTATCAATACGAGAAATATAATCAATTCGTTTTTGAATCCATGCAAATTTTTGCTTAATAAAATCAATCACGCGATATTCAGGTACACGTATTGGACGCGTCACAACAACTACGCCGTCACCATTTACCGTTAGACGCACTTGTTTAGCGCGCTTACTCTTTCTTATATTATATTCAATAGTTTTATTTTCTACAGATAGTTTCGCCATAATTATTTCAAGAAGACTTCCAACGCTCCTTCTCCGCCATCACGTATTTTAGATTGACGATACATAATATTTCGAGCGTTTAAATAGCTTTTCACAAAATCAGGAAGTACCGGACCATTAAAGCTACGAGTACCTTTTCCTACAATAACTCGAACATGTGCGTGCGCACCTTCGTCCAACAAATCATCCAACACATCTTGCGCCTCGGCAGTAGTGTATCCGTGTAGATCAATTTCAAGTTCAGCTATTTGTTCGTATTTATTTACCATACTTATTAGGAAGACCCCATTGTCATTTTAAACGGCTAGTGTTGATTTACCGCTTCCACTTCCTCCTGCTATTCCTATTGTTTTTGTCATAGGGTTATTGTACATGTGTGGAAGAAAGGCTCCAAGATGGGAGGGGTTATTCCTTGTCAGTAAAATACATATTTAGAAAAACCATTAAAATTTTCATCATACTATTTATCAAGTCCGATACTTTCTCTAGGTGGTCATTATCTTCATGATCTATTCTCTTTCTTATAAATTCCTCAGCAGCAGCGTCACAATAATAAGGTCTTGTAAATTCAATAGTAGATCCTGAAGAATAGTACGCTTTGTTATTTGCTCCATCGTCTTCTTTATTAAAAAATTTCTCGATATATCCTTCCTCTAAACCTTTCATTGAATTCCAATAATGAAAGGATACGTTACTCCTAACTTCAGCGATTTTATTAATAAAACTTTTTTCACCTTTAACATCCTTATTAAAAGCTGTCTCTTTCAGATCAAACCAGATAATTTTTGCTTTTTTTGATAATTGATTTTCAAAAGACGTGAAATCTTCAGATTCTAAGACTTTTTTATTTTTCCTTAGAAAAAGAATAAATTCACTAGCTATTGATATTTGCATGCGAAATATATGAGCTCTTATACCTGCATACTCTCCACGATGACTTGTAATCTCATCGTTATCCGCCTTATCATAATCTTTATCGAGAACATGACCTAAAAAAACAAAATCCTTCATGTCATTAAATATAAGACCTAACACAAGAAAGAATCTGTCAAAATCCGACACATTTTCACCTAATATTTTATTGGGCTCTATGGATTTTAAATTCCCTCTAAATCTCTTTTTCATACTATCCAGTATAGCAAAGACTAGGGCTCGGTCACTCTCGTGGGCTTTCTCACAGAAAGCCTCACTCCATCGACCCCGATTCGGCCAGACCGCTGCGCGGATTTCATCTGACCTCACTTCGAGCCCTAGTCGTAGCAGTAAAACAAAGGACCCCAATACGTTGTATCGGGGTCCTTTGTTTTATGTTGCCAGACTAGGGCTCGAACCTAGATTGCCGGTACCAAAAACCGGTGTCCTACCATTAGACGATCTGGCAATAGTTACTGCTCGATAGAGAAGTTACGATACATAGTACCAAAAACCCCTATCGTCTTTTCTTTTTACTATGTAAAAATTCATATCGACGATTTTCTCCCTTTGGTCGAAATCGGATGAAAAACAAAGCAGTTTGTTTTTCATTCCCACCACCAGACGATCTGGCAATAGATCTTTAAACTACCACCAGAAGATCTGGCAATAGATTGCGTGTTTACACTTCGCTATTATTACCGAGAATCTCGATGATTGCAAGCTCAAGCGGAAGAGATTTTACAAAAGACTTATCTATTCGTAGATAAGCACTTAGAAAGACTGTAAGTGTCTTTGATGTAAATATCCCCTTTTTCTCCTGAAGCATTTCTTTGAAGAATTCAACATCTCCAGCTGAAAGACCTTTCAATGTATTGTCTCGTGACTCTGGAGCGTATCGAAGAAGCAGTCCTATTCGTAGATGTGAAATAAGTATTTTTGCAAACACTTTTATATCTACTCCAGCCTCATCAACAGAGCTTATGGCCTGTATAGCTTTGTCTATAGATCCATCAACAAGAGCCCGAAGAACTCCTTGAATAGAGTCTATAGATGGTGCCCCTGTCACCTTTTCTATTTCTGCTCGCTCTATTTTCTTGTCGTCAGAATAAGAAAGAACTTTCTGAAGTATTCCGAGTGTGTCCCGAAAAGATCCATCACCAAGTAGAGCAATAAGCTCTGCACCACCTGCGTCTATAGTTACTCCTTCTTTTTTTGCAACATTTTGAACATGCCCAGTAAGGATTTTCTCGCTGGGTGATTTAAATGTATACAGCTGACACCGAGAAATAACAGTATCAGGAATCTTGTTAAGCTCTGTTGTTGCAAGAATAAATATTACATGTTTTGGAGGTTCTTCTAGCGTCTTCAGGAGTGCGTTAAAGGCACTCTTTGAAAGCATGTGAACCTCGTCCAGAATGTATATTTTATATGGAGAATCAAAAGGAAGTGTGTGAACAGACTCTCTAAGTTCACGGATATTATCCACTCCGGTGTTAGATGCTGCATCAATCTCATAGAGATCATTTGCTGATACACCGAGCTTCTCTGCGAAAATTCTCGCAATAGAAGTCTTACCAGTACCTCTAGTTCCGAAAAATAGATATGCATGAGAAACTTTCTCATTTGAAATAGACTTCTCTAGAATATCTACAATGTGCGACTGTCCTAGAACCTCCTTCCAGTCTCCTGGTCGGTACTTTTGATAGAGTGAGCTGTGTTCATTTGCCATGGCGATATTGTATCATAAATCAAAAACGCCCCGGGAGGGGTGATTTTGTTACATCCAGTAAAGGATAATTATGCGGCTGCTTCATCTTTTGCTTCCTCAGCTGGTGCTTCTGCTTCTGCAGATTCCTCTACTGGAGCTGCTGCTTCCTCGGCTGCTGGTGCTGCATTTTCTTCTACTACTGGTGCATCTGCTGGTGCAGCTGCGTTTACATCTGTGTTTAGTTCGTCTGACATATTATATATATTAGTTAAACTTATAAAAGACATTAAGCCTTGTATTAAAACTTCGTTCGGATATCATGAAGTCTATGACTTCGCGATACTCCTCACTTGTTTCAATAAATAGAACTCTATCTCTAGAGCCTGATCGTTTTGACCATGATTAAAATACTATCATAGAAGAACCTATTTGTCAAGGGCTCCAACCTAAAGATTAGTTTAAATTGTATTGACAATATATTGATATGAATTATAATTTCCCAATCATTTAATCCCGCTGCCTATGAATAAATCTAGTAAAAATATTATCTTATACGTTGCCCAGAAACCTACTTCTGCCATGACACATATTAAAGCTGGTCTTAAGAAAGCTCTTGGATATAAAGTCCAGGTAGCTGTCTTATTTGATAAAAAAAATATCACTAAAATAGAGAAGCCTATAATTCCCTCTTTTGACATATTAATACCTTGCGACTTTAGAAAGCCAGAATCTATCATTGAAGCCCTATCGCCATACAAAGATAGACTTTTAGCTATATCAACAAGGGCAGAAAAAAACATTCCCTACTTACAAGCTGCAATACCCCATGTTGCATACCTAAGAACACCCACCATTAAATCCCTTGAATGGTCTGTTGACAAGATAAAGATGAGGAAGCATTTTAGAGCGTACGACAGAAAAATAACCCCTAAGTTCAAAATTGTAAAAGATACAAAAAAAGATTCTATAAAGAAAATTGAGGATGATATTGGGTATCCAGTAGTAATCAAACCCTCAGGTCTGGCCGGAAGTCTCTTGGTAACAATGGCATACCATAAAGAGGAGCTAGTTAAAAACTTGAGAACTATCTTTAGAAAAATAAACAAAGCGCACAAGGACCAGTCCGGAAGAGGGATACCCCAAGTTCTTGTGGAGCAATTCATGGAGGGAGACATGTATTCCGTAGACACGTATATCACATCTCGTGGAAAGATTTATTTCTGCCCTTTTGTAAAAGTAATTACAGGGAAAAACATTGGCTTTGATGATTTCTTTGGGTACAAGAGAATTCTTCCCACAAAATTGAGTAAAGAAAATATTAAAAAAGCAGAGACTGTCGCAACAAAGTCAATTCATGCCCTAGGACTACGCTCTACAACAGCACATATTGAATTAATGAAGACTGAGAGTGGTTGGAAAATTATTGAGGTTGGTCCTCGAATAGGTGGTTACAGAGAATCTATGTACAGAGAAGCTTATGATATTCCCCACTCTGTAAACGACATTCTCATCAGGATTCCTGCAAAGCCAATTATCCCAAAAAAGATAAAAGCCTACACTATCGTGTACAATTTTTACGCAAAAAAAGAAGGATGGATTGCGTCAATGAAAGGAGTTAAGAAAGCTGAAAACTTGGCTTCTGTTAAAGTATTTAAACAGAATAAAAAGATTGGGGATAGATCTCTGTTTGCAAAACATGGAGGAAAGCCTGTTCTTGAGGTCACCCTTGTAAACAAAAACAGAACAGAACTTCTCGCTGATAGCCGAAGAATAGAAAAACTAATTGATATAAAAACAAAATAGTATTCCTATTTTATAAAACTTTCAGAAACTCTTCTACGTGTTTCTCTACTTCTTCATAGGAATGTGTTTCCATGAGTTTTATCCGAAGGTCTTTTGCTCCATCAAATCCATTCACATAAGCCTTGTAGTGTTTCTTCATAATTGCGAAGTTCTTTATCTCGCTAAGTGTGTCCCAGAAAAGTTTTGTATGCTCAAGCATAACCTCTAGCTTCTCCCTTATTGAAATTTCTGGATTGCGATTAGAGTCGAAGAACCATGGGTTTCCAAATATACCTCTCCCTATCATTACTCCATCTATGTCGTGATTTTTGTTTTTTTCTTGAGCTTCTTTCAGCGACTGAATATCGCCATTTGCAATGTAGAGAGTGCTGGGGCTATGTTTCTTTACTTGCTTCATAACCTCTCCGGCAAGCTCCCAATGTGCGGGAACCTTTGATAGTTCCTTTCGTGTTCGAAGGTGCATAGTTAGAACGGTAATATCACACGAAAGAACAGCTGGTATCCAGGTATCTATCTCTACTTTGTTGTAACCTATCCTAGTCTTCACAGAGACGGGAAGGGGCCAAGCTCCACGCTGAGCAGCACGAATCACACGTTTGGCTTGTTCTGGATTTTGAATCATTGCAGATCCCGCCTCTTGCTTAATAATAGATCTGTCAGGGCAACCCATATTTATATCTATTCCATCGAACCCTAATTCTCGACAGAGCTTTGCTGACTCATACATATTCTTTGGGTTGGAAGAGAAGAGCTGAGCAACTATTGGTCTTTCTTTTTCGGTATATTCTAAATCGTGAATTAAAGCTTCACGCCCAGAAGAACAGAGACCGTCACTGGAAACAAATTCTGTCCAAAAAACATCTGGCCCTCCTCCGTCCTGACCATGTCGACTGTACTTGCGAATTATTTCTCTGAAAGCTACATCGGTAACATCTGCCATAGGAGCCAGCACTACTAGTTTATCTCCTCCTTGATCCACTCTGTCTCGGAATTTTCTCCAGAAACCGAAATTAATCTTGGGAGCTATGCCGAAGATCTTTCGTATTTTATTTTTTATTTTCCAGGTGGTGTAAGTCATTATCGAAACTTGTAGTAGACACGGTTACTGAACCGAACATCGATATATTGCAATAATTCTTCTTTTTCTGCAAACTCTGTTTTTAGTGGCTCAGAACTAAGAGCTGATAGAAGATTGTCTACTGCTTCTCGATAATCAGCGAGCAGAGTAAATTTAACCCTTGGACCATCATACAGATTGCTGCCTTCGGTCTTCTTTACAAACTCTATTAAACCATCTTCATACAGGAGAAGAGCTACTGGATCCAGTCCATGCCTTTCCAGCTCATCCTTGATCATCATAACAGTGTTGAATTCATCGAGTGAGAATATTTCACTTCCTATAGGAGTTACTTCGTCTACCTCTCCGCCAAATATTTTGAAATATGCATCACCAGAAACGGAAGGAGCAACATCAAACAGCGAACCACGTGCATCCAAAATATAACATCTACCATAGTCACCCAAGCTTTCTACGTCACCACACCACATATACTGACCGTCTCTCTCTTCGACAATAACCTCAATCTCTTTTAGTCCTCTTTTTTTAAATGAGATATTTTCTATACGGCTAAATTTATTATACAAAGCATTCTTTATATTCTTCTTTGGTATTACAAAAATAGAGTTGTTTTCATATGGCCAAGCTCTATACCCTTCAAGGCCTTCTTCTACTGTGGGTCTAACATCAGAAGTCACCAGCACACTATTCCCTGAGAGGGAGACAGTTTCTATTTCAAAAGCCTCTATAGAAACCAAATAACCAAAACCAACATACAACCCAAAAATTAACAGGAAGAAAGTAAACAAACGCCCTGGAATGTTTTTTCTAGATGATTTTTTTTCTGGTTTCGATGTCTTTGTTTCTTTTTTTAGAAAAATGCTTCGAATACTCATACAGGTAATTATAGCAGACCTTTGTTTATGATATTATAGACTTACCTCCCATATATGGACGTAGAACCTCGGGAATAGTTATCGTCCCATCCTCATTTTGGTTATTTTCAATTACAGGAATAAGGATTCGAGGAAATGCAATTGCTGTATTATTTAGTGAGTGAGCTAGTCTCTTCTTCTCTCCGTCATCGTACTTTATATTTAATCGTCTAGTTTGGAAGTCGTGGAAGTATGAAGATGAATGAGTCTCTCCGTACTTATCCTGAGATGGAATCCAGGCTTCGATGTCATATTTCTTTACTTGTCCAAGTCCTAGATCTCCTCCACAGTTCACTACTACATGGTAGTGCAGTCCTAGATCCTGCAAGATTTCTTCGGCATTCATAGTCAGTTCTTCGTGTAAGGTTACTGACTCCTCATGACTTGCTTCTGAGAGAACTACTTGCTCAAGCTTATAAAACTCATGTACACGGTACAGACCTTTTACGTCCTTTCCATGACTTCCCGCCTCTCTTCGAAAACAGGTTGAGAAAGCTAGAAACTTGATAGGTAAATCTTCCTTCTTCAATACCTCATCTCTGTAATAACTCATTGTTGAAACCTCCCCCGTCCCAGCTAGATAGTCATCATCCTGGGTCTTGTATAGGTCATCTTCTCCTTGAGGAAGGTATCCTGTACCTAGAAGAGTTTCCTTACGAACTAGAGATGGAACCTGCATTGGAGTGAATCCTTTTTTAACAAGCTTATCCAATACATAACTCAAAAGAGCTTGCTGAAGAAGGAATCCATCATTTTTCAAAATATATCCTCGGAATCCCGAAACCTTTGTTCCTCTCTCAAAATCAGCCAGGTCTAGTTTTGTCATTAACTCTACGTGATCTTTTGGTTCAAAATCAAATGAGGGCTTTTCTCCCCAAAGCTTAACCTCAAGATTATTCTCGTCAGTTTTCCCTTCTGGAACAGATACATCTGGAATATTTGGAACTTGTAGCATCAGGACCTGCCACTCTTGCATGAGTTCTTTCAATTGAGATTCTTGAGCTTGAAGCTTTTCTTTGTGCTCTCGCATATGGCGAATAAGCTCAGCACGCTTTTCCTGGTCCTGAGTCTCAGCAACGGTTTTAGACACTCGATTCTGTTCTTCTCGTAGATGGTCTACTTCGTTTGTAAGCTCTACTCGCTTCTTGTCTATGGTAAGTAGTTCTTTCACATCAAATTTGATGTGCTTTTTCTCTGCTGCTGCAGCTACTAAATCGGGGTTATCCCGAATAAATTTGATATCTAACATAGGCTTCATTATATAGAAGAAGGTTTGAATAGGCCACCCTGAATCACCAATCAGGGTGTTATCTTACAACTTCACTCGGACATTACATAAGCACAGCTTCTGTATACCCCCCTTTTGTTGCAATAAAAAAAGCCCACACCAATTGGTGGGGGCTTTGAATATTCCTATTGGTCTAATTATAGGTTACCATCAGTATTCTTTTCTGTTCAGGATGAGTTTTTATAGAGGAGGTTTTCCATTCAGCCTTATCCATAGAAGCAAGAAGACTATAAAACTGTCTCAATTGCTGTTTTATTGAATCTGTTGATCCAATAACAGATAAACATTTCCCATCGGAAAAGATCGTTAGGGTGTTCCCCCAGATCCTATCAGACTCTTCCAACGATTTATGATTCAAAATCTCTTCATCAAGCTGATCGTAAAGATGATTCATGAATTCCGGTCCTGGAAATTCGCTCATCTTCAAGAACATACCTCCGTCTCTATTGGTACAAACGGCAAAATCAATTTTCTTGGCCCCAACTTCGGCTATCCCGCTAAAGGATTGACCCAACCCTCTCATCCCTCCAACAAGAAGTTCTGGAAAATTGTTTGACTCTTGGTCTGATATAACGTTATTTTTCTTCTCCTGAGTGCAAGAGATTAAAAACATTGAAATAATTACTGCAATCGCGTATCTCATTTATTTTGATTTATGTGGGCTTTTAAGTTTTGAGCCCGGGTTTGTACTTATTTATTTAAGATTAAATTACTATTTAAACATAATCTTGTCAAGACACATAATATCTCTGATACAATTTACATATGAATATTCTTGAGCCAAACCAATTCCCTATTCGTTTGAACGAAATTCCAAAACCTCCTGAGAAACTCTACTATCGAGGAACACTTCCAGACTGGGATAACCAAATCTTCCTAGCAGTAGTAGGTTCTCGAAACTACACCAGCTATGGACGAGATGTAATAGAAAAACTAGTCGGAAGTCTAGCTGGACATCCTGTGGTGATAGTCTCTGGACTCGCCCTAGGAACAGACGCACTCGCCCATAAGTCTGCTCTAAAAAATAATCTAAAGACAATTGCTGTTCCTGGATCTGGATTAGATGACTCCGTGATCGCTCCTCGAACAAACTACACACTCGCTCAGGATATATTAAAAGCTGGAGGGGCTCTTCTCTCAGAGTTTGATCCGAAGTTTAAAGCTACCCCATGGGCATTCCCGCAGAGAAATAGAATCATGGCTGGACTGTGTCATGCGGTTCTGGTGATAGAGGCTGGAGAGAAATCTGGAACACTCATCACTGCCAAACTCGCAAACGACTATGGACGAGAGGTATTGTCGGTACCAGGATCTATATTTTCAGAAACTTCCAAAGGAACAAACAAACTTCTCCACCAAGGCGCTATACCCATAACATGTGTAGAGGATTTGCATGAGGCGTTGAATATTAAAAGTGAATCAAGGCAGTCAGAACTTCCTCTAGAGAGCTTCACAGAAAAGGAACTTCTGCTTCTTCGAGCTCTTCGAGAGCCAAAGTCGCGGGATGAACTGATTTCTGAGTTAGACCTTCCTGTTCATGAGCTAAACATCACTCTTTCCATGCTCGAGATAAAAAGCGCGATAAAGGAAGAGGCTGGACTGTTTAGAAGAACCTCTTAGTATTTACAAATTAGTGTTTTTGTACTATTATAAGACTAAACAATTAAAACTAACAGTTATGGCAACTCTATTTAAGAAGTTGCCTAATAAGGTAACTTTAATACTTATTCGGTCTGCAAAATTCCCTGAATCAGAGGAGTTAATCAATAAAGGGTATGAGGAGTTAATAACTTTTTATCCCGAATTATCAGAGAATATTACCCTCTTTAGAGGAGACCATCTCTCTGATTCAGAGAGTATGTTACTACTGGAGGAGAGATTAGATACTCACATTAAGGGATCTATCTCACCTGAGCTTAAAATTGATGAATCGCTTTCCAAAACACTGTCCTTCATTCGTAATAAGGTTTTGAAGGGAGGAGTATTTTTCTTCATACTACCCATTAGTTCTATCACAAGTCTCTACAAAGAAATCTTCAAGACATATAGAAGTATAGGAAATGAAGAAGCAGTGCCAAAGCCAATGCCCATAAATTGGACTGAGGTAGGTATAGTAATCTTGAGAGTGAATGATAATGACTTCAGCACATCGAAGTTTCCAAGAAAAAGCACCGACTAGTTTGTCATGGTGCTTTTTTTATATTTTCAAGTAAGGAGCAGCTGAAAGTTTACTTTCAGACTGTACGAGCGAAGATAATATATAAGGGGAGCAAAGCAACGGCTCTTATTTCTATTTGCAAAAAAAATAAAAGAGTGCTACTAATTACATCTATATGAAGAAACTAGTAATCGTTGAGTCACCTGCAAAGGCGAAAACAATTGAAAAGTATCTAGGGAAAGAATATGTGGTACGGGCCAGTGTTGGACATATTCGAGATATTCCAAAATCAAATAAAGATGCAATTGATATCGAGGCTGGATTTGTTCCTCGATATGAAATCTCTCCAGCAAAGAAAAAAGTTGTCAAAGAGCTTATTGCCATAGCTAAGAAATCATCTGAAGTTATTCTCGCACCCGACCTCGACCGCGAAGGAGAGGCAATCGCCTGGCACCTGAAAGAAGCTCTAGGACTCAAAGACCCAAAGAGAATCGTCTTCAACGAGATAACAAAGGAAGCAATCCAAGAGGCAATCCAGAATCCAAGAAAAATTGACATGCAACTAAAGGAAGCTCAAGAAGCACGTCGAGTGCTCGACAGACTTTTCGGGTATGACCTTTCTGGACTTATTTGGAAAAAAGTTCGCTATGGGCTATCTGCGGGACGAGTACAGTCCCCTGCTCTACGAATCATCATGGAACGTGAGCGAGAAATTCGAGCATTTATACCAGAGGACTATTTTGTACTTTCTGGAAACTACTCAAAAACAAAAAACCAATTCCTACTCAAGTGCGATAATGAACAGAGAGACAAGTTAGAAGTAGATAGAATAGAGCGTGAAGCAAAAGCTGGATCATGGTCTATTACTGCCGTTAAAGAAACCAAAGGAGTTAGAAATCCAAATGCTCCATTTACAACTTCGACCCTTCAGCAGTCAGCCAGCACTCGACTAGCATTCGCGCCGAGTAGAACCATGCGAGCTGCACAGAAACTATATGAGAAAGGGTACATAACATATATGAGAACAGATAGTCGCAATCTATCTAAACAAGCCATGGGACAGATTCTTTCATATGTAGAAAAGGAGTTTGGAAAAAATTATGTTGAGTCTAGGGTCTATGGGAAAAAAAGTAAAAATGCCCAGGAGGCCCACGAAGCTATCCGACCAACAGACATTTTTAAATCTAATTTAGGAAACACAGCCGAAGAACAAGAGCTATACAGACTTATATGGGAACGAACAGTCAGCAGCCAAATGGTCGCCGCTGATGTTTTGAAAACAAAAATCTCAGCAAATATTCCAGGGAGTACTATTCCAAACTTCTCTATCAATGGTCAGCAGATTATTTTCCCTGGATGGCTTGCTGTAGACACTCGGTCTCGATCAGAAGATGTTGAACTCCCAAGTCTTACAAAAGGTGATTCTATAAATCTAGATGAATTCTTTGTTGAAGCCAAACAAACAACTCATCCAAACAGATATTCAGAAGCTGGACTTATTAAGGAATTAGAAAAGAGAGGAATAGGACGCCCTTCTACATACGCCAGTACAATCAAAACAATTGTAGATCGAGGCTATGTTGAAAAAGAAGGAAGAACACTCTTCCCTACAGACACAGGTGACGTGGTGAGTTCTTTTGTTGAAGAGCACTTTGGAAAATATATCAGTGATGACTTTACAGCAGAGCTTGAAGATGAGCTAGATCAAATTTCCCGAGGAGAACGTGCGTATATTCCGACTCTCAAAGCATTCTATGATCCATTTTCAAAAGCTGTAGAATCTAAAGAAGACATTCCAAAACTTACAAACATGGGAGAGGCTGATCCGAAGCACAAGTGCCCTGTTTGTGGTAAATCTATGGTTATTAAACTTGGACGAGGAGGAAAGTTTCTATCCTGCGGGACATTCCCAGAATGTGATGGTGCGCTGACTATTGATGGTAAACCAGTAAAGGCAACAGAGCCAATAGGCGTCCACCCAGAAGAAGACAAACCTATCTATGTTATGAACGGACGATTTGGACCATACGTACAGCTTGGAGAAGCGCCAAATATTCCAAAGAAAACAAAGTACGAAAAAGGCCACAAGAAAACCGTTGAAGAGAAGGATTTAATGAAAAAAGAGAACGAAGCCATCAAAGAGGCTAAGCTGTTACCGAAACCAAAGATGGCCAGCATTCCAGCAAATATTAATCCAGAAGACATAACTCTGGACCAGGCTGTTCACATACTTATACTTCCTCGAACACTTGGAGAGCATCCAGATGATGGCGTTCCAGTAATCACAAACATAGGACGATTTGGACCCTATATTGGACACGATAGAGAATTCCGTTCTATCAAGAAAGCTAGCGGGCTAGATCCATATACAATTACTTTTGAGCAAGCTGTAAAATTACTCGCAGAACCAAAAATGCTTCCAAAAGGTGTAACTCTAGTAAAAGTACTAGGTAAGCATCCAAAGACAGGAAAAGAACTTCGACTACTCAAATCTAAGTCCGGACACTACATCCAAAAAGGTCTCAAGCGGCTCTGGTTAGACGACAAACAAAACCCAGAAAAATTTGAATTGGAAGACGGATTAAAGATCTGGAACACATAGAGCGGATATCAAACGGCTCAGCTCACGCTGAGCCGTTTGAATGGGTATTTTATAAGTTGGATGATTAGCGGGCTTTTTTTATTGCCCCTCCTGATATACAATTGAACTCATGACAAACTCTGACTATCCAAACATTCAAGAAATATTTGATTTAATGCAAAAGACTCCGACGGCCGTCGATAAAAAGTGGCTGCAAAAAGCCTACGACTTTGCAAAACAAGCGCATGCTGGACAGAAACGAGCGAATGGTGATCCTTATTTCTATCATGCATTTGAGGTTGCAAAGAACTTGATAGACTTCCGAATGGATAGAACAACTATTATTGCTGGATTCTTGCACGACGTTATAGAAGACACTTCTGTAACAGAAGATGAGCTAGAGAACCAGTTTGGGAAAGAGGTGGTATTTTTAGTAAATGGAGTAACTAAACTTGGGACTTTAAAGTATAAGGGAGCAAAACGACATGTTGAATCTCTAAGAAAATTCTTTGTAGCCATGGCAGAAGATTCTCGAGTGCTAATCATTAAACTGGCCGACCGACTTCATAATCTACGAACACTAGAATTCATACCAAGACCAGACAAAAGAAAACGTATTGCCCTCGAGAGTATTGAGATCCATGCACCACTAGCGAACAGACTTGGTATGTGGAAACTTAAAAGTGAAATAGAAGACTTAGCCTTCCCTTTTGCCTACCCAGAAGAAAACCAACAGGTAAAAGATCTTCTAAAGCAAAAGTCTCACACAACACAGAAGTACCTGGAACAAGTCTACAAGTCACTTCGAAAGGAACTTGCAAAAAATAATATTGAAGTAGACAAAGCCAGTTATCGAATGAAAGGTGTCTACAGTCTCTATAAAAAACTAAAAAAGAAGGACATGGATATCGACAAGATCTACGATATTGTTGCCCTGCGTGTGATTGTTCCAAATGTAGAAGACTGCTACAGAGTTCTTGGAATTATTCACTCACTATGGAGACCTCTCCCTGGAAGAATCAAAGACTTCATTGCAATTCCCAAACCAAACGGATACAAGTCTATCCACACTACAATCTTCACAGGAAATGGAGGAATTTCAGAAATTCAAATCAGGACCCCAGAAATGCATCAAGAAGCTGAGTATGGTATTGCCTCTCACTTTGCATACAAAAAGAAAAAATATGAAAAAAAGATAAAAGAAACAACTCAGTGGATTCCACAACTTAGCGAACTCCAAGAGTCAACATCAGACCCAGAGAACTTTATAGATAATTTACGATTAGACTTCTTCAATAAAAGAATTTTTGCCTTCACACCAAATGGTGATGTTATAGACCTGCCGGAGAATTCTTGTGCTATAGACTTTGCCTTCAGTGTCCACTCAGATATTGGAATGCATGCTAGCGCGGCAAATATAAATGGAAAAAATTCAAAACTAGAAACTAAATTAAAAAATGGAGACATTGTCCGGATAGAGACAAATAAGAAATCAAAGCCTTCCACAAAATGGCTAGACTATGTAAAAACAACCCTTGCCAAAAGACACATTAAAACCTACCTCGGTGAAAATAGTTTAATGGATAAGTTTATGAAAAGATTCAAATAAAAAAATCCCTTATGGGATTTTTTTGTTAAAGCGAGAAGTTTGATATGTTATACAGATCATCTACTTCTTTATCAGATTCTTCCTTTTCTGAAATTGTTCGGTCCTCAACAATATCCTCTGCTTCATGTTCTAGCTCTCCTTCTTCATGGACAGAATCAACATCTTTTGCTTCTATTTCATCTGTCTGAAGCTCGGCTATTCCAGATTCAAAATCTGTTGGTTTGGGAGTGTTAAGTTCTATGTGACGAGCAAGCATAGAATCTCTTCCCTGGGATTCTACAGAGTTTATAAGGTCAAGAATAGTTTGCAGGTCTTCATTTGAAAAGAAGTCTATTTTAATAACTCCGCCCTTTTCTTTTTTGTCTATGTGAACCCTAGTTCCTAGAGCGTCCCGCATTTTCCCTTCCATTTCTTCCACCTCTGGGTCTGGCAGTAGCTCCTTCTTTCGAACCTTATCTTTAGCCACCAGTCTAGCCAGTCTCTCTGCTTCACGAACAGATATTTTCTTGTAAAGAATTTCCTTGAAAAGAACAGAACGTTCATCTGGACGGTCTTTAAGCATCATCAGAGGTCTTGTATGCCCCTCACTAAGTTTTCCAGCAGAAAGAGCATCCAATATCTCATCTGGAAGTCCCAGCAGTCGTAGAGAGTTTGAAACATAAACTCGACTTCTTCCAATCTTCTTGGCGATATCAGTATGAGAGAAACCAAACTCCTCTACAAAACGATAAAAGGCTCTAGCTCTTTCAACAGGATTCAAATCCTCTCTCTGCAGGTTTTCTATAATAGCCAATTCCAATTTAACCATTGGGTCTTGGTCTTTTCGAATTATGGCTGGTATCTGAGATAGACCGGCAAGCTGTGAAGCACGAAGTCTTCGCTCTCCAGCTATCAGTTCATAGGAAACTCGAATTCCTCCATCTGTCTCCTCTTCCACTCTTGTTACAACAATAGGCTGCAGAACTCCGTACTGACGTATAGATTCTGAAAGGTCTCGAAGTGGACCCTCTGCAAATTCACGTCGGGGCTGATAAGGGTTTGGGCCAATTTTCCCAAGGTCGATAAAAAATATTGAGTCGCTATATAATTCTGTCATAGCGCTATTGTAGCATGACCGCCATTATCTGTTTTTTGTAAAAATGTGAAAAAGCTGTTAAGAAAAATGATATAATTGAGTTCTATTTCAGTATTCAATTGAAGCAATCCCATGTCAAAATCTTTCAAAATTTTTATTGCGTTCATAGCCATCAACGCACTGGTGTCACTTTTTATTTTTGCTCAAAAAAATAGTGAAGATATCGAAACAGGACCCGCTCTAGCTATAGAAACAATTAAAGTCGTATCTAGCCCTGAGCCCATCCAATCAGAAATTCAAAACAACATTGTAGAAAATGCAGAATTATATCTATCTGCAGTTCTAAGTGGAACAAAGATAGCAACCAATTCTAATCAATCTACAAAATATAATGACAAAAAAACTACTCAAACAATCCAGCCATATGGAACAGTTAAATACACTGGAGTAATCCAACATATTTTTTTTCATAGTCTAATCATCTACCCCGAAAAAGCTGCGTCTGATTCTGCGAGTGCAAGTAGCTATGACGACTATATGATAACGAGAGATCAGTTTGAAATAATCCTTCAACAACTATATGATGCAAACTTTGTACTTATTGATTCTAGAGATCTCTACAGTGTTGAAAGTGACGGAAGCATAAGCAAACAAAGTCTCTATCTTCCTGCAGGGAAAAAAGCGCTTATACTCTCACTGGACGATCTCAGTTACTACAACTACATGAAAGATGGAGGCTTCGCGAATCGTCTTGTTTTGCAAAATGGCAAAATTCAAACAGAAGTTATAACGCCTGAAGGAGAGACAGTAATTACAAATGATGGCGATGTGGTTCCTATTGTTGATTCTTTCGTGGAAAGGCATCCAGATTTTTCTTGGCAAGGAGCCAAGGGAATTATTGCTCTAACAGGATACGAAGGTGTTCTTGGTTATAACACAAACAATACAGGAGTAAGTGGCTCCAACGAGAAGTCTCTCGTTAAACCAATAATCCAAGCTCTGAAAAATACAGGTTGGATTTTTGCGAATCACAGCTACAGCCATGGAGCTTCTTACAGAAAAAATACTATTTCAGAGAATGGACTCGCAAAAGATATCAGTCGGTGGCTTGCAGGAACTGGTTTAATTGTTGGAGAAACAGATATTTTCATAGGACCATTTGGGCAAGTGTTCCAGGAGGGGGACTCACGCAGAAAACAACTAATTGAAGCTGGCTTCCCTATTCTTTATGGTGTTGGTTTGAATCCCTATCTGGAATATTTTGGTGACCACATGGTTATGGACCGCGTAGATATCGATGGATATCGAATAAGAAACAACCCCGGACAGCTCAAGAGATTGCTTGGAATAGATACAGCAGAACTTTAAATAAACATAAAATAGACTCCTCAATTGCTTTTTACTTAAAGTTTAGTAGAATCTTGTTGTATAGAGAACACATGCTGGAGTGGTGAAATTGGTAAACACGTGCGACTCAAAATCGCATGCCGCAAGGTTTGAGGGTTCAAGTCCCTCCTCCAGCACAAAAAAAACGGCAACCTTAACTAAGGTTGCCGTAGACGGTTTTTGCCTTGCTAGAGACCAGCGGTCCCATCTCGCCTCACTTACTGGAGTACGGGATACCCCGTGTGTGGGCGCCTCATTCTAGCTGACTTCCCCAGGTACTTAGATGTTTCAGTTCCCCGGAGCATTCCCTGATTGATCAGGTCAGTGATATGTAGGTCGTGCAGAAGCCGAAGCGCCGCATACATCATCAAACACATCAGGCTTGCCATTAAATATGAACGCCCATTCAGAAATCTTTGGATCACAGCTTACTTCCAGCTACTCAAAGCTTATCGCAGGTAATCGCGCCCTTCATCGAACCATCTTACTCAAAGTAGAACATACAATAGAGAAAAAAGAAATGCCCACTCCAAGGAGTGGGCATTAATACAAGTTAGGTAAGTATAGAACCGAAGTTCCCAACACCTCTACGCGAGCACATACCACATTGATCATAATAAATGATTGGTCTGGATAGTTTCCATCTGGATCCCAGGAAAAAATACTCAGAACGTAACAGAGTTTGTCTCCGTGGTCAGCTCTCGGTCTCTAACTTGTTCAAACATTTAATCATAATGTATTATTAAATGCAAGTGACTTGCCATAAACCTGGCCAAAGGGTATATTCTAACCATATGAAATCTAAGATTATTGTGATTGCTGGACAGACGGCCACGGGAAAATCAGACCTTGGAGTTGAACTCGCGAGAGAGTTTAACGGTGAAGTCGTTTCGGCTGATTCTAGGCAAGTATATCGCGGACTGGACCTTGGTTCTGGGAAAATAACGGTAGAGGAAATGAAAGGAGTTCCCCATCACATGCTTGATGTTATGGATCCAAAGCATACTTACTCTGTGGCTCTTTATAAAAAAGAAGCATTGAAAGTCATAGAAGACATACTCTCTCGTGGAAAGCTGCCAATAGTTGTAGGAGGAACAGGTCAGTACATAGAAGCCATAGTAGACAATCCTATCTTCCCTGAAGTTAGCCCAAACCACCAGCTGCGAGAGATTTTAGACAAGATGGAAACAGAGGATCTCTATTCCCTGCTAAAAGACAAAGATACTCGAAGATCTGGCGAGATAGACCAGAAGAATAGACCTAGACTTATTAGAGCACTTGAAATCTATGACGCCCTAGGAAATATACCTGAAGCATCCAAAGGTGAAGGATTATTTGAGCCACTTCAGATTGGGCTTAAAATAGAGAAGGCCAAGCTAATAGAAAGAATACAAAAACGTCTAGACAACAGACTAGAGAAAGAAATGGTAAAAGAAGTAGAAGACCTACAGAAGAATGGTCTATCCTGGAAGCGACTAGAGTCTCTAGGTCTTGAGTATCAACAAATAGCAGAATATCTTCAAGAGAAGAAAGACTTTGAAGAGATGAAGAGAGTCCTAGCTATTAAAATTCGACAGTTCTCAAAACGACAGGTTACTTGGTTCCAGAAAGACAAACGAATAAAATGGTTTGAACCAGGTCAAGATAAAGAAGTTTTTGAGGTGGTAAAAAAGTTTTTAGAGAATTAACAAAACCAGACACTAAGTCTGGTTTTGTTTTATGCGGGCGATGAGGGAATCGGTTACAAGTCGTTATTTTTATAAATAAAAATATACGCTCGCAACCCCGACTCGCACTCAGGCTATCGCCTGAATTCACCACAGGAGTACTTCTATTTTGATGAATCAAAATATGTCGTGTGTGCTCCGTCTTTCGATTCCTTCCTCCGCCGTGCAACGCAAAAACCCAAACACATTCTTGTCTGGGTTCTGCATCTACCGCGCAGAGAATCGGTCACTCTCGTGGATATGTTTTGTAAACAGATCTCACTCCCTCGACCCCCACTAGGCGCCACATCTCTACGAGCTGGCTTCGCGACGCCTCAGTTCGATTCCACATAACTCGTAAAACAAAAAGCCCGAATGCGTTGCATCCGAACTTGTTGTTTTATGCGGGCGATGAGGGAATCGAACCCCCCACTAAGGTTTTGGAAACCTTTATTATACCGATTAACTAATCGCCCATAAGCTACAAAATCCGCTGTAGCGGACTTTATTGTAGCATAGTGGTATTTATTTCTTAACCTCTACAAAAGGGGCTCTTTTGTTTAGTTTTTTACTAAACTTGATCTGAGTCAATTTATCAGGATTTTGCTTCTTGTTCTTGAAAGTCCTGTAAACTTCCTTTGTCTCCTTATTTTTTAGAATTATTATGTGATTTTGTGCCATATTTATGATTCGTTTAACAGATATGAGAATACTATATATACATAAACTTTGCAATAGGCTTGTAATTTATCTACTTTTTTTGTACTCTATATGGGTTCAATAGAACAGAAGGCGTCGGTGGCAGAGCGGTCAAATGCATTGGACTGTAAATCCAACGACTTCGGTCTACACAAGTTCGAATCTTGTCCGGCGCACATCAAACACTAGGTACCTAGAGCAACGCTCTGGGTATTTTGTGTTTGAGCGCCGGACAAGATTCGAACCAAGGCGTCGCGAAGCCCTAGAACGCAGTGAAAGGAGACGCCGAGTGGGGGTCGATGGAATGAGATTTTCTGCAAGAAAATCCATGAGAGTGACCGAATCTTTTATCTACACAAGCATGTTCTTCTTCCACAGCGGAATAAAATTTTTTTCCTCTTCTTTGTATTTTTTAATTAACTCTCTAAAATCTGGTCTTCCAATCTTTTTAATGGTGTAGGAATCAATTAAATCTATAAGGAGCAAGCTGTTTGACATTGTTAACCCTATTGTCCAAAAAATTTCATTGTGTGGAGAATCGTGGTAATAGGGATTTCCATGAAGCAACTCAGACAAGTGTGAATAAATAGCGTACGTACTCTTTGGATTAATGACTCCTACAGTCTCCCTCATAAATTCCTTCATTTTTTCAGTCGTTAAAATGTCGCTGATAAGTGGAAAAAACATACCAAATTTTCTCAATTTTCTTTTAGATAATTCTTTTGGGTTCTGAGGTAAATCAATACCTTTCTTTAAAAATAACTCCTCGTAGTCAATGAGCATTAGATTATAGCCACTATCGTCTATTTTTGATGCTGTATACAACTGAAGCCCCATACAGGGAAGAACCCTTTCATCGTCATTAGTGTATTTATCTTCTAAATATAAAAACCTTGAATATATATCAAAAAGAATTCTGGAGTTAAGGAAATTATAAAAAGCTGCTTCATCCCCAGAATCGATCACACCACATAGATAATCTAGAGTTCTAACAAAAGCGTTGATTGATCTTACCTTAAAGACTCTCAGTGCAGCATCTACAACAAGGTCTTTATCTTCTGGAACAGTAAGATTTTCTATCTCCTTTATCCTTGATTTTAGCAACAGAGAGGCCTCTTTTATTAAAGACACCTGACTATTCAATACGTCTGTTTTATTACACATAAGTTAATAATACCAATAAAAACACCCTTAAGGGTGTTTTTATATTTAAGCCAAAGCCTTACTCTTTTTGGCTTTCTTCTTTTTAACTCCTTTAATATTTATATTTAACTCTCCAGATTTAGTTGTAACAAATATCTTTGTTCCCTCTCCAGCTTCTCCGGAAATTATCTTCTCCGCGATAGGATTTAGGATTTTTGTTTGGATAAGTCTGTTTAGTGGTCGAGCTCCATACTGAGGATCATAACCTTCCTTGGCAAGGTACTCCAGAGCATCCGAAGATACTTCTAGATTAATCTCCTTTCCAGCTAGTCTGTCTCGAACAACATCTACTCGGAGAGAAACAATCTCTAGAATAGCCTCTGGTGAAAGTATGTCGAATACCACTATCTCATCGAGTCGGTTTAGGAATTCTGGTCGGAAGTGCTTCTTTAGGCTTTCTAGGACCTTCTCTTTAGTTTTTCCATATTCTGTCTTTTCATCACTATCACTGAAACCAATAGATTCCATTTTTTGAATATGTTCTGAGCCAATATTTGAAGTAAGGATAATCACTGTATTTTTGAAGTTTACAACTCGTCCTTTTCCGTCTGTAAGCCGTCCCTCATCTAGAACCTGAAGAAGAATATTAAATACCTCTGGGTGAGCTTTCTCTACTTCATCAAAAAGAACCACAGAGTAAGGTCGGTGACGCACAGCTTCTGTAAGCTGTCCTGACTCATCGTGACCAACATACCCTGGAGGAGAACCGATAAGTTTTGAAGCTGAGTGCTTCTCCATGAACTCTGACATGTCTACTCGAATAAGTGACTTCTCATCATTAAACATAAACTCTGAAAGTGCTTTAGTAAGTTCTGTCTTACCTACTCCGGTCGGACCAAGAAATACAAATGAACCTATTGGCCTATTTGGATCAGCAATACCCGCACGAGAGCGCCTTATAACCTCTGCAATCTTTGAAACTGCGTTCTCCTGTCCTATAACTCTCTTTGTAAGTTCAGGCTCAATTCGCTGCAGCTTCTCACGCTCCTCCTCAAGCATTCGTGATACTGGAATACCAGTCCACCGAGCCACAACCTCTGCGATGTCCTCTTCTGTAATCTCCTCACGCAGGATTCGACGGGTCTTCTGTAGCTTTTTCATTCGGTCCATTTTCTTTTCTAGCTCTGTTTCTTTTATGGGTATTTTCCCATATCTTATCTCAGCTGCTCGTCCCAAGTCTGATTGTGCTTCCGCACTCTCTGCCTCAAAACGAAATGTCTCGAGTTCTTTTTTTATTTGTCGAATATCAGTTAGAACATTTTTTTCATTTTTCCACTTAATTTCTAGAGTTTTTGTTGATTCTTTTATTTCTGAAATTGACATATTCAAATCTCTGATTCTTTCTTTTGTTTTTTTAGAATCAAGATGCTCAATCTCCATATCTTTATTTAAAGCTTCTTTCTCGATCTCAAATCGTACAATTTTTCGGTGAGCGACTTCTAGTTCTGGTGGCTTATTTTCCAGAGCCATTCGAAGAGCCGAAGATGCTTCGTCTATCAGGTCTACTGCTTTATCTGGAAGAAATCTATCCGTAATATATCTAGAAGAGAGATTAACTGCGGAGAGAATGGCATCATCTGTAATACGAACACCATGATATAGTTCATATCTTTCTTTTAAACCACGAAGAATTGCTATAGCGTCTTCTTGGTTTGGTTCATCTACATACACAGGCTGAAAACGCCTAGCAAGAGCCGGATCTTTTTCGATATGCTTCTGATACTCCTTTAGAGTTGTGGCTCCAATAGCTCGAAGATCTCCACGAGCTAAGGCTGGCTTAAGCATGTTTGCAGCGTCTACAGACCCCTCTGAAGCTCCCGCACCTACAATAGTATGTATTTCATCTATAAATAGAATAATCTTTCCTTCAGAGCGTTCTATCTCTTTCATGATGCCCTTTAGTCTCTCCTCGAACTCTCCTCTGTATTTTGTTCCAGCAAGAAGTGCCCCTAGGTCCAGAGATACAATTTCTTTGTTTTTAAGTGAGTCAGATACTTCTCCTTTTGAGATTCTAACAGCAAGACCTTCTACTACAGCTGTTTTTCCCGTTCCAGGCTCCCCTATAAGAATGGGATTATTCTTTGTCCTACGAGAAAGTATCTGCATGATTCTCATAATCTCAGCATCACGTCCTATAACAGGATCTATCTTATCTTCCCGAGCAAGAGCGATTAGATTTCTTGTGTATTTCGAAAGCATCTTAAACTTCTTTGATTTTACCATTCCTCCGCTTTTGTCATTTCTAAGTTCTTCTAGAGATTTCAGTACGTCCTTTTTTCCTATCTTAAATTGAGACATGATAGCTTTTGTATCTCCAGGAACATCAAGTACGGCAATGAACAAGTGTTCAGTAGAAACAAATTCATCTTTCAAAGCTCCAGCGACTTTCAAACTACTCTCAAGAACCTGATCCAAGTCAGGGGTTATATACATTTGATACGAAGGAGAAGCTGTAGTTCCAGAGTCTGGTGTTTCAATCGCTTCTATTACAAAGTCAGTCAGAAGCATAGTATCAACCTCTAGACGCTCTAAAATAGAGATAACAATGGAATCTTCTTGAAGAAGAAGCGCTGTAAGCAAGTGAAGTGAGTTAACGTTGTTCTGGCCTCGTTCAATAGCAAGCTCGTGGGCTTTTTTGATAGCTTCCTTTGATTTTGTTGTAAATTTATTTAGTGGCGGTATCATATATCTTAATTTGTATTATATTAACATAATACAATATTAGAAATAAAAGTCAATTATTATTCAACCTCTCTCAAGGCTGTCGAAGCGCTAGAAAGAAGCGAAGTTTCATCAATAACAACAACATCTGATTTCTCCGACAAGGCTATAGCCTGGTTAATATAACTAGAAGGAATAGCGAATATATCACCTTCTCTATACATAATCAAACCAGTCACTTGCCCATCACTATTAACCAGTATTCCTCCAGAGTTTGACTGATCTAATTCAATATTTATATCTATCTTTGAGAAGAGAACTTCTTCACCAGCTTCTGAAAGTGCAAGAAAAGGAGAATGACTTGATATAAGACCTGTAAAAGCAGATATGTGTGGATTAGCAGAAAGAATGATAGCCCTTTGACCTACTAGAGTTGTCGGACTATTTTTAATTGTTCTTGGAATAAATGAAATATCGCCTAAGTTTATTGACTCATCAACTCGAAGTATTGAAAATCCACTCTGATCTTTCTTTATAAAGGTTATAGATAACCGAACATCCCCATCTTCAATGTAATAGTTTCCAGGCCCAGAAATAAGTCTTCCGTCAGAAACAATATATCCATCTTCTAAATATAACCCTGATCCGTTTACAATATGAGTCTCAGAACCTAGCTCATCTTTAATCGATTCTCGAATAAGAACTACTGATTTTTTGTTTTCATTGATTGCTTCGACAATCAAATCTTCTTCTTTAATAATAACCGTGTTGATTTTTGTAATTTCTTTTGTCTCTCCCGGGATTATTTGCTGTACTGTTCTTTCAATAACACGATTAATAGTTGGGCTAGATGTTACTGGAGCCTGTTCCATAAGACGAACAACCACAATAGCTGAGGCTGTTGATGAAACAAAGGCAACCAAGAGTGCCAGTAGAACTATTTGTTGTTTTGTAAGTTCCTCTAACTGCATACTACCTATATAGTACAAGAGAAACCCTATTAGTTAAAGGTTAAATTCTCTTCTCGTGTGGAGAAGTTTAATTAAGACTTCTTTTAGAGCTGTCACGGCAAAATCAATATCCTCTTTGTTTGTATCCCTACCAAAAGAGAATCGAACACTCCCCCACGAGTTATCTTTGTATCCAAGGGCGCGAAGCACGTGAGATGTCTGTGGGTCTAAAGTTTTACACGCACTCTTTGCCGATACAAAAACATTTCTAGCATCTAGCTCGATAACAAGTTGTTCACTCTCCAATCCCTTAAATGATAAGTTCACTATGTGTGATACTACAGAATCTTCTTGTCCATTTATTTTATATTCCAAACTGTAGGATTCAAAATCTGAATCGTTGCTAAGTTTTTCAATCTCACTTAAAAAATATGTTCTGTTTTGTTTTTGGTGATCATTTTCTTTTTCCTTCTTCTCTTCTG
>JBLHJW010000014.1:0-20400 GCA_047619465.1 Minisyncoccia bacterium
TCAGCATCATCAGCAAGTCTCGCTTTTACCCCTGTTTTTCGATAAACAAGCTCAGGCAGGTTTCGGAGTAGTGATGATCCACCAGTAAGAATAACCCCCTGATCGATAATATCTGACGCCAGTTCTGGAGGGGTCTCCTGGAGAACATCTTTGACGGCTCGGATAATAGCTCGAAGTTCAGTGTCGATAGCTTTTACAATTTCATTTGTTGAGACTTGTGCTGTCCGTGGTAGTCCTTGTATAAAGTCTCGCCCTTTAATAGTAGTGGTAAGCTCTTCTTCTACAGAAATAGCAGAACCAATTTTTATCTTTACATTTTCTGCTGTTTTATCTCCTATGGCAAGGTTGAAAGTTTTTTTAATATAATCAGCTATCGCTAAGTCTATCTTGTCTCCGGCGACTTTTACAGAAGTAGAAGCAACAATCCCACCAAGAGCGATTACAGCTACGTCTGTAGTTCCCCCTCCGATGTCCACAATCATATGTCCTCGAGCATCATTAATAGGTATTCCAGCTCCAATAGCAGCAAGTACAGGTTCCTTCACTACACTGGCTGATTTTGCTCCAGCTTTGATAGCCGCTTCAACCACAGCTCGTCGCTCAGTTGATGTCACTCCAGCAGGAACAGAGATCATGACATCTGGTTTAAAAAGTGTAAATTTCCCAAGAACTTTATTCATAAAATATCGAAGCATCGCCTCTGTAACTCTATAGTCAGCTATAACCCCATTTCTCATAGGACGGTATGCCACAATACTCTCTGGGGTTCTTCCTATCATGTCTTTAGCTTCTATACCAATAGCCAAAACACTTTTATCTTCTTCCGAAACAGCAACAACTGAGGGTTCATTTAGAACAACTCCTTTCCCAGGTTCAAAAATAAGCACATTTGCTGTACCTAAGTCTATTCCAAGTTTTTTAGAGAAAAATGCCATACGTAGAGCGATTATATCATAGTCATCTATAACTGCAGAATTAGATAATAGAAATTTGTTTTATGCAAAATATATAAAAAAGGATCGAAAAACGATCCTTTTTACCTATGTCTTATTTACTTTCATCTTAAAATACTGAAATGGGTGTAGATACCCCGGAATACCAAGATAAACCCTCCACCCCTCTTTTGCATACTTTTTAATAAAAGAGGTGGATTGCTTTCCAAGCAGAGGTTTACCGCGGAATTCAGTAGTAGAGTCTATAGACTCCAAGCCATCCAACTGCTCTCTTCCTATTGATTTGTGAAATATTAGACTCACACGATTATATCTACCATGAAGAGCTTTTAGAAAAATTAGACCAGTCTCATCTGACCCTTCGAGACCCAAATTAGTTATACCCCATTGTTTATCATGACCATGAATAACAGCAGCAAAGCCGGGAACAAGAGCAACGATTGAATCATTCTTGAGAAAATCCCAGCTACGGATGTTTCTGTAGGTTCGATTGTAAATTGTATTTTTGTCTGGATCTGCAATTATTTGACGAAAAAAATATTCATCATTTAAAGCTGTTTCAACTTCTAGACCCTCTTCAGAAAACATTAGTTGAACAAGAATAATCTGATAGATCTCACCCAATGTAAGTATTCCTTTTCGCCAGCAAACCTGATTTCTTGAAGACATATCTTTAATCTTCAACTTCCAGAAATCGAAAGCCTCATCCCATCTAATAGAAAGAAGATCTCTCGACCTCTGATTTTTAAGATGGGTAAGACTTTCCTTTGATATTTTCTCTTTAAAATATTTACCAACTCTGTTACAAGCAACCCTTGCCTTGTCTACACCAACTCTATCCCAAATTAGATCATAGATATCTTTTGTAGTTTTTCCTGGAGCAGATAGAACAACAATAATTTTTCTATCATACGCCCTAGCAGATATCTCATTAATAGAGGTTAAACAATCTACGTACGTATTTTGCTGACTGCCGCCAATTTTCTTTATTTCAATATTTTTTACCATGATTGAACTTTTTTTTTAGATTACCAATAAGACCCAATCAAGTCAAACTAAAGACTCTGTCTCTTATTTAGTTACTCATATATAATAGAAGTAATGAATTTAATTTCAGTTATTCCAATAATGAAGGGTCTCCTCAAAAAAGAGCTAACCTATTTCTCCTCCAAAGACTTATCCGTGGGTTATATTGTTACGGTTCTTATAAGAAAAAAAGAAGTAAGGGCTCTTGTAACAAAAATTGAGGATCTTTCAAAAAAGAAAATATCTGTCCGAGCAAGTGATTTTGAATTGAAAAAAGTATTAGGTGTCCACGCAAAAAGCCCTCTAGATAAACACTTCGTAGAAGCTGTCAGGAAAACTGCCGAGTATCATGTTTTATCTGTTGGAGCTACTTTATTTAGACTAGTGCCACAAGAAGTACTAGAGAATAATCTAAGGAAAAAGGAACCAGCGCCTCATTTATCCCTCTCAGGATCACACGAGGAACTTGCATTTCAGGCCTCTTTTGAAGATAGAATTAGTTTCTACAAAACATATATCAGGGAGCTGTTTGCAAAAAAGGAATCACTATATATCTGCTTACCAAGCTCTAGAGACGTCGAGGTTTTTAAGGAGTCTTTATCTAAAGGAGTGGAATCATATATCTTTTCACTTCATGGAGACATAACAAAGAAAAAACTGAAAGAAACTTTAAATAATATAGATGATTTAGATCATTCCGTTGTTGTTCTTGGGACACCTCAATTTTTGTATTCTATAACAGATTCCATGCATACAATTATTCTAGAACACGAGAGTTCTCCTATTTACAAAACTTTTGTTGATCCACTTTTTGACATTCGCACCTTTGTTAGATTTCTTGCAAAAGAGCAAAAGAATAAACTTATACTGGCTGACACAATACTCCAGACTGAAACTATTTGGGAGACAAAGGAGGGTTCTCTAGACACACTTATTCCTGCGAACTTTAGATTTCAGGAGAAAAATGAAAGAGTCATATTGGACACAAAAGACAGAGAAGAAGGGTCTCCTTGGAGCCCTATTACTGAAGAACTTAAGTCAAGAATAGTAAAATCTATAGAGGTCAAAGAGAGAATCTTTCTTTTCACTTTACGAAAAGGACTTGCTCCATTTACTGTTTGTAATGACTGCAAGAAAACTCTCACATGCAAAAATTGTGAAACTCCGCTTACCCTATACAAGCAAAAAACATCTGGAGAAAGAATTTTTGTTTGCAACACCTGTAAACATACGGCTGAAACGCTCACGACTTGTCCTTACTGCAACAGCTGGAATCTCACGCCTCTCGGTGTTGGAACTGAAATGATAGAAGACTATCTGAAGGAGAACATTCCGGAAGCACGGGTTTTTGTGCTAGATCAAAATACAGCCAAAACAAAGACTCAAGCAAAAAAAATAATAAAAGAGTACGAATCAACTCCAGGAGCTATAATGGTGGCAACAGAACTAGCTCTACACCACCAAATGAAAGAGGTTCCTCTTGTTGGTATTGTTTCATTTGACTCTCTTTTCGCCATTCCAAGCTTTCGTATACACGAAAGAATTCTCCACCTGTTGATACATCTAGAAGACATGTCCCTAAACTCTTTCGTTGTACAAACAAAAAATATTGAAGCTCCAATACTTAAGACATTTAAAGACAATACTTTTATACAGTACTACAACAACGAAATTACAGAGAGACAGAACTTTAGCTATCCCCCATTTACGACTCTCATAAAAATAATCCCTGACACTAGGACTAGCAAGGAAGAAGTTAAGAAAATTGCAGAGAAATTCTTCAGTCAATATAATCCAAATCTTTTTATAACAACCCATAGGAGAGAAAAAGTTCCGGCTATCCTGCTAAAGGTTCCAAGAGAGGTATGGAATCCAAGTCTAATCATTCTCGACCATAATCTAAGAGGAGCTCTTTTCGGGCTACCTTTAACCTGGACAATCCACATAGACCCTGAACACACATAATAGGCTTGCTCGATATGGCAAGATATGATATTCTAGCGAAGCTTATGTCAAACAATAAAATCATTACAAATATCCAGCGAAAAGGAACTGAGAACAGCGCAAGTCTATTGCGGCGGTTTTCACGACGAATGCGGGATATGGGAATCGTACGAAAAATAAAAGATCAACGATTCCATGAGAGAGGGCTTTCCCCCCTAAAAATGAAGGAACAAGCCCTTCGAAGAATGGAGAAATCAAAAGAAATTGAGCGTCTAAAAAAACTAGGAAAGATAAAATAACACCAGAGCTCAGCTCTGGTGTTATACTTTATGTATGAGATACGAAGAAAAAGATAATTTGGAAGTGATCAGAAAAACCCAAGGAGATATTCCAAATCTTCCTTTTTCATCTGTTAAAAACTCAATCCTAGGAAAAAAGTACAACCTTTCACTTTCGTTTATAAAAAAGGACGAGATGAAAGACCTCTCTAAGAAACACAAAGGCTCATACAATCACATGAATACTCTTGCCTTTGAGTTAGATGAAGATTCTGGAGAAATAGTAATGAATCTCCAGACGATTAGAATTGAGGCAAAGAAGCATGATCGGACATATCTTCCCAACCTTCTGTTTATGTTTATACATAGCTGTCTTCACCTTAAAGACTACAAACATGGAGATGAAATGGAAAAACTCGAGGATAAATACTTCAATAAATTTAATATATAAAATCCCCCAACACTTGGGGGATTTTTTTAGCCTATATTCTTATTATCATCCAACTCAAGTTTCTTCGTTATATCGAAAGAAAAAACTAACAAAACAGACAAAAATACGCACGCAGCTAAACATGGATATTGAATAACTGAACTAGTCTCTGAAATTAATACTACAATTAGAGTTTCCATAACTTTTTTGGAGTTTAATTAATTTACTGTAATAGTATATTGATAATCATGATTTGTCAAATATTATCAGTAATTAACACCATGTTTTCAACATATTCTAAATAATAGTGGTATATTAAAAGAATGAAAAGACGAACTTCAGTTGGTTTGGATATTGGTACAGCTATTACAAAGGTGGTAGTTGTTGAGCACGGAAAAGATGGAACTTTTCACATTCTTGGTACAAGCAAGTCCGAAACAAAAGGAATGCGTCAAGGGTACCCCATAGACTTACCAGAAGTTACAAAAACAGTCCAGGAGGTTATACTTGAAGCAGAAAGAAAGACTGGCCAAAAAATTAAGCATCTTACTATGTCTATTGGAGGTGTCAGCCTAGAGAGCGTCACTGCACCAGGAGGAACAATCATATCTCGAGCAGACAATGAGATTACAGAACTAGACGTTGAAAAATCAATTGCAGAATCACTCTCGACACTAAACAGTGCAAACAAAAAAGTTCTCCATGAAATAGCCATTGAGCATAGAATTGACGGAGATCCAGTATACGGAGACCCGATAGGAATGAAAGGGCTTCGGCTAGATATCAGGACACTTTTTGTTACGACGCTAGAGAGACACTACAACAACCTGATAAAAATTGTGGAAGCCGCTGGAGTATCTGTAGATGATGTTATAGCAACACCTCTTGCCACAAGTCTGACGATACTAAACGAAAGACAGAAAAATGCTGGCTGTATACTGATAGACATAGGACAGGAAATCGTAACAATTTCTATTTTTGAAAATGGAAAGCTCGCGGCAATCAAAACCTTTCCTGTTGGTAGCTCGCACATAACAAATGACATAGCTCTTGGTCTTCAAATACCTCTAGAGGATGCAGAACTCCTCAAGACAGGACATATAATAGGAAGTTTCCCGAAGAAAAAACTTGAAGAGATTATTGAAGCGCGACTAGAAGATATCTTTGAATTAATTGGAAAATATCTGAAGAAAATAGGCAGACACAAGCTTCTACCTGCTGGAGCGATCATTGTTGGAGGAGGAGCCGGTTCACACGCAACAGAAATCGTAGCCAAACAGATACTCAAAATACCCGTACGAATAGGACAAGCAAAATCGATCCTACCTCACAAGACAATGCGCCAAGATCAAACATGGTTTACAGCTCTTGGCCTCTGTATAGCTGACCGTTTCAATGAAAAAGAGTATTCTGGAGACAATATGATTTCGGATTTTTTCAAACCCATCAAGGATGTGTTTTCGGAACTTATTAAACAATTAATGCCATAAAAATCAATAATTGTTATTTATTACCATTATCTGCTATTATTAGACCACTAGAAAATATAACCGTTTCGTAATATACATATGCCTAAAATAAATCCAGACATTCAATCATTTGCTAGAATTAAAGTTATAGGAATCGGAGGTTCCGGAGGAAATGCGCTGAACCACATGATCGCTGAGAAAGTTGGCGGAGTGGAGTTTATTGTGATGAACACCGATACTCAGGATCTACACAAATCAAATGCTGACAAAAAAATACACTTAGGTAAAAACCTTACAAAAGGTCTCGGAGCTGGAATGAACCCTGAAGTGGGGCGAAAGGCAGCTGACGAAACAAAAGCTGAAATTCAGGATGTTATCAAGGGATCTGACATGGTTTTCATTGCTTGCGGTATGGGAGGAGGAACAGGAACTGGCGCTGCACCTATTGTTGCTCGAGCAGCAAAGGAGCAAGGTATATTGACTGTCGCAGTTACAACAAGACCTTTCTTCTTTGAAGGACAGCAAAGACAGAAAATATCTATAGGAGGAATTAAAGAATTGGAAAAGGAAGTTGATGCAATTATTATAGTTCCAAATGACAGACTTCTATCTATAACAGACGAAGATACAACTTTTGATACTGCTTTTGCTATGTCAGATGAGGTGCTACGACAAGCAGTAGAAGGAATCTCTGACTTGATCACTACTCCAGGAAAGATTAACGTTGACTTTGCCGATATCAAAGCAGTAATGTCGGACGCAGGTTCCGCTCTTATGGGTATTGGATACGCCTCAGGAGAAGGGCGAGCAGAAAAGGCGGCTCTAGAGGCTATCAATTCCCCACTTCTAGAAGTTTCTATTACAGGAGCCAAAGGTGTTCTATTTGCCATATCTGGTGGAGCTGACCTAGGTATACAGGAAGTAAACAAGGCTGCAAAGATAATCACAGAATCAATAGATAAGGATGCAAAGGTTATCTTTGGTACTATCCGCGACGAAAAGCTTAAAAAAGGTGAAATCAAAGTTACAGTTATTGCTACTGGTTTCCCAGACAATGCACCTAAAAAAACTATTTTCTCTGCAAAAGTTCAAGCTGAATCAAACAAAGAAAATGAACTACCCGAGGAACTAAAAGAAACTTCAAAGCCAAAAGATAAAACAGAGAAAGCACCAATCCCAAACACTGAGGATCTTGTAGATGAGGATGAAGATGACGAAGATGATGACTGGAACGCAATCCCTGCTTTCCTAAGACGAAAAAAATAATTTAAAATAAAAATACCTCCCAACTGGGAGGTATTTTAAAAAAAATTCGTTTAAAAAACAAACAGAGAAAGTCCAAGTACTGTTCCTGCTGAGCAAACTATCAATAGAAACTTGTTCAAGACAAGAAGCATTTTCTCTGTTGATTTAACACCTCCCACTGAGTATATGAAACCTGAGAAGGAAAAGAGTATAATGAATAGACGTCCAAAAAATATCTTCACACCATCTGTGTCGGCTCCACCAATAAAGTATGCAAATGCAGCGATAGATAGCAAACCTATACCAAGTGCTACTTTTGAGTAGTTCTCACTTACGCCTGTATTGTTTGTTTGATTTGAAGTTGAAAGTACTTTCATGATTTTTTTCTCTGGCTAATTTTTTATAACAATATAATATATATAAACTTTTGTCAATGTATCAAAAAAAGCCACGGAAACATCCGCAGCTTTTAAATCATTCAGAAGCAAGAACCTTAACACCTTTTGCAATTAATCTAATTCTGTCCATTCTCTGTTTAGAGTTAGGAAAAGGAAGCCTTGAAGAACAGATTTTTGTAACAGCATTGAGGTACTCTTCACGATAGTTATCACTTGCAATACTCACACTCTGGAGTGCAAACATGCAAACCTCATCATCATTTTCAGGTAGGCCAGAAAAAGAGGTTAACTGTGTTGAAAATTTTGGCATGTAAATCGCTCCACCAAACTCATTTTCTCTTGGTCTTCTTGTGTCCCATGAGGTAAGTACATCAGTACCGTTGTAAGTTTTTTCAAGTCTCTCATCTTTCTCTTTACAAAGAGTCATATACTTCTTGTGTTTAGTCTCATCAAAAATGTTTCCAACCTTGCATATAAAAGTATCTTCAAATTTGGATGAGCCAAACTCCTTAACACAAATAAAACCTCCAGACCTTTTAATGTCATAGCCAAATAATTCAGCATATGAATTGATAACAACCTGAGCATTTTTTACAAGTGTTTCTTTACTTATATTCATTTATCGATTATTTAGTTTGTATTCAATTTACAAGAAAATATAACTTTGTCAAATACTAGATACATGATACTGAGTGAGGTATAATAGTCACCATGACTTACGACTTAATTATAATCGGTGGAGGTCCTGCAGGAGCAGCGGGAGCAGTATACGCCGCACGAAAACAGCTCAAGACACTTATAATAGCCAAAGAGTTTGGAGGACAGTCGGTTGTTTCTGAAAAGATTTTTAACTGGATTGGAACTCCAGAGCTTTCCGGTAGCCAACTTGCTGAAGATTTGAAGAATCACGTTGAGTACTACAAAGGTGAATACTTGGATATTCTAACAGGAGAGCTTGTAGAAAAGGTTGATAAGGTGAACGCCGCAGGGAGAGAGGATGGCCTGGGTCAAAAGTCTGAAGAAGAATTTACTGTAACCACAGATACTGGGAAGGTGCATACCTCTAAAGCTGTACTTATAGCTTCTGGGTCGGGACGACGAAAACTATCTGTTCCTGGAGCAGAAGAGTATGACAATAAGGGTATCGTGTACTGCGCTAGCTGTGACGGACCACTATTCTCTGGTCAGGATGTTGTGGTAGTAGGAGGTGGAAATTCCGGATTTGAAACTGCTGCTCAGCTTCTTGCCTATGCAAAGTCAGTAACCCTACTACAGCGAAGTAGTGAATATCGAGCTGATCCTATCACTGTAAAGAAAGTTCTATCTCATCCAAACATGAAGGGGGTACTCAATGCATCAATTAAAGAAGTGAAGGGTGAAGCCTTTGTAAAAGAAGTTGTCTACACAAACGATTCCGGAGAAGAAATCAGCCTAGCTGTAGGTGGAGTATTTGTTGAGATAGGACAGATCCCAAATACAGCTCTTGCAGAAGGGTTAGTAGAGCTAGATGATTACAATAAAATAACTATCGACCCATGGACACAGCAGACATCTCTACCAGGAGTCTGGGCTGCAGGAGACTGTGCAAATATCCGTTATCACCAAAACAATATCGCAACAGGTGATGCTGTAAAAGCAATCGAAGATATATATCTATATATTCACACAAAATAAAAAAACCGACCTAACTGGTCGATTTTTTACTTGACTGAATCTAATTAAGTAAATTCAGTTGATTCTCAATAGAACGTTTGTAACGATCAATCTGAGATTTGACTCTTCTGTTATAGGATTCTTTTTCGGAAGAAATCATCGTCTTCTTCGTGATGTCACGGAGGATCATTGTTTTGATACGACTTATCATCTGAGTATGATTATTCTTATAGGTTTTCAAAGCTCGCAGATGTGGGGCTTCCAATGCTTTAATATTATGATGGATCGCCTTGTTAACCTAATCATTAAGCTGAACCTTGTAAGCAGCTAACTTCCCATCAAGGTATCTTTTTAGATCTTCTAGTTCTTTACTCATATCCATACATAGTTTATATATTTACATAGATAGAGACATATAACTGGTAATTTGTCTACTATTTTTTCTCCTTTGCTATATAATGGTTTTATGAGAAGAATCTATAAGAAAATATTGCCAGTATTTTTCACTGCTATTATGATTCTAGCTGTATTTGTTAGTTATTTTAATAGGGCCCCTAGCCGCTCTATTCCTAATGGAAATGTTGTCATATCTCCTGCAACAGGTGACGTAATTCATATTGAAAAAGCAGAGACTAATCAAATATCTTTCCTAAAGAAAGGTTTAGAGAACACTCTAGTGGTTCAAGGCATGGAGCCTCCTTACAATATTGTAGTAATTGAGATGGACCCGACAGATGTACATGTTCAGCGAGCGCCGATAGATGGAGAAGTTATCTATCAGGAGCACGTCCCAGGCCAGCACAAGAATGCTATCTGGTCCAAGAATGTCACAGAGCTCGCAAATGAAAATGAGAAGAATCTAATTGTCATTGAAAATGAAGACCTATCCGTGGGTGTGATCCAAGTTGCAGGAATCATGGCCCGAAGAATAGTGAGCTATGTATCCCCCACTGATATATTAGAAAAAGGAGAACTCTACGGACGAATTAAACTTGGATCACAAGTGGTTATAATTCTCCCAGAAATCGTAGAGTTGGATGTAACTCTGGGAGATACGCTAGTGGACGGAGAAAGTATTATCGCACGATATTAAAAAAGAGAGACAGTTTCTCTCTTTTTTAATACGTGAGAAGAGAATTTTATCAATCAATCTATTATTTAAACCCTTGCGATGTATGACGACTTTGTATTTGCGAGGCTTCTCGAAATCAAACAAAATTAATTAATTGCATGGAAAGGTCTACTAGGACTCTAGTAAGATAATGTGTAGACCCTTATTGAACTCTATAAAAAGGACAAATGAGACACTGTAACAAGTTTCTTGTAGACTCGTATGCAACACGACTCTAGCGTATAATACGAATATGAATATAAACAAAAAATTTTATGACTGGGTTTTTAAGAACATTGAAAGTCAAAAAGACAAAACAGTAATTGTAACAGGTGCTAATTCTGGTATTGGCTACTACACAGCTCTTGGGTTAGCTAGAATGGGTGCAAATGTAATTATCGCAGGACGAAACAAGCAAAAGATTGATATTGCGATAGAAGAAATGAATCAAGAAGACCTAGAAGGCACGCTTTCGTTTGGACTACTAGATTTATCAAGTTTTAAATCAATCAGAGAATTCACAAAAGAATTCAAACAAAAGCATTCTCATTTAGACATGCTCATTAACAACGCAGGTGTAATGATGCCTCCAGAATCAAAAACTCAAGAAGGATTTGAGTTGCAATTCGGAGTTAACTTTCTTGGTCATTTTTTACTTACAGATTTACTTTATGATAAACTTAAATCAACTCCAGATTCAAGAGTCGTAACACTAAGTAGTATTGCCCACAGAGATGCAACGATAGATTTTGAGAACCTCAGAATCGAAAAAGCATACGATGCCAAAAGAGAATATTATCAAAGTAAATTAGCAGACCTTGTCTTTGCGTTAGAACTAGCAAAAAAGATTAAAGAGAATGGAGATAGTATTACTTCTGTTGCTTGTCACCCAGGGTTTACACAGACAGAACTACAAAGATATATTGATCCAGAAATTCTCAAAAAGATGAACTTTATGGATACGTGGCAAGGAAGCCTGCCAACCCTGCTGGCCGCTACTAGCATGAAAGCTAAATCTGGTGAATACTATGGACCTGACGGAGATGGTGAATTCAGTGGTTTTCCTGCGTTAGGAGTAATTGGCGAATCAGCAGTGGATCCCGAACTTGGAAAGAAACTCTGGTCATTAGCGCAAGATATAATTACCAAGAACTAGTAAAGACAATTTTAACGTACTCAGCTTTTTTAATATAATAAACTTATGAAAAAACCTCTAACAATCATGTGGTTTCGACGTGACTTACGTTTGAATGACAATCACGCACTCTCAAAAGCGTTACTGGGTAAAGTGCCTGTATTGCCAATATTTATTTTCGATACTGATATTATAAATATACTACCTAAGGACGATCACCGAATAACGTATATACACAAAGCACTTTCAAATATGAATGCCGATTTAGAGAATGATTATAATAGCTCTCTTGCAATTTTTCACGGTAAGCCTATAGATATTTTTGCAGAAATTACCGAGAAATATGATATACAAGATGTGTATATAAACCACGACTACGAATCGTATGCAAAGAAACGAGACGTAGAAATAGAGAAATATTTAGAGAACCAAGGAGTTAATTTTCATACATACAAAGATCAGGTTATTTTTGAAAAATCCGATGTTGTTAAAGACGACAAAAGTCCCTACGTCGTCTATACGCCATATATGAATCGCTGGAAATCAAATTTTAACCCAAAGGTTGACCTCGTTGAATATGCCTGCGATGTCCAAAACTATACAAAACACAACGAACCCTTCTTGTCTTTGGCAGGTATTGGTTTTGTTGATTCTGTAATACCTATGCCCGAGGTGAATGTAGATCAAGATCTGTTGGATCGTTATGGAGCAAGGCGAGATTTCCCAGCACAACCAGGAACTAGTCATGTGGGTACAGCACTTCGCTTCGGAACCATCAGTACACGAAAGCTCATGAAGCAAGCGATTACTTCAGTTGACTCAACATTTATGAACGAGCTCATTTGGCGAGAATTTTTCATGCAAATACTTTGGCACTTTCCACACACAGCAACCCAAGCGTTTCGAGGAAAATATGATTTTATTCCATGGAGAGATGCCCCAGATGATTTACAAAAATGGAAGGATGGGCAAACTGGTTATCCGATGGTAGATGCAGGAATGCGTGAACTAAACACAACAGGATATATGCACAATCGCGTGAGAATGGTGGTGGCAAGTTTTCTATGTAAACATTTATTAATTGACTGGCGTGAAGGAGAACGTTATTTTGCTGAGAAATTATTTGATTATGAATTATCATCAAATGTAGGAAACTGGCAATGGTCAGCAGGTTCAGGTGTTGATGCTGCGCCATATTTCCGCGTGTTTAATCCTGAAACCCAAATGAAGAAGTTTGATCCTGAGGGAAAATATGTCAGGAAATGGGTTCCTGAGTATTTCGGTCTGGGTTACGTGCCAGCAATGATTGAACACAGAGCCGCACGAGAGCGCGCACTTGAAACTTATAAAACAGCTTTAAATAATCTTGAACAATAAATAAATATTTCACTGGTTTTTTTCTCTTAGAACAATAAGTCGCATGATAAGCATGTATTTTAAATTATTTTGTATGAGCTACGGAATGCTTCTGCTTTTTTTTCATAATCTTGTTTTTGCTCAAGGGTGAATTCAGTGGTTTTCCTGCGTTAGGAGTAATTGGTGAATCTGCATTAGATCCCGAAATTGGAAAGAAGCTATGTTCATTAGCGCATGATACAATTAGAAGTAAGGAACACAGAGTATATTATTTATAAGACAAAAGTTTATCCGATTTACACTATTATGATTAAAAAAAATAACAAAAGTAACAATGTTTTCTTAATAATTATAGGAGTCCTTCTGACTGGTTGGCTTCTATACAGCTGGCTTCCAACACGTAACATCGAAAAGCCTGCCTATACTGTAGTCAGTAAGGCAGATGGGTACGAGATACGATCATACTCACCCTACATTATTGCTGAAACAACCATACTAGATGTACAAAGCCGAGGTGAGGCAGCTCGAAAAGCTTTCCCTATAGTGGCGGGCTACATTTTTGGAGGTAACACCTCAAAGGATAGGATTGCCATGACAACTCCAGTGAATACTCAAGGGGGTGATTCGGAAAATATTGCCATGACAGTTCCTGTTAATACCGAAAAAATAGCGATGACAACACCAGTGAATACTGAGGCGTTAGATAAAAAAGGTAGCTACAAAGTATCTTTCGTTATTCCGAGCAGATATACACTGGAGACCTTACCTACACCCAACGACAGTCGAGTAGAACTTAAAGAGGTCCCTGCACGCAATATCGCCGTGAAGCGTTTTAGCTGGTCAAGCAGTGAGTCAAAATTTAGTAAACAGGAAACAGAACTTTTACTATCACTTGAGCGGGATAATGTTACGACCATCAGTGAGATAAATATTGCCCGCTACAACACTCCTTGGACAATACCTTTTATGCTTAGAAACGAAGTTCAAATTGAGGTGGATTTAAATATCTAAAACAAATTTTGCGATACAGAGTATAGTAAAAAAAATAAAAAAATATTCAGGTAGAACAAAAAACACCTTGAGGTGTTTTTTAGTTTAGTTGGATGTAAAGCTAAAGGTTGATTTTTAGATTTACAAAACCTTTATAAATTAAGCTTCTCGAGCGCTTGAACTAGCGCTCGAATTGGTGACCCCACAGAGAATCGAACTCTGATTACCAGATTGAGAACCTGGTGTCCTAACCGTTAGACGATGGGGCCATTTCTTTATTTATGTTTCAGTAACTCAGTTCTATTTTTTACAGATCTATTTTTAGTATAGATCTAACGGTAAACCGTACGGCCGAGAATTTTCAATTCCGGCATAAATTCAGTATAGTCGCTATACTCCTTACCTCATTCAACGATGGGGCCATTCATTTAAACGAAAATCAGTATACCACTATTCCCTTATTGAGCAAATAAAAAAGGCGAACCAACTGGCCCCCCTTTTAAAATGATTTTAAGCATCAATTAGAACTTCTCTTGGAGAAACAACAGTAAGAACTGTTTTCTCCTCATTAATTATTACAAGAAGAAAAGAAAATCCATTTCTCAGATCCCTATTAAAATTTTTAAGAGGTAACCCTGCCACTGGTTGTGTACTAACAGAGAAAAATCCATTCAGATCTTTAACAACTGCCTGATGAATTTCTGACTGCCTGAGAGACTCACTGGCTAAGGTTACGAAGAAAAAGAAGCTTCTGTTGTATTCTTTTGCTTTTACGATCCAAGGGTATTCCTTCTTCATTTGGTCAAGCAATGTTCCCTTTTCTGATTCTAAGCTAAGCTGCATGTGTCTGGTTTTGGTTTATAAGCAGAATAAACTAAACAGGTAATTTTTGCAAATAAAAAAACCACTCAACCTGAGAGGTTTTTGTACTCGTATAAATTTAGACAAGTAGATGCTTTAGGCGATATGATTCCGTCTTTTCTTACTGAAAGAGTTCCCCCTATTAGTATGCTTCTATATTTAACTCTTTCACTAAAACCTAGATTTTCATCTCTTTCTTCGTTTTCTCCTTTTCTCTTCTTCGGGATGAATAAATCCATACTGTAGAAATTATTGTTTTCAACGATTATTTCCACGGGTGTAATAGGATTTTTAGTTTCTTTTTCTAAACACGTAATATATTCACTAATATTATCCTCCCCCACAAAAACACAAATTTCTGATTTAGTTTTGTACTGGATCTTATCCCACAAATCTGAAACAATTGTTGAGACCCCCTCAATCACTAGGTCTTGGTAATCTACGTATAGATCATTATTGGAAGCAACTTTATTAAGAAAATTAATAGCCTCCTCTGTTAGTCCTGTTATCTTATATAGAATATATTCTGTCATATATTCCTCCATGTCCTGATGGACGGAAAATAAGTATATCTTCATCACAATTTAATTACCTTTGTATATATACTAACGAGAAATAAAAAACTTGCAAGTCTTGCTTTTTATAATAGACTTACGATTATGAAAATACTAGCCATAGAAACAAGCTGCGACGAGACAGCAATGTCGATAATAGAAGCCAGTGGAGGATATGAAAATCCGTCTTTTTCTGTACTTGCAAATATTGTTCATAGTCAGATAGATGTTCACAAAGAGTATGGAGGTGTCTACCCTACTCTAGCCAAGCGTGAACATGCAAAGAACCTCCCTTTAATCCTGAGGCAAGTATTTGAAGACGCAAAAATAGAGGGAAACCTGTTTGAGATTGAAAGCTCGAAAAATGCAGAAATTCTGACACTACTCGAGAGAGAGCCTGAGATGTACAACTCTCTCATAAATATACTCGAAGAACTCCCGAAGCCAGATTTTGACTATATTGCAATTACCACAGGACCTGGACTAGAACCTGCACTCTGGGTTGGAATAGTTTTTGCAAAAGCGCTGAATGCCGCCTGGGGAATACCACTTGTGCCAGTAAACCACATGGAGGGTCATGTTCTGTCTGTTCTTATAGACAGCAAAGAAGAAGATGGTCACCAAGCGCTAAGTATGGAAAATTTCCAATTCCCTGTTATGTCACTCCTTATCTCTGGCGGACACACTGAACTAGTTTTAATGAAGGACTGGCTAACATACGAGACCATTGGACAGACTTTAGACGATGCTTTAGGGGAAGCTTTTGATAAAGTTGGGCGTATTTTAAATCTGGAGTACCCTGGCGGACCAAAGGTATCTGCCCTAGCCACCAAGGGCGAGCTTCGAGAAGACGTATCGCTTCCCCGTCCTATGATTCACTCTAAGGACTATAATTTTTCTTTTTCTGGAATCAAAACTGCAGCTTTGTATCTATCTCAAAAACTCGATATGACAGATGAGTCTATACGAGAGTCATTTGCAAAAGAATTTGAAACAGCGGTGACGGAAGTACTTCTAAAGAAAACTCTGAAAGCAATGGATGAGCACGAAACAGAGACACTGATAATAGCTGGAGGAGTAGCAGCAAATACTTATATAAAAAATTCTTTCAAAGAAGTACTTGGCGAAGACAGAACTCTTCTTCTACCAAAACACGAATTGGCAACCGATAACTCACTAATGATTGGTATAGCAGGATACTTCCAAGCCCTCGCAGGGAATAAAAAAAACGCCAGCGAAATAGTCGCTGACGGTAATTGGAAACTTAATTAGCAAGATATGAATTCATAATTTTAATATAAAAAACCGCTAGCGAAATATCGCTAGCGGCAATTGGAAAATAGGTATAGATCAATAGTAAAACATACCGTTAGTTTCTCCTGATGATGGATATATTATTCCAATCTTATCATGATAACTCCTTACGACCTCTGAATATTCTGCAAAATCAGTAGTCACAAAATGTTCAATTGCCTCTTCAATGTTAGAGGTTACAATCTCTGGCTCTCCAGTAAATATTACATTTTTACAATTCTGACTTCTACCAATCTGAGGGAAGACGAACGGTTTACTGTGAAATGATGGAATATCGTAAGTTCTGTATTCTGCAACATTAACGGACCCCTCGCCCCTAAACTTTGGCTTTTCAGCATCATGTTTAGATATAAAATTAATGTAATTGTTAGAAAAATAGAGAATAGGTTTAGTGCTCGTGGTATAGGTCCCTTGCATATAGAGTCTCCCATTATGTTTTGCAACACCAAGCAAATATACCTCTTCTTTACATCCCACATAAACAAAATCGCCATGTTTTGATTTTTCAGTATACTCAGCAAACAAACTCCTTCCCTTTTTACTAAGTAAATTACGCAGAGTAAGATTTACTGATCCTGGGATTTTTAGCTTGGTGGCTTTCCCATTCATAAAAGGAATGATTATATTCTTTACATAATTTGGAGGAAGCACATTAGATAAGTACTTCTCAATTCTAAAATCATCTAAAATAAATCTAAGATCTTCAGTAAAACTTTCAATTTCACTATCCTTAGATTCTTTTGCTAATATCAGAAAAATATCACTTATTTCAGATGATGGCATTAAAAGGTCAAACTCCTCATCGCGAACAAATTTAATCATATGAGTGCCATAAATATGTAATTTATGCTTTAGCCTATCATCAAGCGTTCCGTCTGGATAAAGTGAACGCCCTGGCATGTTGTAATGCCTATTAAAACTAAATACATTTGATTTTTCCTCCAAAGTTCCAAAGGACTCATATTTCATTAGATATCTTACCCCATCTCTAATAACTAGAAGATTTGCACCTACCTCAAGACGTGAAAGATCGTTTGTGAAGCTATTAAAAAGTAGTTTATCTACTTTAGAGGCTAAGGAATTTTCCATTTTTATTCTGTTTTAAATTTTTATTTCAGATTAACCTCAAAGTCATGATTAGTCAACTAGCCTTTGATTTAAAAGGCTCAATTTGATATAGTTTCACTTATGAACGATAAATTTCTGAAGCCTTATAGCGCAAAAGACATCGAAGATAAGATCTACTCAGTCTGGGAAGAATCTGGATATTTTAACCCTGACAAATGTGTAGAGGATGGTGTTTGCGCCGCAGACGCAGAGCCATTCTCTATAGTACTTCCTCCTCCAAACGTTACAGGAACACTCCACACTGGGCACTCAATGATGCTTGCTATTGAAGATACAATGGTGCGATTTGCTCGTATGCAAGGCAAGAAGACTCTTTGGTTGCCTGGGACAGATCATGCGGCTATTGCTACAGAATCAGTTGTAGTTAAGCAGCTAGCCAAGCAAAAGATAAACAAGAGAGATCTTGGAAGAGAAGCCTTCTTGGAAAAAGTAAATGACTTTGCAAAGGAGTCACATATCACTATTACAAAACAACTAAAGAAGATGGGAGCTTCTCTAGACTGGTCTAGAGAAGCATTTACTCTAGATGATGACCGACGTCATGCTGTGTATACTGCATTTACAAAAATGTACAAGGACGGTCTTATTTACAGAGGAGACAGAATTGTGAACTGGGATCCAAAAGGTCAGACTACAGTTTCTGATGATGAAGTAAATCACGAACCAAGAAAAGGAAAGATGTACTACTTCAAGTACAGCGCTGACTTCCCTATTACAATCGCAACAACACGACCTGAGACAAAAATTGGTGACACAGCAGTAGCTGTAAATCCAAAAGATGAGAGATATAAAGAATACGTAGGTAAGACTTTTGAAGTTGACTTTGTTGGAGTACCTCTCAAGATCAAAGTTATCGCAGATGAAGATGTTGATTCAGAGCTTGGAACTGGAGCTCTTGGAGTAACTCCTTCTCACTCTCAAATAGACTGGGCACTAGCTGAGAAACATAACCTAGAAAAAATCCAAGTTATAAATGAGTACGCGAAAATATCTATTGATCATCCAGAATACTTGGGAAAGAAAGTTCTTGAGGCGCGAGAAATAATAGTAAACAAACTAAGGGATTCTGGGCTTCTAGAGAAAGAAGAAGAAATAGACCAGAACATATCTGTATCTGAAAGAACAGGAGCTATTATAGAACCTCTACCAAAACTACAGTGGTGGATAGATGTAAATAATCCCATAGCTGACCGAGAAGGTAAAACATTGAAGGAACTGATGATGGAAGCAGTTACAAAGCACGGAGTAAAGATTCTTCCAGAACGTTTCGAAAAAATATACAAACACTGGATTGCAAATCTGCGTGACTGGAATATAAGCAGACAGATATGGTACGGACACCAAGTTCCTGTTTGGTATAAAGGAGAAGAAATATATGTTGGAACAGAAGCACCAGAAGGATCTGACTGGATTCAAGATGAAGACACTTTAGACACATGGTTCTCTTCTGGTCTCTGGACGTTTTCTACACTTGGATGGCCAAATGATACAGAGGATCTGAAAACATTTCATCCAACATCAGTACTGGAGACGGGATACGATATACTTCCATTCTGGGTAGCTAGAATGATTTTAATGAGTACATACATCATGGGGGAGGTTCCGTTTAAGACTGTTTACATGCACGGAATGGTTTTGGACAAGAATGGTAAAAAAATGTCTAAGTCTAAACCAGAAACAACTATCGACCCACTAGAGACAATCGCCAAGAGCGGTGCTGATGCACTACGTATGGCAATGCTTGTTGGAGTTGGACCTGGTCAAGATGTGAGCCTCTCTGAGGATAAGATCCGAGCCTATAGTAAATTCTCAAACAAGATATGGAACGCCACACGTTTCGTACTAGAAAATACTGAGGACTTTGATTTGGAATCAGAAACAGAGCCTATCCAGCTTCACCAAAACTACATCACGGAGTGGGAGGAACTTTTAAAAGAAAGTACAGCAGAGATGAAAGATTATAAATACTATCTAGTTGGTGAAAAGCTTTACCACTTCTTCTGGCACACTTTTGCAGATATAGTTATTGAAAAGTGTAAAACAGACATAATAGAAAATGTAAATGAAAAGCGAGTCAATTCTGCAAAGTACACACTTATACATTTACTTAAGGAGCAGTTAAAGGCACTCCACCCGTTCATGCCATTTATTACAGAGGAAATCTGGGGCTCACTTCCTGGGAACGAAGGTAAACTACTAATGATTGAAAAATGGCCAACAGTTTAGCTGGAAAAAAATACTTTCTGTTTACACAGAAAGTATTTTTGTAAATACGGTATAATTACCGCATGTTAGAAACCTTACCAACTGATCCAAAAGTCCTAGGGCTCGCACTCCTATCTGGTCTTATCCCGGCACTTGTCTGGCTTTGGTTTTGGTTAAAAGAAGACGAAGAAAATCCAGAACCTATTGGGTTACTAACACTTACTTTTATTGTTGGAATGCTTTCTGTTATTGTGGTTATACCCCTGCAACAGCTAGTTTCTAATTTTATTTTTAATGAACAAACTTTAGTTGTAGTCTGGGCTGGACTAGAAGAAGTAATCAAGCTTGGA
>JBLHJW010000015.1:0-17332 GCA_047619465.1 Minisyncoccia bacterium
AACCTACAGACTAGCTACATTCAACCTATGGGGAGCAAACTTCTGTGAAGCTACAGTAGAAGTACTAGATACCGAAGGAGAAGAAGTAACCTCTGAAAGAAACTCTACACTTACCGCCTCTGCTGCAGGGAACTCATTCTTTAGACCAATTATTTCGTTCTTTGCTGGATTGTTTGTAAGGTAGAAAAAGACTTAAAAATCCACCCGAAAGGGTGTTTTTTGAATCCAAAGCTCAAGTGTTGGAATTTTGAAAACGGCCATAGATTGACAATACTTAATATTTGCTGTAATTTTAATTAAAAGCAGAAATAAGATGGAAGAACAAGAAAAACTGATCCTAGAAAAGAAAAAAGATATTTTACGAGAGAGCCTTTCAATTATTAATGATTTTGTCATGAAATTTGGGAGTAGTGCAGAGGGGCAAAGTTGGAAGAGATTTCTTAAAGAAAACCCTGAAGTGCTCCTTGTGAAGGAGGGCTCTATGTTTGACGAGCTTGCTAGAGGTGTTGAAATATCTCATGAAAATGATCAAGGTTACGTTCATTATGTTGTCAGGGCGAGCTATCTTTATGATCACTTCCCTTCTAAAATTACAAGGATTATAGATCTTGAAAGGTATCATGCTTTTTCTCAAGCATATAACAGCATATTCACGATCAAAAAGATTTCAAGGGAGGGAGAGATTTCAAAAAGTAGTTAGAGATAGAGGTCTGGAGCATTTTGCTACCGGGCCTTTTTTATATCTTGACTTAATCCCATAAATCCGTAGTATATAAGCTATTGTTGTATGTACCTTTAGGCTCGCCCTAGAGAGACCAATGCAGATTATCTCGCTTCTTAGTGGGTTCGCATTAGATACAACGTTATTATTAACGTTTTTTTTAATTCTAAAATTATTCAAATGAAAGCAATTCTAGGAACAAAAATAAAAATGACACAGTTCTTCGATGAGAATGGTGTTGTTCACCCAGCGACCCTTGTATTGGCTGGTCCTTGTGTTGTCACACAAGTAAAAACTGACGAGGTGGATGGCTACAAAGCTATCCAGCTTGGATACGGAACTCAAAAGGAGCACCGAAAGACAAAAGCTGAACTTGGTCATACAAAAGACCTTGGATCATTCCAAACTCTATCTGAGTTTCGAGTTGAGAACCCGGCTGATTTCAATCGTGGAGACAAGATTGAAGCTTCTGTTTTTGAAACAGGAGATATCGTAGCTGTTTCAGGAACATCAAAAGGAAAAGGTTTCCAAGGTGTTGTGAAGCGTCACAACTTTGCCGGAGGACGAAGGTCTCACGGTCAAAAGCACTCAGAGCGAGAGCCAGGTTCTATTGGAGCCACTGGTCCAGCTCGAGTATTTAAAGGTACAAAGATGGGAGGGCGAATGGGATCAGACAGAGTAACAGTAAAGAGCCTTGCCGTTCTTGCTGTGTCTGCTGAGACAAACGAAATCCTTATCAAGGGAGCAATTCCAGGTCGACGAGGTACATTAATAGAGATAGTAGGCTAATTTTAGTTAAAATATATTATTATGGAAGCAAAAATATATAATCAAGAAGCAAAAGAAATAGGAAAGATAGCTCTACCAGAATCTATTTTTGGATTGAACTGGAACGCTGACCTGGTACACCAAGCAATGGTGTCTTCTATGTCAAACAAGCGAGCTAACACAGCTGATACTAAAGACCGATCAGAGGTCTCTGGTGGAGGTAAGAAGCCTTGGGCTCAAAAAGGAACAGGACGAGCTCGTCACGGGTCACGTCGATCTCCAATATGGATTGGAGGAGGTGTTACTCATGGTCCTACAACTGACCGAAACTACAAAAAGAAAATTAACAAGAAAATGAAGGCAAAAGCTCTATTCACTGTTCTTTCAGAAAAGATGCGAAATGGAGAAATTATCTTTGTAGATAAGATTGACATCAGCGAAATGAAAACAAAGAAAGCTCAGGGAATCATGCAAGCATTTGCAAAAGAGCTCAAGAACGAGCGAATCGCTGACGGTCGAAAACCATACATTCACCTGGCAACAGACGTGAACGACGAGAATATTGTAAAAAGCTTCAACAACCTACCGCAGGTTGATACAGACGAATTCCGAAACTTGAATCTTCTTCAAATTCTAAATCACAAGTATGTTTTTATTGTTAATCCAGAAAAATCAGTTGAGATTCTAGGAGGGAAACTAAACTAATTTAAATTATTATGGGATTATTTACAAAAGACAAAAAAGAAAAACCAAAGACACCTAAAAAAGTTATTCCAGAGAAGGCTGAGGTTAAAGTAGCAAAAGCCACAAAGGATGTAAGCTCACTTGACCTTACAAAGATACTAAAGAATCCACGGATTACAGAGAAAGCTGCTCACATGTCAGAGGGAAATGTATATACTTTTGACGTTGCGGTTCGATCAACAAAGCCCGAGATCAAGAAAGCTATCAAGGCTCTGTACGGAGTCAATGTTAGAAAGATCAACATATCAGCTATCCCAAAGAAAGCTGTTTTCCGAAAAGGCGGAAAGGGAATGAAGGGTGGTGGAAAGAAAGCTTATGTTTTCCTTGAGAGAGGACAAACAATTGAGTTTGCTTAGAAATTATTAAATATGGTTGACTCGCCGATAATGAGTTTACAGAAAAATTATAAGAGCACTCGCTAAGCTCGTCTCATATATTGTCTGCGTTCAGACAGTACGTGAGCAAGCTCACGACAGCTCTTCACTTGAAAATATGAAAAAATACAAACCAACATCAGAGGGGCGACGAGGAATGTCCGTTGTCTCATATAAAGAAGTAATCACACGAAGCAAACCAGAGAAATCACTTACAAAGGGTTTCCGGCGTGGTTCAGGACGAAACAATCAGGGACGAATAACGACTCGCCACAAGGGAGGTGGAGTAAAGCGTCGTTTCCGAGATATCGACTTTGTATATAACAAGTTCGATATTCCAGCAAAGATCACTTCTATAGAATATGATCCAAACCGTTCAGCATACATCATGCTTGCAGTTTATGCTGATGGAGAAAAGCGATATGTTGTAGCTCCAAAGGGTATGAAAGTAGGAGACAAGTTCATTGTTTCAGCTGGAGAAGCTCCAATCGAAACTGGAAACAGACTTATCTTGCGAAACATCCCAGTGGGTACATTTGTCTACAATGTTGAGACAAAACCACGAGGAGGGGCAAAGATGGCTCGGTCTGCAGGAAACTTCTTGCAAGTTGTTGCTAATGATGATGGATACACATCTCTAAAGATGCCATCAACAGAAATCCGAAAAGTTATTGATACATGTTCTGCTTGTATTGGAACAGTTTCAAACGATGAGTGGAAGCTTACAAACTTTGGAAAAGCCGGACGAAACCGAAAACGAGGAATTCGACCAACAGTAAGAGGTTCTGTTATGAACCCAGTTGATCACCCTCATGGAGGTGGAGAAGGAAAGCAGGGAATTGGTCTACGACGTGGTCCAAAGACTCGCCAAGGAAAGCTTGCCTACGGTGTAAAAACAAGAACACCAAAGAAGTACTCAAACAAACTAATCGTAGCTCGAAGAAAAACAAAACGGTAGCAATCATAAAAAACACTCGAAAGAGTGTTTTTTTGTTTGTCTGTTATACTAGATACATGAAAATTAATACACTGATCTCAAAGCAAACAACATTACTTCTAATTCTTGCAATTTCTTTTGCAACTCTATTTTTACCCTTAACTTCTCTACAAGCAGCGACTCTTTCTGATGGTATGGAAGCGAGTTATGTTATCGGTGCAGGTTCTGATACTCAGGACTTCACCTCAGTAGCATCAGGGACAACAAATGCGTTATTTGCAAACGCAAATGTTCGGGGTCTAGCATATGACGTACCTAATAGCCGGCTTTTTGTTGCTGATGGTGTAAATCATCGAGTTCTAGTTTTTAATGCAAATGGACTTACTGGACTTCCCGTAGACTATGTAGCTGACAATGTTTTAGGTCAAGCTGACTTTACATCTGGTTCACAAAACAGAGGGGGCTCAGCAGCCGCAAATACACTTTACAATCCTACTGGTCTATCCTATGACCCAACAGGAAACAGGCTTTTTGTTTCTGACGCATCAAATCAAAGAGTTCTTGTTTATGATACAGCCTCAATTTCAGATGGTGAAGCTGCGGTGGGTGTCCTGGGTCAAGCTGATTTTACATCTACTTCTGCAAACCGAGGAGGTTCTACTGCTTCAACAACAATTAACTCGCCAGACTCACTAGCCTTTGATGATACAAATGACAAACTATTTCTTTCAGATAAATCAAATCACCGCGTACTTATTTATAACGTAGCTTCAATCACAGACGGTGAAGGAGCGGTGAATGTCCTTGGTCAAGCTGATTTTACATCTAGCTCAATAAACAGAGGAGGATCTGCTGCTTCGACAACAATGGCAAACCCTGGAGGGCTTGAGTGGGATTCTGCGAATAACAGACTTTACCTTGGAGAGAGTTCAAACTTTGCAGCTTCAAATGCTCGCGTTCTTATTTTTGACCTAAGCACAACCACAGACGGTGAAGGAGCTGTAAATGTGTTAGGGCAACCAGACTTTACTTCGACAACGCCAGCAAATGACCAGGATAGTCTTGGTTCGATTATTGGGGATGTCCAGTTAGACGCAACAAATAACAGACTTTTTGTAACAGATGTTATATATGCTCGAATTATGGTTTTTGATGTTGAAACCATAACAGATGGTGAAAACGCGGTAAATGTACTCGGTCAGGTTAATTTTACCGATGCCGCCGCAAACAAAGGAGGTTCTCCAGCTGCAGATACTCTTTCTGGACCTGGATATATGGCATATGTCACAAGAGACGATCTTCTTTATACAACTGACGGTCAAAACAATAGAATCCTCATTTTTGACCTCTCAGCCACAGTCTCATCTTCCTCAGAAGACACCGGCCGCGGCTACATCCACCCACCACTCTGCGAAGCCACAATAACTCCTAGCACCATAACAGCAGGAGAAACAGCCACACTATCCTGGAACACAACATGGCCAACAGAGAACCAAAACACCTACTACGCTAAGGTACCAGGAGAAGGACTATACTCATCACGTGTAAACTCAATAGCAATACAACCAAAACACTCCACAAACTACGTAATGACTCTATTCAACCTATGGGGAGCAAACTTCTGTGAAGCTACAGTAGAAGTACTAGATACCGAAGGAGAAGAAGTAACCTCTGAAAGAAACTCTATACTTACTGCAGGAGTGAGTAACAGTCCAATCGTAAAGGCTCTTATGGGGTTTTTGAGTAAGCTCTTTACTAAATAACATAAGTGTCTAATAAAGGGATTTTTTAATTGACTTTCTTTACTGCTTTTGTTAGTATATTCTTCAGCTCAAAGAGGGCTATTTAATTTGCAGATATGGCAGTGAAATTATTCACACGACCTAGCCATCACTTTGCAGCCTAACTATTATGACAAGATCACTTAAAAAAGGTCCATACGTAGACGTCAAACTTCTAAAGAAGATTTCTGACAAAAAACCACAGGAAACTGGGGTTATTAAGACATGGGCACGAGCCAGCCAAATCTCACCAGAGATGGTTGGATTTACATTTGGAGTACACAATGGACGAAAACACCTAGAAGTCTTTGTTACAGAAGATATGGTAGGTCATCGACTGGGAGAATTCTCACCAACACGTACATTCTTTAACCATGGAGGTAAATTGATGAAAGAACTTGCTCAAAAGAAGCGAGAATCTGAAATCCAGGCTTCTAAATCAGCTAAGACCGCTAAATAATATAAACTAATATGAAAGCAAATCTTAAAAATTATCGACAATCACCAAGAAAAGTTCGCCTTGTAGCGAAGTCTATTGTTGGTAAGTCTGTCTTTGATGCTCTTTTAATTCTCTCTTTCATGCCAAAGCGATCAGCGCTCCCTCTTTCAAAACTTATTTCCTCAGCACAGTCCAACGCCAAAGATACAGGCGCTGACATTGAAGGACTTAAAATTTCAACACTAGAAGTAAACAAAGGTGTTACTCTAAAGCGAATTCGAGCTAGAGCTCGAGGTTCTGCCTTTCGAATAAACAAAAGAACAAGTAACGTCTCAGTAACACTTAAGTTACCAGAAGCAAAGAAGGATGTAGTTGCAAAAAAGGCTCCAGCCAAGAAGGCCCCAGAAGTAAAAGCAGCAGAAAAGAAAGAAGTTGCTAAAAAGGCACCAGCTAACAAAAAGGTCGACAAGGAAGCAGTTAAAAAAACAGCTAAATAACATTATATTATGACTAAAGTAGTTCACCCATATGCACAAAGACTAGGAATACTACGTGATTGGAAATCACGGTGGTTTGCTAGTGGTCCAAAATACGCAGAAAATCTTCGAGCAGACATTCTTATTAGAGAATGGCTAGAGAAGCGACTTCGAGGTTCTTATATTTCTTCTATTGAAATTGAGAGATCACGAAAATTCGTTCGAATTATCATCAAGACTTCACGACCAGGTATGATTATTGGTCGACAAGGAGATACTGCTCAGAAGCTTCGAAAAGACTTGTTCAAATTTATGAATAAGAAGAACATCAAGATTGCCGAAGAGGTAAAAATTGATATTCTTGAGGTTGCTAGCCCTGACTCGGATGCAGCTTTGATTGCTTATGGAATCGTTGAGGCTTTAGAAAAGAGAATGCCTTTCCGTCGAGCTATGAAAATGACAAAAGAAAAGGTTATGGCTGTTCGAGGAGTAAAAGGGGTTCGAATTGTTGTTACAGGACGACTAAATGGAGCTGAGATGGCTCGTCGCGAGGAAGTCAAAGAGGGGTCAATTCCTCTTCAGACCTTCCGAGCAGATGTTGACTACGCTATGGAGAGAGCAAATCTTCCATACGGTGTGCTTGGTGTAAAGGTCTGGATTAACAGAGGGTTAGTTTTTGAAGATAAAAAATAAACTTATGTTATTTCCTAAAAAAGTAAAATTTAGAAAGTGGCAAACAGCCAGAAAGAACCCACTAAAAATGGTTCGGCCCGACACTCGTGGAACTGATGTTGTTTTTGGATCTTTCGGTCTTAAATCTACAACACAAGCTAGAGTTACAGCTGCTCAGATAGAAGCTGCTCGTCGCGCTATGAGTCGGCACCTTACAAAGGTTGGACGGATTTGGGTGAGAATATTCCCAGATCGACCAGTTACTAGAAAAGCAGCTGAGATGGGTATGGGTAAGGGTAAAGGAGATCCTCAATTCTACTGTTTCGATGTTAAGCCAGGACGAATTATTTTTGAAGTCGATGGAGTTTCTGAAGAAGTTGCCAAAGAGGCTCTTAGAAAAGCTGGAACAAAGCTTCCTATTAAAACTAAGATTGTAGTTAGGAATTAATATTATGGCAAAAGACATCAAAACAATAAAAACTGAAGATATTGAAAAGAGCCTTCAAGGGGCAAGAAAAAAACTTCAAGAGTTTCGATTCGCAGTTAGTGGCTCGGGATCAAAGAATTCAAAAGAGGGTCGCGAACTAAAGAAAGTTATCGCTCAATATTTAACAGAGCTAAAAGCTCGACAAAACGCTGAAAATAAGTAAACTACTATCTACTAAAACATTATGGACGCAAAACAAACAACAAACAAAAAACAATTCACAGGAACTGTGACAAGAGACAAAATGGATAAAACTGTGGTTGTTTCGGTGCCTAGATTTGTTAAGCATCCAAAATATCACAAGTTTTATAAACAAACAAAAACTTTTAAGGTGCACGATGAATCAAACCAGTATAAGGTTGGAGACAAAGTAACCATAGAGGAGACAAAGCCTATTTCAAAAGGAAAAAGTTTTATTGTTGTTGCATAACATAACTAATTATGATTCAAGACGGAACAAAAGTTAATATCACAGATAACTCAGGAGGTAAGGTCGGAAAGGTCTTCAAGGTTCTTGGGGGTTCTAAACGACGGTACGCTGGCCTTGGGGATGTTGTTGTTCTTTCTGTTAAGTCAGCTGAGCCACGGAAACAAGTGAAGAAGAAAGATGTTCTTCGAGGGGTTGTTGTTCGGACAAAGAAGGCTTACCGACGAAAAGACGGAACATATATTCGTTTTGATGATAATGCTGTTGTAATTATCACAAAGGAGAAAAAGGAGCCAAAGGCAGGACGAATCTTTGGCCCAATTCCACGAGAGCTTGCAGAGCGAGGATATCAGAAAATTGTCTCTCTTGCTCCAGAAGTTATTTAAGACATATATTTTTAATACTATGAAATTTAAAATAAACGACAATGTAATAGTTATTTCCGGAAAAGACAACGGAAAGACGGGAAAAATCCTTAAGATAGACCAAGTTTCAAACAGGGTTGTTGTTGAGGGTGTAAATATTGCAAAGAAGCACCAAAAGGGTCAAACAAAGGGTAAGGGTCAAATAGTAGAAGTCCCAGTCTCAATCAATGCTTCAAACGTTCAGTTTGTTGATCCAAAAACAAAAAAGCCAACTAGAATTGGGGCTAAAATAGTAAAAGGTAAAAAGGTTCGAATTGCAGTTAAAAGCGGACAGGAAATATAAAACCTAACCTAATCTAATATATTATGGAAACAATTAAACAAAAACTAGATAAGGTATACGATTTGATGAAAGATGATTTCGGATACAAGAATAAGCTTGCTGCTCCAACTATCGAGAAGATTGTTGTCTCATCAGGGACAGGAAAAGAGATCAAATCAGACAAAAAGCGAAATGATTTTATTGCTGACAGGCTGGCAAAAATCACTGGACAGAAGCCGGCGGTAAGACAAGCAAAAAAATCTATTGCCACTTTTAAACTTCGTGAGGGTGACCCAATAGGTCTATCTTCAACGCTTAGAGGAGAAGTTATGTACTCATTTTTTGACAAGCTTATAAATGTTGCCTTTCCACGAACTAAGGACTTCCGAGGAGTTAAAAATACTATTATAGATGATATGGGTAATGCCACTATCGGAATAAAAGATAACTCTATTTTCCCGGAAACAGGACAAGAAGAACTACGAGACATCTTTGGTTTTGCAGTAACTATAGTTACAACAGCAACGACAAAGAAAGAAGCTAGGCGATTCTTTGAAATAATCGGAATTCCATTTGCAAAAGTAGTAGCGCCAGTAAAGAAATAGTTTGACAAAAGCACTCGAAAGAGTGTTTTTTTCTATATCCATTGACTCAGAATCGTAATTAAGGTAGTATGGTTCTTGTCTTCAAGTTTGGAGATATATTATTAATTTATGTCAATCCGTAGTATTTCTTGTGAAATAGCCCCGACTGGGCTCTCTAGAAGAAAGAATGCGTGATATTGCATGAAAGGTTTAATTTTGAATTATTAGTTTCTAATAATTGGATTTTAAATCTATACACAAATGGCAAAGAAATCAGTTATTGCACGGCAGGCAAAGCGAGAGCGAACTGTCGAGAAGTATGCAGAAAAAAGAACCGCTTTGAAAGAAGCTGGTGATTTCGAGGGTCTGCAAGCACTACCTCGAAATGCAAATCCGGTCCGTCTTCGAAATCGATGCGTGATCACAGGTCGAAGCAAAGGGTACCTTGGGAAATTTGGACTATCACGACACAAGTTCCGAGAACTTGCTAGAGAAGGAAAAATTCCAGGAGTAAGAAAATCTAGTTGGTAATTAATAAGCTATTAAGTTAAATTAAAATTATGGATGTATTAGCAAATATGCTTATTACGATTAAGAACGGTGGTAATGCTGGAAAGAACACAGTGATCGCCCCTTATTCTAACTATAAGCACAAAGTATGTGAGACCCTTGTAAGACTTGGGTACATAAAAGCAGTTCACAAGAAAACAGCAAAGGGAGGTTTCCCAGAGCTTGTTATTGAGCTTGAATTGGATGGAAATACAACAAAAATTAAAGGACTTAAACGGGTGTCAAAACCTTCACGACGACTTTATTCAAACTCAAAAGCTATTCGAACAATTCGAAATGGATTTGGAGATGTTGTCCTATCAACTCCAAAAGGAATATTAGGAGGACAAGAAGCGAAAGAGAAACTGGTCGGAGGAGAATTATTGTTTGAAATCTGGTAATTATTATGTCAAGAATTGGAAAACAAATTATAGAAATACCACAAGGAACAACAGTTAGTGTTGCTGATGGTGTATATACAGTAAAAGGACCAAAAGGAGAGCTTAAGAAGGCTTTTCGAGACGATGTCGTAATCACTATTGATGGAGACAAGATCACTTTTGTTCCAAAGGACGCAAAAAGTAAATTAGGAAATGCCCTATGGGGAACATATGCATCTATTTTGGGTAATATGATTCAAGGTGTGAATACTCCATACTCAAAAAAGCTTGAGATCCAGGGGGTTGGTTACAAAGTTGAAATGAACGGGAAGCAACTAAAGTTTGCTCTTGGATTTTCTCATGATGTAATTATAGATATCTCAGATAGTCTGGATGTCGTAGTAGAGAAAAATACAATTTCTGTTACAGGTATTGATAAGGAAGAAGTGGGTCGATTTGCTGCAAATGTACGAGCTCAGAAGAAGCCAGAACCCTACAAGGGAAAAGGTATTCGCTACGAAGGTGAAAATGTTCGTCGTAAGCAAGGTAAGAAGTCAGTATAATCTGATATTAAATAATTCTTAATAAATATATTATGAAAACTAAAGGAGAAATAAAAGATAATAAAAGACTTCGGATCAAGAATCGTATTCGTGCAAAAATTTCAGGAACAGCAGACAAGCCAAGACTTTCTGTTTTTCGGTCAAACAAGTATATCCAAGCACAGCTTATAGATGACGTTGCCCAAGTGACACTTGCTGCAGCTAGCGATTTGAAAGATCCTAAAGGAACAAAAACAGAGCGAGCTGAAAAGGCAGGGATCGAAATCGCTGAACTCGCAAAAACAAAAGGTATTTCAGAGATAGTATTTGACCGAAATGGTTTTAAATACGCTGGAAGAATAAAAGCATTAGCAGACAAGGCTCGAGAAGGAGGGCTTAAATTCTAAATAATATGAGCGAAGATAAAACACAAGAAACAAACGAGGCGATCGAGGCTCCCGTAGTCGAGACCCCAGTAGAAAAGACAGAAGTCCCAGTCTCTGACGTAAAAACAGACGACAAAGCTGCTGCTTCTACTGACAAGGCAGAAGAAGCCACTCCAGAAAAACGAAAGTTCATACCCAGAAAAACTCCATTTAAAGGCGGAGCAAGACCACCACGAAAGACTTTTGACCGCCCAAAGCCAGAATTTGACCAGAAGATCATAAACATCCGACGTGTTGTTCGTGTTATGGCTGGAGGACGACGATTCTCTTTCTCTGTAGCAATGCTACTAGGAGACAAGAAAGGTAGAATTGCTATCGGTGTAGGTAAGTCACCTGATACCGCTTTAGCTATTCAAAAAGCCATCAAAGATGGTAAGAAAAATATGATTAAGGTTGGTCTTACAGAAGAAATGTCAATTGCTCACGAGGTAAAGACAAAGTACTCAAGCTCAAGCTTGTCTATTTTCCCAAATAAAGGAAAAGGTCTTGTTGCAGGATCTGCTGTTCGAGATATGTTGAACCTAGCTGGAATAAAGGATGTTACAGCAAAAATCACAACACGAAGTAAAAACAAAATTAACATTGCTCGTGCTGTTGTTCAGGCACTTATGGAGCTTCCTGGATCACAAAAAGTTACAGTCTCACTAGTCGAAGAGAAAAAGCCAGAAAGGCGAAGAACTTTTACAAGGAAAACAGATAGCAAATAATCTTATGCAAACTCACGACGTAAAACGAAAAACAAAACTAAAGAAGTCAAAAATTGTTGGGCGAGGGGGTCTTCGAGGAAAGACTTCTGGTAAAGGGCACAAGGGTCAGAAGGCTAGAGCTGGAGGTACTCCACGACCGGAGATGCGAGATATAATAAAGAAACTTCCAAAGCTTAGAGGTCACGGAAAGAATCGTTCTCGAACAGTAAACTCTGGACGAGCTCCGGTTGAGACAGTTACTCTAGCTGTTCTGGAGGCTAACTTCGAGTCAGGATCAAAGATTCGACCAAAAACCCTTGCAGATCTTGGTTTAATTAAAACTAGAGCTGGAAAAACACCAAAGGTAAAGATCTTAGGTCAGGGTGATATTGCAAAATCACTTGTGTGTTATGATTGTGAGGTGTCAGCAACAGCTCAAGAGAAAATCGAAAAAGCTGGAGGAAAAGTAATAAACAAATAATAGTCTTATGAAGTTTACACAGAAAATAAAGACAATTTTAGGAGATAAAGCACTTAGAAATAAGATTCTGTTTGTTTTGTTTATTCTTGCTCTTTTCCGATTACTGGCTACAATTCCCGTTCCCGGTATAGATACTTTCCAACTTGAAGGGTTCCTAGCAGACAATCAATTTCTAGGTATTCTAAATATATTCTCAGGAGGAGGTCTTTCAACAATATCTATTGCGATGCTTGGTGTTGGACCATACATTACAGCTTCTATTGTAATGCAGCTTATAACAGCGATATCTCCCAGAATCAAAGCGATGTACCATGAAAATGGTCAAATAGGACGAAAGAAGTTCATTAACTTGTCTCGATATTTAACTATTCCATTCGCTGTTATTCAGGGATTTGGACTACTTTTACTTCTTCAACAGCAAGGAGTATTGGGTCAGATGTCATTATTTGGTTTTGTAAGTGCAATTATTATTGTAACTGCTGGGTCAGTACTACTAACATGGCTTGGAGAGCTTGTGACTGAGTATGGTATTGGAAATGGGTTATCTATTTTAATATTTGCCGGTATTATTGCTGCACTTCCTTCCCAGATTAGTCAGTTGGCATTCTCATATGATCCAAGTCTTCTTCCAACATATATTGGATTCTTGGCTGTAGCAATTGCTATTATCGCTGGGGTGGTTCTAGTTTCAGAAGGAGAGCGACCTGTAGCCGTTACTTATGCTAATCAGGCACGAGGCGGCGGCGGTCTTTCAAAAGGATCTCATACATATGTTCCGCTTCGTATAAACCAAGCAGGAGTTATGCCTATTATATTTGCTCTGTCTATTATGTTGTTCCCTCAGATGCTAGCAAATATTCTGGGGTCACTAAACGCTGGAGGATTCTGGGCAACACTTTCTGTTTGGATAGAGACATTCTTGGCTACAACATGGGCTTACGCTCTTGCTTACTTTGTCTTGGTGTTTTTATTCACCTACTTCTATACAGCAATTACATTTGAGCCGGACTCAATGGCAGAAAACCTACAGAAGAACGGAGCTTTTGTTCCTGGAATCCGTCCGGGAGCTGCAACTTCAGAGTATATTGGAAACATAGTAACTCGAATTACATTCGTAGGAGCTATATTCCTTGGAGTAATATCTGTTCTGCCTATTCTAATGCAGCAAATAACAGGGATAAGCACATTGGCTATTGGAGGAACAGCCCTTCTTATTGTTGTTTCTGTTATTCTTGATCTTCTAAAGAAGATTGATGCTCAAGTAACAATGAGAGAGTATTAAAAAATACAAAACTAAGTAAAGTAAAATCAATAAAAGAGCGGCACCGAAGGTGTCGCTCTTTTATTGACTTTAAGGGGTATCTATGTTATTTTATATTAAATCTTAAAAAAAATTAAAATGAACAAGACCTCAAAAGCTATCTTAATTCTTCTTGCTGTTATATTTTTTAGTTCTGTTGGCTTCGCTTTCGGTCTTGAGATTTATAAGAAAAATTGCAAACCCAAGAAAGGAGTTAAATCAAGTCTTCTTTATAATAGTGACTCTTTACGCATTAATGAAGACTCTAAGTTTATTTTTTTAGAAATGAAAAGAAGAGATTCTTTGAAAGGTTTGGATTTTGAGTTTGTCTTTAAGCCAAAGACACAAGCTTCTTACGCTAACTAGATATTTATAAAAAGTCTCCCTTGGGAGACTTTTTTTGTATTTAGTACTTCTATGGTATTCTTGTTGAAGTAATTAAAAAACACATGGAAAATCAATCAAACACATACATATTTTTTGGAAAATCCGGATCTGGAAAAGGGACGCAAGCTGATCTATTGATCGAAGTCTTAAAAGAAAAAGGAAAGAAGGTTCTCTATGTTGAGACAGGGAAGCGTTTTAGGGAATTTATTCAGAGAGAAGAAAACCACTCAGCAAAGCTAACAAAAAACCTCATCAACAAAGGAGGTCTTATGCCAGTGTTTCTACCTGTCTGGCTTTGGGCAAGTTCATTTGTTGAGGATTTTTCAGGAGATGAGGATTTGGTCCTTGACGGTCTAGCTAGGCGCATGACAGAAGCTCCGGTTCTTGATTCTGCTCTGCGTTTCTACGACAGGCTCCCATGTAATGTAATTCACATTGATGTTTCCCGAAAATGGGCATTTGACAGGCTTTCTTCAAGGGGAAGATCTGACGATACAGAAGAATATATAAATAGTAGGCTTGACTGGTTTGAAAAGGATGTGTCTCCTGTTATAGAATACTTTGAAGAAAGAAAAGGTTTTGATATTCACATCATAAACGGTGAACAGCCGATTGAGGACGTTCACAAAGAGTTAATTCAAAAACTTAACTTATAAAGCGCTATGGATAAAAACCTCGTTATTGCTATAGATGGAGTCGTTGCAAGTGGAAAAGGAACACTTGCTAGACTAGTTGCTGAAAAACTTGGTTATATTCACATCGACACCGGTTCAATATTCCGAGCGATTACTCTAGAGGTTGTTAGAAAAAAAATAGATCTTGAAGATGTAAAAAGTATTGTAGCTCTTTTAGATACTCTTAGAATATCTTTTGTCTTTAATGGTGATTATGGAAGAAATGAAATTCTATTGAATGGTGAGCATGTTGAGAGTTCAATACGCAATCCTGATATTTCAAAGAAAGTACCAATAGTTGCTCATATTTCAGAGGTTCGTGAATTTGCTCGATCCTTGCAGCATAAGTATGCAGAAAAAGGAGGAATAGTGTTGGATGGCCGCGATATTGGAACAGTGGTTTTTCCTAACGCAGACTTAAAGATATTTTTAGATGCTGAAGCTGCTGTTAGAGCTAAGAGGAGACACAAAGAGCTTCAAGAAAAGGGTCAAATCGCAAACTACCGGGATATTCTAGATGACTTAAATAGTAGAGACAGTTACGATAGGGCGGCAAAGATCAGCCCTCTAAAGCAAGCAGACGATGCGATCTTTATAGATAGTACAAATATGCCAATTCCGGAGGTTGTTGATATGGTTTATAAGTTAGCAAAGGAAAAACTCTAGGGATAGAGCTTTTTTTTGTTTTGTGGTAATCTCAATATACAAATATGGCAATACACTTAAAAACAAAGGAAGATATAGAGACACTAAAGGAGGCTGGAAGACGACACTCTGAGATTCTTAGGATTGTGTCTGAGGCCGTTGTTCCTGGGATTAAAACATCAGATCTTGATAAAATCGCCAAAGACAAAATCGAGGAGTATGGTGATGAGGCTTCGTTTCTAAACTATACGCCTGATGGAATTTCTTATCCGTATCCTTCCAGTCTATGTGTTTCCATAAATGATGAAGTTGTTCATGGAATTCCAGGGAGTAGAACCCTTAAAGATGGTGATGTTGCATCTCTAGATCTTGGTTTGACTCACAAGGGAATGATTGTTGATGCTGCTGTAACTGTTGCTGTTGGAGAAGTATCAGATACCTCAAAAGATCTTATTTCAGTCACAAAAATGGCTCTAGAAGCCGGAATTGAGGCCTGCGTGCCTGGTAATACTGTAGGAGATATAGGTCATGCCATAGAAGAATATATTAAGAATAGAGGTTCTCAGTATGGGATAATTCGAATTCTTTCAGGCCATGGTGTTGGATATGAAGTGCATGAAGATCCCTACGTTCCAAACTATGGTAAAAAGGGAAAAGGAGAAAGGCTTGTTCCTGGGATGGTGATAGCTATAGAGCCCATGGTTACTCTGGGTACGGATGAGGTATATCAAACAGATGATGAGTATACATATATAACAGCAGATGATAGTTTGTCAGCTCACTTTGAACACACGGTAGCCATAACGGAAGAAGGGCCCATAGTTCTAACAAAACGAGACTGGAACTAAAAAACACCCTTATGGGTGTTTTTTGTAATATTATTCATCGCGTTCCGTCATATGCTTTAGAAAACAAAAAAAGTTCTCCCCTTTATAAGATACCCACAGGGGGGGGGTAAAGTAGTACAATAAATCTACTGAGTTAAACATATATTACTAACTAACCAAAACATATATGACTATTACAAAAAAACTATTAACAACAAGTGCTACTGTTCTTGCCATGTCAGGAATGCTTCTTATGAGTACACCAGCATCTGCTGGATTTTTTGATTGGTTCTCAGCAACTCCGCTGAATCAGGAGGCTCAGTCTATTAAAGCCACTTCTCAGAATGATTTCTTGTCTAAAGAGGTTCGAATGGTGGATATTAAAGCCGTTGATGCGAAAGCCCTAGAGGTTCGGAAGAGGTCGGCATTTTCAAATTTCTTCACAAATATATTTGGAGGAGGAAGTTCTTGTGGATCGGATCAGTCGATAACTCTACTGGCTCCAAATAATGGATCATATAACGCTGGGGATACTATGAATGTAAAATGGGAGAGTTGTAATATGTCAGCTTCAACTCAAATATTTATTCAGCTGAGACCTCAGAATGGAGGAAACTCATATAATATTATTTCTGCGGAATATCCTGTAAACCCCAATGACGGTATTCAATCAATTGAAATTCCAGTAAACGTAAACGAGGGATACTACAAAGTTAGGATTGGACACTCTACGCTTAATCACCCTGCAACAATTACTGATGATTATTCAGATGAGATTGTAGAAATTATAAACAATTCTGATCTATCAGAAGTGGAGGAGGAGGTTCAGGTTTCAAGTTCACAAAACTGTAACGCAAACACAACTCCATGGATTGAGGTTCTGACTCCAAATGGAGGAGAGGTATATGCAAATACAGATGATTTAACTGTGAAGTGGGAAAGCTGTAATCTAAATTCGAACACTACGTTGGCAGTTGAGATGATGAACGAAACTGATGGTCTAATGGTTGCCTTTGTTCCAAATACTGGAATCCATACGTTTCAGCTATCTGCTAATTCTATAGAAAACCCAAGTACCACACCTTCAAACCCTGTTCAGTATGGTGCTCACTTTAAGGTCCATATTGGAACACCTCCAACAGTATTCCCAAGTTATTATGATCAGTCAGACAACGTATTTAAAATTTATGAAGAATCAGTACCCGTTGTTGTTCCAAGTCCAACTCCGATATCGATAGATACTTGTGGTCTTGAGGTTCTTGTTCCTAGTGCTAATGTTCAATATGATGTACCCGAAAACTACCAAGGAAAGATAACA
>JBLHJW010000016.1:0-15958 GCA_047619465.1 Minisyncoccia bacterium
AATTTCTCCAGAGATAGAGTTAATTATCTGATGAGTCTTAACAGTCAAGTCTTTTCCTGTTAGTTCTTCACCGACTCTCATTGGGTATCCAATACCTCCAGGCGGAGGACATCCGTCTCCACCATTGTATGTTTGCCAGCCTTCTTGGACATTTGTTGTTGTAGAACCATCAACCCCGTTATCGTAGGTTGTTTCTATAATTCTAACCAAACAACCCCCGCTCACCGTGTTAGCAAACTGCTGTTGAGCTGCCAGAACAGAGCCTGAAAAAATAAAGAAACCAACAAGCATGCTTAATGCAAATGACCCAGATAGATAATGTAAAGATGTTTTTTTCATAGAGGTTTTAAAGATTGTTATTAATTATAAAGTTTAAGCTTAGTAACTGTTATTAATTATAGACTAATAACGCTCAATCCTATGATAGTTTTACACAGCTATTGATTTTTGTTTGCCTCTATGCAATAATCCTGTCTATGGAACTATCTAACGTATTGCCGTGGATACAGATCGTACTTTCTGTACTACTTATTATCGGCGTATTAATGCAGCAATCTGGAACCGAGCTAGGAGGAGCTTTTGGTGGAGGTGATGGAAGTGCTACTTATCATAAAAAAAGAGGTGCAGAAAAATTCTTTTTTGTATTTACTATTGTTGTTGCTGTTCTATTTGCAGTATCAACTCTCCTTTCAATTTTTGCATAAAAATTACGTTATATAGTCAACTAAGACTACGACATGAAAACAAAATCTATTTTAGATATATTAAAGAAGTTTAAACTTCCAACAAAAAAAGAAATAAATACAGGGATGCAAAGTTTTAAAAGAAAAGACTGGGTTATTGTTTGTTCACTTATACTAGTAATGATTACAAGTAGCGTTGTGCTTCTTTCAAAGATAAACAATCTTATTGCAACAGTCATCCCAGTAGAAGGAGGGTCTATATCTGAAGGTATCGTAGGAACTCCTCGCTTCGTAAATCCAATCCTTGCAATATCAGGACCCGACAAAGACCTAACAAAACTCGTCTACTCCGGACTTATGAGAAGTGACGAGAGTGGAGGATTTACAACAGATTTAGCAGAAAACTATGAGATCTCTGAAGACGGTCTTTCATACATCTTTAAACTAAAAGACAATGTTACTTTTCACGATGGAACACAGGTTACAGCTGAAGACATAATTTTCACAATAGGACGAATACAAGACCCTCTATTAAAAAGCCCTGAGCGAGTAAACTGGGAAGGTGTTAGCGTCGAGAGAATAGACAGGAAAACAGTAAAGTTTAAACTTAGACAACCTTATATATCTTTTCTAGACAATTCGACAATAGGAATACTCCCCTCTCATATATGGTCAAACATACCGACTGAGCAATTTTCTTTTAGTGATTACAACTTGAAAGCTATTGGATCTGGACCCTACAAAATATCAACAATACAAAAAAAGGGTTCGGGTGTGATTGAGAGCTACGAGCTGAAATCCTTTAAAGATTTCATTCTAGGTAAACCATACATAAAAAACCTTGACTTGCACTTCTTTTCTAATGAGGCGAGCCTGTTAAGGTCCTTGAGTAACGGGTCTGTAGATGCAGCCCACGCTCTTACCCCTAGATATGTGTCTGAAAACAAGTTGGACGAAGATTTGGTAAAGGCCGTCCCTCTTTCAAGAAGTTTTAGTTTGTTTTTTAATCAAAACAAAAATTCGATATTCCAAGATCAAAACCTAATAGAAGCCTTAGAACTATCTATAGATAAGCAAACAATCATAAGTCTTGTTTTAAATGGTTTTGGATCGTCAATAGATCATCCAATACCTAAAACAATCGCAGAGTTCCAAACACTTGAAGGAGTATCAACAATTAAGCCATTTAAAGAAAGACAGCTAGAAGCAGAAAATAAACTGGACTCTCTTGGATGGAATAAAAATGAAGACGGAGTTCGAGAAAAAAATGGAAAAATCCTAAGTTTTTCAATTTCAACAGGAAACGCATTCGAGCTTCAACAAACAGCTGAGATAATCAGAGAATACTTTGACCTAATGGGGATACAGGTAGAACTAAAAGTTTTTGAAATAGGAAACCTAAACCAAAATGTAATAAGGACACGAAATTACGAGGCTCTATTTTTTGGTCAAATCATATCAAAAGAAGCTGATTTATATGCGTTCTGGCACTCCTCTCAGATAGCAGATCCCGGCCTAAATATTGCAATGTATGCAAATAAAAATATTGATAAAATACTAGAGAGCCTACTAAAAGAGACACCGACACCAGAAAGATTCAAGCTATATGCAAATCTTAAAAAGGAATTTGAAAAAGACAAGCCAGCCATTTTTATATACAGTCCAGACTTTATATATGTAACACCTAAAAATGTAAAGAATATATCCTACAAAACAATCACCGAAGCGTCAGATAGATTTAATTCCATACACACATGGTATATACAGACAGATACTGTATGGAATGTTTTCTTACCAAAAGATACAACAATCATAGATTAATTAATAACTTATTACTAAAAATAAAAACATGACAGAAAAATCAAACAGTGCACCAAATCGAACACACAGATCAGGATTCAAAAAAAGAGTCGGTAATTCAACATATGTAAAACCAGTGCCTACGGCAACACACAAAAAAGAGTCGACAGACAATCTAACAAAAAAGAGCCCCGGGAACTTTAAGCGTCGCCCTGAAAAACATTCAGGTAGCAAAGGAAGACCTGTGCACACAAACAGAAAACCTGCGACATATAAAGTTCCGCCTCTGGCAGACGGAGATATCCGGATAATTCCAATCTGTGGAGTTGAATGGATAGGAACAAACATGACGGCTATTGAGTACAAGAATGAGATTATTGTTGTAGATGCTGGCTTTGGATTCTCTAACCCAGACACTCCTGGAATCAGCTACACTATTCCAGACACAACATATCTAGAGAAAAATAAGGAAAAGATTAAAGCTCTTGTTATTACTCATGGACACATGGATCATGTTGGAGGTATTCCCTACGTAATCGAAAAGCTTGGTATGCCAAAGATTTATACTCGTGAATTTGGTGCTATGTTTATGAAAACTCGAATGGCAGAATTTCCTCATGTTCCAAAACTAGACATCATAACAATAGAAGAGCATGACGACTACGTACAGATTGGAGAACATCTGAAAGTAAAATTCTTCGGACTTACCCACTCTATACCAGACTCAACAGGAATCATCATTCAGACACCGCACGGAGGAATCATGTCCACAGGAGACGTTCGAGTAGAGAACATCGATGGTGTTCCTGTAAAGGAAGAAGTCGAACAATACAAGTTCTTTAAAGACGAGAATATTCTTCTATGTACTATGGACTCTACTGGAATAGTAAAGCCAGGCTGGTCAGCTAGTGAGGAAAAAGTAAAAGAGAATATCGATCTAATAATCAAAGAAGCACAAGGAAGACTTATTGTTGCGGCTTTTTCATCTCAAGTAGAGAGATTAATCGCCCTTATTGAAAGTACAAAAAAGTACGGAAAGAAACTAATAATAGAAGGACGATCCATGAAAAACAACCTTGGAATAGCCAAGGAGTTGAAGTTAACAGACTTTAGCCATGTAATCCCTGTCGAAGAAATGGGAGACTACCCAGCAAACAAGATCGTTATGCTTATAACAGGAGGTCAGGGAGAACAATACTCTGGACTTGTTCGAGTAGCTGAAGGAACTCACAGAAAAGTTAAACTTACAGAAACAGACACCATTGTTCTATCTGCCTCTGTTATTCCAGGAAATGAATTTGCCATAGGAAAACTAAAGGATCGACTATACAAAGGAAGTTCAAACGTCATTACATATAGAGACAACTTAGTACACGCATCAGGTCATGGAGCTCGAGAAGAATTGAAATGGATTCACTCTCAAATTCCATACAAGTTCTTTATGCCAGTTCATGGATATTTTCACTTCTTGAAACTTCACGCACAAATGGTTGAAAAAGAATTAAACTTCCCAAAGGAAAATATAGTTGTACCTGAGCAGAACGGGACAATTGTAGAAATCAGAGAGAATGGAACGAAACTAGTTAAACTTAAAGAACGAGTCTCTGCGAAGTTTACTGTAGTAGACGGAAACTATGTCGGACCTATGCATGATGCTGTTATTAAGGATAGAATGACGCTTTCATCTGATGGAATATTTGTTGTTGTTGTGCTAATAAACCAGAGAACAAAGAAACTTAAGAAATCTCCAGACATTATCTCTCGTGGTTTTGTGTATCTAAAAGAAAACCAGGAACTACTAAACGAGACTCGCGACCTTGTTCGCAAGACAGTTGAGTCAAGCCTGGAAGGACAGAAAAATATAGAATTTGATAAGTTGAAAGAACAAATATCAAAAACAGTAGGTAAATTCCTAGTGAGGAAAACTGATAAGGAGCCCGTAGTGATTCCTGTTATACTGACAGCGTAATGCATTACAGAAGACTATTTAAAAAAACAAAAAACCATTCAAGAATTACACCGCTACGGTCTCTGTTTTTGATTGGTTTTTTGTTTGCAACAAATGTATCTTTGACAGCATATGTAAACTCCAATTTTCTTGAGCTTTTTATTCCTGAAAAATTCATTGGTTTAGTATATGTAGCAGGTTCAATCCTTGCGTTATCTGGTTTACTCTGGATGCCTAAAATTTTGAGAAAATTTGGAAACTATAAAATGATTCTTTTTTCAATGTCTTTAACTGCGCTATCCTTATTGGTTTTCTCTCTTACAAAAATACCCTGGCTTATAATTTTGTCATTCCTATTATATTTCGGATTTGGAACCATAATATATTTTGGACTAGATGAATTTCTAGAATCCAATTCAAAAAAAGAATCCATGGGAAACACTAGAGGTTTATACATGACAGCCTTGTCCATAGGGTGGGTGATCTCACCTTTTATTTCTGGAGTTATAATAGACACATTCGGATTTAAATTTGTATATCTTTCAGCTTTAATATCTATCCTAATGGCGATGACTGGTGTAATTTTCTGGTTTAGAAATTATAAAGACCCTGTGTATCCTAAAAAACTTCCACTTCTTGAAATATTAAAAAAGATTTTCAATAGAGTAGACATCTATCGAGCATATAGAATAAACCTATTACTGCGATTCTTTCTTTCTTGGTGTATTATTTATATCCCAATTTATCTTCATCAGTATATTGGTTTTGAATGGTCAACTTTAGGAGTGATGTTCACAATAATGCTCCTTCCATTTCTTCTTTTTGAGTTACCTTTGGGTAGACTCGAAGATAAAAATTATGGTGAAAAAGAAATTATGAGCTTGGGTCTAATTATTATGACAGCTTCAGTGATGGCGATCGCCCTGGTTAATAGCCACAACGTTATTCTTTGGACAGCAATCCTCTTTATGACTAGAACGGGAGCAGCCATGGTGGAAATTTCGGTCGAAACACACTTTTTCAAAAAAGTTAACCCTAAAGAAGCCGATCTTATAAGCTTCTTTAGAAATGCTGCCCCTCTTGCTTTCATAGCAGCACCACTCCTTGTGTCTGGCCTGCTACTAATAATGCCGATTCAATATACTTTTTTTGTATTAGCCATAATTGTAATGACTGGATTAAATTTTTCTACGAAGCTTGTAGATACAAAGTAATCGTGTATTATACTTTTCATATGGAATTACCAATGAGAATAAATAAATACCTGTCCCAGAATGGGTACGCCTCACGACGGCGTGCTGACGAACTTATAGAAGAAGGTAGGGTTTTTATTAATGGCAAAAAAGCAGAGCTAGGTAGCAAGGTTTTAGAGACCGATGAAGTAAAAGTAGACGGAATTGAAAAAGAAGAAAAAACGTATATTGCCTACTTCAAGCCAACAGGAATAGTTACAGTAGGAGCTCAAGAGGATGAAAGGGAGATCAAGGATGTTTTAAATGTGTCTGACAAAATATTCCCCGTTGGTAGGCTCGACAAGGCTTCTCACGGGCTTATTATACTCACAAATGATGGACGAGTCACACAGAGGCTTCTTCACCCAGACAAGCAACATGAGAAAGAATACTCTGTAATAGTAAACCAGAAAATAACTCACACGTTCCTAACTCAAATGTCTCTTGGGGTAGACATTAAAGGGTCTCGAACAAAACCAACAAAAGTTCGCCGTACAAGCAACACCTCGTTTGACATTGTCCTGACAGAGGGTAAAAACCGCCAGATTCGTCGAATGTGTACAGCTCTTGGTTACGAAGTTCGAGATCTACAGAGGTTTAGGGTGGGAAATATACACCTTGGCAAACTAAAAGCCGGATCATACAGAATAATAAAAGGACAGGAGTTAAAAGACTTTCTAAAAAGTCTAGATTTAGATAAATAAAAAGCCGCGGCAAGCCGCGGTTTTTTAATACATAGAGATAATATACTTGTCAAAAGTTACTTAACCTCAGCTTCAACATACTCGGTCTTTGGTATTCTAGAGCTAAAAATCCTCATAAGTATCGGAGCGACAAAAGTTGTGATAATACTTAACACTACCAGTGCTGTGATTATATTCTCATCTAGTATTCCAAGCTCAAAGCCAGCAAAGGCTGCTGCAAGGGTGGTTGAAAGAGCTGGCATTGTTGAAGCTCCAACTAAGTTTGATTCCGGAACAGAGAAACCTGCTAGTCTGGCGCCAATCCATCCACTGATGTACTTAGAAAGAGAGGAGCCTAGAACAATGACTCCGGTAAGAAGTAGTGCTCCACCAGCGCCAAATAGAGCGGAAAGGTCTGTTCTAGAACCTACAACCACGAAGAATATTGGAATAAAAATTCCATAGCTTATCGCACGGAGTTTCTCTTTTAGCTTCTCATTCTGAGTTTCATGAGATAGAACCATTCCAGCAAAGAAACCAGCGATGATTGGATGAAGGCCTAGGAGCTCAAATACAATAACTGTCCCTATCATAATTACAAAAAGGATACGCAGGTCGTCTTGGAACATTTCCTTTGTGTCACGAGAAAGTATACCCAGCCATTTCCTTATTCTAGGAATAGCAAAGCGCATCGCTCCAAGAGCTAGAAACAGAAGGAAGTAGAACAGTGGTAAAGGAAGGGATGTTACAGGCTCACTAGACTGCAAAACAACAGACAGAAGTACTAAAGATAGAACATCTTGAATCACCGTAGATCTGATTATAGTCTTCCCCACCTTTGTCTTGAATAAACCATTTGATTGCAGGCTAGGAACAATAACCGCTACGCTTGAAGATATAAAAATAATACCTATAAGAAATGAAGCCGTAAGACCCAAGCCAAAGAAGTGTCCAATAAGCAATCCAACGATAAAAGGAATAAGGGAGTTCAATATAGTCAGCATTCCAACTCCTTCTTTAATCTCTTTTTTACTTGGGAAACGCGTCTCAAGTCCAGCCATAAACATTAGAAAAACTAGTCCAATCTCTCCCATAAAGTCTATGGTTGCATTTGGCTCAAATACCCCGAAACCAGATGGCCCAATTAAGATACCCGCAACAATAAGAGCCACAACCCAAGGTAAATGTAATTTTGCAAACAAATCAGAAAAGAAAAGCCCTGCAAATAAAACTATAAAGAAAGGAAGCAACTGTGTCATAACACTTCCATTATAGCTTATTTTCATGTAAACTCATTATCGTATTATCATTGCCAGATCGTCTAATGGTAGGAGTAAAAAATAATCTACTTTATTTTTTATCCAATTCTCCTTTATGGAGAAATTCCCGGTAGTATCGTATGTAGAGTTGCCAGATCGTCTAATGGTAGGACACAGGTTTCTGGTACCTGTAATCTAGGTTCGAGTCCTAGTCTGGCAACTCTGAATATGATATAAGGGGAAAGGTTGGTTTCTGGTACCTGTAATCTAGGTTCGAGTCCTAGTCTGGCAACATAATACAGTTGGAACCCGTACACGAATGTGTCGGGGTCTTACTGTATTACTTGTACAAGTAGGACTCGAACCGAGGTGTCGCGAAGCCAGCTCGCAGATCTGATGAAACCGAGTGGTGGCTGATGGAATGATCCCAGCTGTAGTTTTTTAAAAAACTAGGGCTGGGCCATGAGAGGAGTCGAGTCCACACCTAACAACAAAGAGAAAAGTCTTAGGATATTTACCCTAAGACTTTTCTGTTATAATATTCCCATGACAGACAAACACAAAATATCAAAAGATGGACATATTGTAAGACCTAAGCACATGTCTCCAGCGGAGATAAGAGAAGGGTGTGAATATAAAGCAAATGGTGATGTGACTGAAACAAAAATATGTGAAATCAACGAGGAATTCCGACAAGGATTTAATGTTCTCTTAAACCATGGTAAGCATGAAAAATCTGTAACCTTCTGGGGTTCAGCCAGAACACCTGAAGGAAGTGAGTATTATGAAAAAGCTCGCAGACTTGGAAACAGAATCGGAGAGCTTGGGTATACCGTAGTTACTGGAGGGGGTCCAGGAATCATGGAAGGTGGAAACAGAGGAGCTTTTGAAGCTGGAGCTCACTCCATAGGGGCAACTATCGACCTGCCTTTTGAACAAGAGACAAATCCGTATGTAACAGAAGAAATCCCATTCTACTATTTCTTTTCTCGAAAAGTTATCTTGGGATTTTCCGCAGAAGCATACTTGTACTTCCCTGGAGGTTTTGGAACTTTTGATGAGCTTTTTGAAATGCTCACACTCATTCAAACAAAAAAAATTCCATCTCTACCTATTATCCTTGTGGGAAAGGAATTCTGGCAACCATTTGTAGATTTATTAAAGAAGCAAATGCTCGACAATTTTGAGACTATCAGTCCTGAGGATCTAGATCTATTTAAAGTTCTTGATGATGAGGATGAGATTATAGAAATAATCAAAAACGCCCCCCAGAGAGATGAGTAGCTTTCTAAGATCAATAAACTGATCATGAAGGATGTAGACATTATAATTAAAAAACCACAATTCTATTTGTGGTTTTTTAATAGTAGCTTGAAAATTCTCAGGCTTCCAATCAGACCTAAATACATAGCCTAACACTCCTTGTCCGTAATTTAGATTTATTTTATGGAAAAAGTAATTTAGAAATTTCACATTGACTATTTATCTCTTGAGATACTTCCTTGAAGCAAGATAGCTAGAAACTGAACCAAGAGCAGATCCAACCAGAACAGCAATTACAAATATCTGCGCAAAGTTAGATATGTAGTAAGTAAATAAGTTGAGACCTAGAAAACCTTCTAACCTGCTCCCCAGCCAAATAGTTATAGGGAAAAATAAGACAATATTTATAGCCGCAGCAATTAATCCATACATAACTCCTTCTACCATAAAAGGTCCATTGATATAAGAGTTTTCAGCACCAACAAGTCGCATAACATTTATCTCCTCCTTCGACATGTATATGGTCAATCTAATAGTGTTAAAAGTAATAACGACTGAAATAGTTATCAGAAGAATAGTTAAAATTAATCCTAGTTTTTTAGATCCTTCTTTTAGAGATAGAAGCCTGTCTATAACCTGTTTATTTTCGTTGTAGTTAACCTTGTCTATTATAGATAGGTCTGTAGCAGACAAGGCTATACCTTGGTCAAAAAAACTTGAGATTGTTTCATAGTGAGCTGGATCAATAGCACTGATAAGAAACGATGCCCCGAGAGGATTTTCGTCCAACTCTTCTAGTGCCTGCAAAGTTGCTTGGTCATCCTTATGTCTTTCTTGAAATTCCAACAATGCCTTGTCTGCTGAAACATAGACAATTTCTTTAACCTCTGGAATGGTGGTAATTTTATCTTTTAAAGAAAGAATACTTGACTCCGAAGAATCTGGATAAAAATAAACAGAAACATCTACTTTTTTTTCAAGCTCTATTAAGGTGAAAGATAGTATGGCTTGAAAGAAAATCATAGAAGTAATAACTCCTATTGTCACAGTCATAACAAGAACCGAAGACAGAGAAACAACCCCATTTCTCCAGAAATTTAGTATTCCTCCTTTTGCTATTCTTTTAAAATTGAAAAATTTCATACTATAGAATGTATTTACCCTTCTTAACATCTCTTTTTAGAACCCCACCTTCAAATGTTATCACTCTCTTTCCTACTGACTCAACAATATTTGGATCATGAGTTGTTAAAATTATTGTTGTCCCTAAATCGTTTATCTTTTTTAGAATTTCTATTACCTCATATGTGTTGGTCGGGTCTAAGTTTCCTGTTGGCTCGTCTGCAATAATTATATCAGGCTGGTTGATTATCGCCCTAGCTATAGCAAGACGCTGCCTCTCTCCACCTGAAAGTTGTCTAGGAAAGTGATCCATTCTTTCTGTTAAGTCTACTAATTCTAAAACATGGGGCACATCATTTGCTATTTCCTCATCTGACTTTCCAGAAGCTTCCATTGCAAAAGCAATATTTTCATATGCAGTACGCTTTGGCAGTAGTCTGTAATCCTGGAAGATGGTACCAATTCTTCTTCTAAGATTGATAAATTTATCTGAAGAAAAATTTAATATATCTACAGAGTCAATATAGACTGATCCTCTAGTAGGATTTTCTTCTCCTAAAATCAATTTAGTAATTGTTGTCTTGCCGGCACCAGAGTGACCAACAATAGAAACAAACTCACCGTCCTCAATAACAAAAGAGACATCTTCTAGTGCCGCTGATTTATTGTCGTAAATTTTAGATACTTGTTCGAATTCAATCATAAAATATATAAGTCTTGTTAGTCTTCTGTATAAGAATTATATAGAATCATCGCTTTAACGCAATTAATAATCCAATATGATAGATTATTAATTCTGCTTCTTGCTCGCTTCTATAAACTCATCTATTGTACCATCTTCGAGCACCGACTCAACATCTCGGATTTCAACACCTGTCCTATGGTCTTTGACGAGTTTATAGGGGTGAAGTGTATAACTTCTAATCTGGCTTCCCCATTCATTGTCTGTTGTTGCGGATATTGCTAAACCTCTCTCTTTGGCAGCCTGCTCTTCCTCCTTTCTTTTCCACACCTTAGCTTGAATTAAACTCATGGCAGAATCTCTGTTTGCTTCCTGAGACCTCTCACCAGTAGCATGAACTGACAGCCCAGTAGGAACATGAGTTATTCTTACGGCTGTTTCTCTCTTGTTCACATTCTGTCCTCCAGCACCTCCTGACTTTGCGAAGGATATTTCTAAATCTTCTTCATCTATATCAAAATCTTGTTTTGGAAAAATAGGAAGAACTTCAACCATGGAGAAACTAGTATTCCTTTTTGACTTAGCATTGAAAGGTGAAATTCTTACGAGTCTATGTACACCAGATTCATTCTTTAAAGTTCCATAAGCATTCTTGCCTTTTACCTGAATTGAAACACTTCTATATCCTCCATGTTCTGTTTTGTGTTCATTAAGTATTGTCGCATCAAATCCCTGACTCTGAACAAATTTACTATACATATGAAAAAGCATTCTAGAAAAGTCTTCCGCATCATCCCCTCCAGCTCCAGTAAAAATAGACAATACCGCACCTCCTTTGTCGTATTTACCAAAACCCTCCAACTCATCTTTCAATGTTTGAATCTGCTGAATAGTCGCTTGAGCCCTATCTTTGTTGGACCAGAAATCAGACTTCTGCATCTCCAGCTCTAACGACTCTATTTTTTCTTTAATTTCTGATTTGTTCATCATAGGCAGTATACCAAATTGAGCCAACGCGCGGAATCGAACCGCGGACCTCACCCTTACCATGGGTGTGCTCTACCGACTGAGCTACGTTGGCACATAATGTACATACTACATGCTCTAGGCGAAATAAAAAATACCCAGGTGGGTATTTTTTATAAATATTTAATTCTTTCTATTCACCTCCCCACTTGTAGAACATAAGTGGAATCAGGAAGAGTGTCAGAATCACTGCAAAGATTAGTCCTGAGATAATTGCGAGAGCCAGAGGTCTCCACACTGGCGACGTAAGCAATAGAGGGAACATACCCATAACTGTTGTTGCGGTTGTGAGAAGAATCGGACGAAGTCGAGCAGACGCTCCTTCGATAACAACCTCCTTATGAGAAAGCTTTTTCTCTTCCGCCAACGTAGAGAGTACATCTATCAGGATAATTGAGTTGTTTACAACAATTCCAATCAGTGCCACGAAACCAAGCATGGCGGTGAATGAAAGCGTTTGGTTAAAGAAGAATAGTCCGAAGAGTACTCCAATCAACCCTAGTGGGATTACACTCACAATAAAGGCCATCTTTTTCACTGAGTTAAATTGGAAGATTAATACTCCAATCACAAGGAGCACCCCAACAAACATGGCGATCAGAAGCTGGATACCAGACTCAGCACTTTCTTCTGCATCGCCAGTAGCTGACCAAGAAACACTTTCAGGAAAATTAATCTCTTCCATTTTATCAGTAAACTCAGCAATCACAACGGATAGATTTGCGTCGACGTCAAGAGCAGCCGAAACATTTACCACGCGGTCTCCATCATCATGGTTAATTACAGGAGTATTTCCTCGTACAGTCTCAGATATAAATGACCCCAAAGGGACATTTCCATTTCTCGTTTGAACAGGAAGAGCTCGCAATTCGTCGATAGAAATATGATACGTCGTATCAGATGATGTGTAAGAATCATTCACTCCTGTCTTTACGATAACGGGGACATCATCATCTCCACGCTTTATCTCTGTTGCTTCTGTTCCAAAAAGTGATGTTCGAATCATTCCAGCAAGACCTCGAGGGTCAAGACCGGCGGAAATAATCTTTTTTGTATCAAGAGTTACAACCACCCCAAGGACATTTTCAGAGACACTTGATTGCACATCGATCGCTCCACCAACAGTATCAAGAACATTTTTAATCTCAATACTTGCCGCTAGCACTTCATCATAATTACTTCCGGTGAGCTCGATACTCACAGGAGCTTCAGAAGATGGACCGCTTGAGGGAGGAGAAGCAAAGAATGAAACATTTGCAGACTGCTGGGCAAGGAACGATCGAATGTCAGCAAGTACCTGATCTCCACCCTTTTCACTTCTAAGGATCACAGTGATGTCAGAATCATTCGATCGTATTTGAGAAACAAATGATTCAACGGCATTCATGCCTCGAAGATGCTCTTCAACCCCCAGAATCGCAGTGTCCATGTCGCTCAAGAGTGAACCTCGTGGCAACTCGGCTGTGATTGTAAGCTGTGTAAATTGATCCGCAGGAAAAAATTCTGATTTAATAAGTCCTGTACCCACAAGTGTAAGCGAAGCAAAGAACATAACCACTAGACCCCAGATCAATCTCTTTCCATATTTCTTTGTAGAAAGAAGCTTGGTAAGAATCTTTTTGTAAAATGAAATCGCTTGTGCGAACTTCTCCACCCTCCAAGAGCTTAGCCTTTGTACATATCGAGAATTTTTTACCCCACCAAAAGAGAGAGTACTCAGAAGTGGTACAAATATCAAAGCAACAACAAGTGAAGCCAGCAGCACAAAGATTATAGTCAAAGGTATAACCCTAATAAACTGTCCAGTGACACCGGAGAGACCCATAAGAGGAATGAATACAACAAGCGTTGTCATTGTTCCACTTATTACAGAGCCTCCAAACTCTTTCAATGTTGCACGAATCGCCGCATCCGGAGAAAGACCTTTCTTGCTCCAAAGAGAAATTCCTTCGATAATAACAATAGAACTGTCAACTAGAAGCCCTATTGAAAGAATGAGCGAGAACAAACTAATGAAGTTTATCGTATTGCCTGAGTAATATAAACCAATGAAAGCAAGAAGAAAGCTCATCGGTATAGCTATTCCTGCAATAAGCGATTCTCGAATACCTAAACCAATACTAAGAATAACAATAACTAAAATAATTGTTTGTAGTGCGGACTTTGAAAGATCTCGAATGTCACTTGATACGTCATTTCCGGAATCAATCAATGTGATAAAATCACTTCCGGGAAGCTCTTCTTGAATCATCTTCAAATTCTCTCGAAGTTCCTTAGTTACGCTGGTAACATCTCCTCCAACTTTTTTGTAGACAAAGAATGTAATTGCTTGTTGTGATTCACCACCATCAACGCTCAGCCTCGATAGCGAAGTGTAGCGTGCAAGCCCATCCTCAATGCGTGCAACGTCTTTTACATAAACGTATTCACCGGAAACACCTGTTGTGACAATCACGTTTTCAATAGATATTATGTCTGATAGGGTGTTATCGATTGTGATGCTGTACTCAACACCCTCTTGAACAAAAGATCCAGAAGGAATTGAGAAATCAGCCTGGTCTATACTCTGATAGACTGTGCTTGCAGATATGCCGTACTGACTCAGTTGAGACTTATCAAGAATTACAGTAATCTGACGATCTGGAATTCCAGAAATTTCTACTCGAGAAACACCTGATACGTCTAGAAACAGATCTTCTACACGATCCACAGTTTCAGTAAGTTGAGTAAAAGCTTCTGTCGAAGAAAGAGAAGCAATGAATACTGGCTGGTCCTCAAAACTAAACGCCTCAACCAAAGGATCAATGCTGTCAGACGGAAGATCGTTCACTATTTTATCTACTTCATTTTGGACATCTCCAAGAGCCTCATCGATATCAACTGACGATTCAAAGTTGACAACAACACTCGAAACACCCTCCCTAGAAGACGAGGTAATACTATCTACGTCTTTCAAGCTTCGTAGTAGTTGGTTTTCTATCGGATCCGTGAGCAATCTCTCGACATCAAACGATGATGATCCTGGATAGGCTGTTGTTACCCCAATAATGGGAATTTTAATTTCAGGTGTCGATTCCTTTGGAATAACAATCATAAAGTAGATTCCTGCTACAAAAACAAAGACGAACAAGAACCAGGTAAATACTTTTTTTCGAATAAAAAGATCGAGCATAAAATTAGATATTTATTGAAACCTCAACGGAATCATTTTCTTGTAAACCTCGAGCGTCAAGAATTACTGTATCAACGCCGTCGAGACCAGTAACTATTTCAATTTTATCACCAAGAAGCAATCCTATCTCCACAGGAATAAACGAGACGGTGCCCTGCTCATTGATGTAGGCGACATGTGGATCATTTCCAAGAATCTGAATAGCTGTAAGTGGAAGAGTAACCAGACCTTCAACGGAGCTATAACTAGAAGAATCAATGTTAGGTATCACAGAAAGTGTCACGTCCATTCCTTCAATAAAGTCTGAAGTCCTGTTAGCGATCACTAGAGCTGTCGCTCGAAGCTTTAGATTGTTTTGACCAAGACTAGATCCAACGAAGTTAATTTCACCTGAAGGAAGGCCGTTAATAACAATAGACGACCCCCTAGATATGAACGGCGCTTCTCGCTCTGAGAAGTAGAATTCTACCTCTAGTCGACTCAGATTTTTGATAGAAGCAACAATAGTAGAAACTGATACAAGTTCACCAGATGACAGGTCAAAGGAAGTTACCTCACCAGAGAATGGTGCTCGCAAGATTGTTTTTTCAAGATCTTTGTTTCTTTGGTCAACAACTAGCTTCTTGTTGGAAACAAGTCTTTCCTGGTCTTTAACATCATTCAAGGTCACTTCTGATTGAGAAATTGCAGTGTCTCGTGCTCTTTGTGCGTTTATGTATGCATTACTGAAAGAGGTGTAGGTACTGCTTCTCTTGTTTGGAATAGAAACTTCCCATCGCCGATTCAGAAGATCACTCAGACTGTCAACTTCTGGAAATGTAGCGTATAGACCACTATTCCCAATGGTGATAGGTGATTCAAAATCAATAGTTCTGGCTCCAACGCTTTCAAGACCAGAGACCTGAAAAACAGGTCCTGAGCCAGAAGAGTAGGTACGGAAAGTATATATACCCTCTTCAATATCAGTATAGCTTCCTGAGATTGTTGGAGTAACTGACTCGTCTTTATTACTCTCCAAGCTATACGCCTGAAGATCATTATTCAAAAGAGCTTGGTACGCAGAAAGAACAGCTTGATCCTGCTGATCA
>JBLHJW010000017.1:0-14106 GCA_047619465.1 Minisyncoccia bacterium
CGTCACTATTATTTTTATCTATGTACGGATACACAATCTTCGCATAGGAAAAATAAGTACACCAAAAGAGTCTGACAAAAAAGAAAGGAAGGCTTACACAAAAGCTGTGGAAACAAAAGATAAGACTGCTTGGTATGGAAAAAACATATTTAAACTATCCATTCTTTTGTTTTTAAAATTCTTTGTGTTTATCGGATTTGTATTCAAACAAATATTAAACGAGATATCTGATTATCTAAAGGATAAGATGAAACCAAAAAAACAGATCAGTGGAGCTAAGCCTTCAGCCTTTATCGGAACAATGAGAGAGTACAAGAATGAACTATCTAAATTCCAAAAAGGACTAGATAATAAAAAGTAATTGACAAATCACTCAGAATAAATAAAATGTAGTAATGTTTTCTTGGAAGAGATTCCAAGAGTTAGCCAGAGTAGCTCAGTTGGTAGAGCAACCGCCTTGTAAGCGGTAGGTCGGGAGTTCGAATCTTCTCTCTGGCTCAAGTAGAAAGTTCAAAAAATACCACACAACTGTGGTATTTTTTCTTTATTAGTATTACTTTAAATAAGGTAATTTAAAAGCTATTATATAGTCTTGTTATGAATAAGAAACGTGGGTCCCTTTTAATACCCTACTACTTTAATAATGAAGATCTCTATGTATTTTTACAAAGACGTAGCGATGAGGCCCCACTCAACCCAGGAACCCTTGGTGGATTTGGAGGTGGCCTAGAGGAGAACGAGAACAACGAAGAAGCTCTTGTTCGTGAAATAAGAGAAGAGCTAGAGTACTCTCCTAAAGACTATTTATTACTTGAAACGTTAGAGACGGACTATTCTATTTCAAACTATTATATTGAAAAAGTTGATGAGGATTTTGCAAAAAAAATAACAGTCAATGAAGGAAAGCAAGGTGAGTGGCATAGAGCCGTTACATTATCTAAAAGAAACGATGTTATTCGCAATGTAAAAAAGGCAGCACAAGCGATGCTTGAGAAATTGAAAAACTAGATTTAATTCAGTTCTTCTTTATTGTGGAGTCTAAATTAATTCAAACCTAACCTCTATCTCGTCTCCATCAAAAATCCCCTCTTTTTTACGAACAGCAGCTTTTAAAGGGAATATATAGCAGTTCTCCCTCTTTGACCAAAACATGGAAGATTCCCACTGTGTCTTCCCTGTTTTTGATCGAACTCTTACAGAGCCAAACCCTCTCTTTCCTTTTGACCATTCTCGAATATCTAAAACAAATGGCTCATCGACATATATAAAAAACCAGTTTGCTGTCTCACCTGGCCAAATCCAAACTTTGTTTTTAATTTTAAATTTCTTCTTCATAGTAATGCTATGACAGTGTACCAAACAAAAAAGCCGCCCAAATGGACGGCTTTCTAATTAAACTATTACTGGAACTTTAGTGTTTCCAGTGTCTCTAACATCTCTAGATCTGGTTTTAACACCAAGGTTTTTTCTATTTCTCTGATAGTGCTTCTTGGATTCTTTTTGAGCCAAAACATATTCTCTAACTCCGTCATACTCTGCGAGTTCTATGTCATACCATAGGCTCTTAGTCTCCTCTGTCTTTAATGAATACCATTCATAGATACAGTCAGATGATTCTCTCAGAAACATCAAATCCCCAAGGGAGTCAATTGGTCTTAACTTAAGCATGATTATTTCAAACTCCATTTCCATGGCGATCTTTTTAATAAGATACTTTTCAAGAGACCCATCCACGGTCAACTTTCTATAAAAGTATGGCATGTAGACTGGAGATTTGGTATCAAGTCTTGTGATAGGTAGACTAATTCTCCCTGTTTTGTTGAAGCTCATGCCGTTCGGGTTGTATGACGTATGAATCTTAATTGTGTGCCCATAGGTCTCTTTCCAAAAAGAAATTTGATTTCTGGCTTCTAGAATTCTCCTCGTTGGTTTAATATCTAACTTAAGCAAACGACCTTCCTTTTCCTTGCCCTCTTTTGTCATCAGAGTGAACCCTAGATCCTTTGCTATTTTAGCTAGTTCCTTCACTTTAGGGTGATACTCAATTACATCATCAATGTTATCCATTTTAAAGCTACTTTTTGTTTACGACAATACTACATCTATATTGTCTATTTGTCAATATACTTCATTTATTTCCCACACATCTTATCGAGGTCAATTAATTACATTAGAATTAACCAATAAATATTACTAATTTTGAAGGAATAAAAAAGGTGATATTTGGAAAGACCACACCAGAAGAAGAGGCTACTCTTTTTAACACAGGGTAAGTAAGTTAGAAAAACGCAGGTGAGATTAGAGGAGTGGCAGAACTAGACAATCTAGAGAGTGTAAATGTATTGCTTTCAGATGTTCACGAAGCAAAGAATAATTTGAATTAAATAAAAACCTCCTTATGGAGGTTTTTATTTTTTCTTCACAAACTCAGTCCGGAGAACAAGTTTCTTCACCCCTGGGGCTGAACAGTCTATTTCATCTCCATTATCTGTCAGACGAATATTCTTGATGGTTGCTCCCTTTTTCAAAGTAACTTTTGTACCCTTCACTTTTAACTCTTTTGTTAGCTGTACCGCATCTCCGCTTTCTAAGGTGGTCCCAAATGCATCTTTTACGATTATTTCTTCCATAATTATCTTTTGTTTAGTTTTAATCTAGTCTCACGACCAACAACTCCGTCTTCTTCCAGGTCATGGTATACCTGAAAAGACTTCACAGCCTTCTCTGTCCTTGATCCGAAATCTCCGTCTTCTTCAAGAAACGTATTCTTATCAAGATTAAGTAAATTTAATATTTTTTGCAGAAGGGCAACGTCTTCACCTTTATTGTATCTTTGTAAGGTTCTTGTAAAAGGCATTGTTGGGATAACTCTCTCAGTCACGACCTCTTCTTTTTCTTTATTTTTGATTGTTGAAATCTCTTCGTCAACAGATGAGTTTTCTGATGTCTCATTTGTTTCAACCAGAGAATCTTGAGTAACCTGTTTTTCTGTGAATATCTCAGGATTATTTTCTACAGTAACTGTGGCTGAACAGCTATTAGCTCCTCGAGGATTTATTATGTACAAAAGATACTCTGTTGTTTCCATTGGATAAACTTCAATATCTGAATCTTCTTTTGAATATGTAGTTCCTGTGTTTTCTAGCTTTGTATAATAATTAGATGGTAAGCCTTGATAATGTGGCTGAACAAAAAGAGAGCTTGAATTGCCCTTAGTAACAACTAGAGGATAGGCCTCTAAAGAACAAGTTGGTGTTATCGGAATTCCTCCACCAGATGCGGCTATTATAAATGACCACTCAAAAGGAATCGCTAAATCTAATCCATCATCTAAATCGGACACCGTATTTAGCGTCATAGTGTATGTAATACCCGTTACAAATTCCTCAGGAGCTGATACTGTGAAAACCGTATTTCCTTCTGACCAAACACCTGAAGGTCTTGCGCAGCTTCCACCAAAATTACAAGGTGAAGCACTTAAACGGGGTTCAGTAAGTGGATCCATTTCCTCTGAGAACGTAACAGCAAATTCTATAGTGGAACTGATAGATGCTCCATCTTCTGGTGAAATACTCAAAACCGTCGGAGAGGTTCCAGTGGTAAAGCTCCAAGTTGATGAATCTCCAATACCATCAAAGGAGTTACCTGAAACATCATCAAACGCGGTAGCGTCTATTTGGAGATAATATCCAGTTCCATTTTCAAAATTAACTGTTGGATTTATGGATATAGTGGAGCTTCCTGATCCAATCACAAGTCCACCTGTAACATCTATAGCCTCCACAAGGGTATCACCCGATGTTTTATAGACAGAAATGTCTCCTGATTGAACATTCACCACTTCATCAAAAGTTAAAACAAGATTGCCGCTTATAGAAACACTCGTAGCATTATCTAAAGGAGAAAAAGATTGCACCGTTGGGTTTGTAACGTCTGGTGTCAGAGTGTATTGATACACACGATCATAACCATTTCCAATAATGTACATTTTGGTTCCGCTGCTACCAATATGTACATCCCAAGGGGTTACCTCTTGAGAGCCAATATGCTTACTTACACTATCGTAACTCGCAGTTGTTACATCCCAGGCCGATGATAAAGAGTACTGAAATACTGTGTCATTATCGTAACCCATTACGTACATTTTAGTTCCATCGGTTTTAAATTCTACATCCACAGGACTACCATCTTCAGATATACTATAGGGCGTACCCACTGAAGCTGTAGATATATCCCAAGCGGAAGAAAGGGTGTACTGGTTTATTTCATCACCAGAATCGCCAGATATGTACATTTTGGTTCCATCTGTTTTGAACGCAATACCTCGAGGTGAATTCTCGTCAGACCAAATAGATTTACTAACACTGTCGTAACTTGCGCTAGATACTAACCAAGCCGTACTAAGTGTGTACTGGTATACCGCTCTATCACTAGAATCTAAGACATACATTTTTGTTCCATCAGAACTAAACTCTACATCAACAACAAGGCTTGATTGACCTCCAACATAGTAGTTTACACCACCATAAGAACCAGTACTCATATCCCAAGGAGTAGAGATTGTGTATTGGTATACATAATCTGTCGAATGGTTTGCTATGTACACAGCAGTACCGTCAGTTTTAAATGTCATACCAAGAGGGTTGATAGCCTGTAAGCCAACAGAGAGATAAACACTATCGTAAGATGCGCTGCTCAGGTCCCATGCATGACTATATAATGGAAACAAAAAAACAACCGTAGTTAAAGTGATAGCGGTTAAAAATTTTACATTAAAAATTCTAGAAAGCATGTGGCTCATATGCAATATATTATTAAACAAATTGAGTATTTACGTAATTATTTTTTACCGAGATCCAAAGTTTCATCTATTTTAATCTGATCTAGGAACTCAGGAACGTGAGAAACTATTATCATAGCCCCCTCATAGTCATCGAGTGCCTTTGCTATTATAGGTAGGTGACGGAAGTTTATGTGGTTTGTTGGCTCATCAAGAACTAGCAGACCTGGACGCTGCAATACAAGTCTCGCAAAAGCCACAAGACCTTTCTGCCCTTCAGAAAGACTTCCGATTTTATTGTATATTAACTCTCCTGTTATTAGAAAACTTGCCGCTGTAGCACGCAGAGTCTGTTCATCAACCCTATCCATAATAGATGCAAGCGATTGAAATACGGTATCGTCGAAGTTCAGTGTTGAAAAGTCTTGTCTGTAATATCCTACGTCTACACCGCTGTGTATTGCAGCTCCTTCGGCTTTTCCTGTAGCCATACGTTCTAGAAGTGTACTTTTACCAATACCATTTGGACCCTTAAGAAGCAGCTTCTGACCTTTTCGAAGAGCAACATGTGCCTTCTTTGTCTTTAGTTTCCCATCTTTCATAATCTCAAAAGAGTCTATGTTTATAATTTCGCCAGAGAGGCTTTCTTTTACAGGAATAGTAAATGGTCGAATGGTCTTGTCTTCTTTGTATCCGTCAACTTTATTCTCCTCTGCCTCAGCAGCCACCTCCCTCATTTGCTTTGCAACCGCACGAAGTCGACCTCCTTTGTTTGCAAAGAAATTCGCCTTGTCTTTTTTCTCTTGAATACTTTTATCGAGACGTGCGTTGAGTCGCCGCTCTTTTTCTACACGAAGAGTTATTTGTTTGATTACATCAAAATAGTTACCAACGTACTTATCTATCTTTTTTGTAAAGACATCTAGATAGAGAACACCCTCAGTAAATGCATTAAGAAAATCAGCATCATGGGAAATAACAATAACTGTCTTGTTGTAGTTTTTAAGAAATCCTGTCAGATGGTCAATTCCGGCCTTATCAAGATTATTTGTTGGCTCATCCAACAGAAGCAAATCAGGCTTCTGAATTAGAGCTGAGGCAAGAAGAAGTCTCGCTTGCTGTCCCCCTGAAAAATCATTGATCTTTCGGTTGTAGTCATCTACGTTAGGTAAATTAACAACCTCTAAAATATCAGCTATTTTTTTATCTATATCGTAAACCTTCTCCTTAAAAACAGCTTGAAAGAATTCTTGAACTGTGAAGTCCAGTTCTTCACGAGGAATAACCTGCCGAGAAAGGGCAATAGATAGCTTAGAGTCAGTGATTATGCGCCCTTCTTCGGGTCTGAGAGCCCCTGTAAGGAGTTTGAAGAGTGTACTCTTCCCTGCACCATTCTGACCCATAAGAGTGAGTTTTGCCCCCCTACGAAGCGAAAAACTAGCCTCTGTTATAAGAGGGTGATTTGGACCATAAAAGAAGGTCACTTCATCAAATTTTAGAATACTGTTATTACCAGACATGAGAGACAGCTTATATTATATAGACTTTTTAGTAAAGGATATTTTACCCATAGACAATAAAAAGCTCCTTTCGGAGCTTTTTATTATTTAATTAAATTTATTTACACCAAGGCGTGCTTTACTTTTTCTTTTTTGCAACTTTCTTCTTTGCAGCTTTCTTAACTGTTTTTTTAGCTACTTTTTTCTTGGCTGGAGTTTTTTTAGCTGGGGCTTTCTTTACTGCTTTTTTCAAAGCGGTCTTTTTCTCTGAAACCTTATTTACAGCCTTTTTCAAATCTCCATCTTTAGCATTTTTCGCCTTTGGTTTTTTAGGAGCAACAACCTTCTTCTCTGCTCGGAATACTGTCTCTGACTCGTGAGCGTCTTCAGTTGGAAGATTTAGAGATAAAAGTATCTTATCCATTTTCGCTTGTAGAGCGTCAATCTTAAGAATAACACCTCCCATATCTGGACCAGCTGGTCGTCGGTCTCGATCATTTCTTCGTGCTCCTCTATCTCCTCCACGGTCGCCTGCTCTATCTCCTCCACGAGATTCTCGACTATCACGTCGATCTCCTCCTCCAGACTCTTCTCTTTTTGCGCTAAAACAAGCGCTACAGAATACTGGCTTATCTCCTGTGGGCTTGAATGGAAGTTCTGCTACTTTTCCACAACCGTCACAATCAGCTTTATGCATTTTTGGAGCTCCAAAGTCACGTCGTCCTCCTCGGTCTCCTCCTCCACCTCCTCCTCGGTTTCCACCATAGCTTCCTCCACCTCCTCCTCGGTTTCCACCATAGCTTCCTCCACCTCCTCCTCGGTTTCCACCTCTATCTCCTCCTTTATTATAGTTATCCATGCGAGACACTATAACATAAAATATATAAAATGCAAGCTTTTCCAACCTTTATCAAATCATCTTTTACATGCCATCTACTAAACATTTTTTTTCTTTCTTGGAAAGTTTTTTGATTCTTGATTCTTCTTTCATTGACTCTGAACGGTTTGGAAATTCAGCTGAATAGACTAGAGATACAGGCCTACGAGCCCTTGTGTATTTAGAGCCTAACTTTCCCGCACCATTATGCTCAGCAACCCTCCGAACAAGGTCTGTTGCTATTCCTGTATAAAGTGTGTCATCTGCACACTTGATTATGTATGTGTAGTATTCCATTTTATTCACCATCGGGAACTCCCCATTGCCACTTGGGTTTTTCGCCTTTTTTATTTGCTATGGCAAGGAAGACGACAATGGCTACAGCCAACTTTACAAAAAAACTTAATAATTCGCCCCTTGTGAGTTCCTCAGCCAAAGAATCCAAACAAACAGCCTGCCACAAAACAAAACCTATAAAAAGACCCGTCACAAGCCAACCCTGCCATCTTGCTGGTGTCCAACCCCATCCATAGAGCTTCCTACGAAACCAATAACCTTTTGGATTATCTTTTATGTAATCAATGTAATTTTTTATTTTATTCATACCTATATAGTAGCACCTAATAAGATAACGGCTCAGTTATACTGAGCCGTTATCTTATTTCTTTTCTTTTGGTTTTTTGGGTTTCTTTTCTTCTTTTCTTTTGTTTTGTCCTTTTGCCATGTTTATTTATTTTATATAGTAGTACTGCTATTGTACCATGTCACCAGAAACTTCCTCAATAGATCCTGATCCTGAAATTCTCTCTGTAACAACAACTTCACCCAAGTCTATGTATGCAACCTTTGTTGAACCAGAAGAACGAACATCGAGGGAGTCTTCAACAGAAAGCTGAACCTTTGCTGAGCCAGAGGACTTAACAGAAGCATTTTTAGCAGAGAAGTCATAGCCGTTTATTTTTGATGACCCAGATAGTTTAATAGATAGATCCTCTGTAGATCCGACAAGGGTAAGATCACCTGATCCAATAATTCTTAAGTCAAATGATTTTGTCACTGCATTCATCAAGAAGCTTGCACCACCTGAGAACTTTGCTGAAAAATCCTCCACAGTAAACTCATCCATTTCTCCTTTTACATTTCCAGAGAAGCTCACTCCGTCCAGCTCTGGAGTAGTAATCGTGATTATTGTTTTTGAAAATAACTCACTACAATAGAAGATGCATATATAGAATTCATTATCTCTATAGATCTTTAACTGTCCATCTTCACTTTTTACCTGAAGGGCTTCAAGGGCTCTTTCTGAACCCTCTACTACAACCTTGTTTACTTCTCCTTTTATTATTTTCACCTCTGTGTTACCAGAAATGTCCACTGATGAAAATTCCATGTCTGTGTATTCCTCTGAAAGGTATAAAGCTTTAACCTGAGTTTGAGCCTGAGATATACCGTCTCGTATATCATCAATACTTGTCAAAGCTGTAGCTGAAATTATATTCGCTGATAAAAACCACAAAGCAAACAAGATTATCGAACCAACCCAGCCAATAAATTTCTTTCGTCTAATAAGCATTATTCCAAAAAGAGTAATTGATATAAGAGGAATAACAACTAGAAGATATAGACTAATCATTGTTGCAAATCCTAGTGTTCCTGCTGAAAGAATACCTACGACAGCCGCAATCAATGGGTCTGTTAATCCGCCACCGCTCACCAAGACAATGAAAGATATGGAAAAAGCAAACAATGAAATAAGTGAGACTAAGGATATAGATACACCAATAATTCCAGATAGTATTGGTCCTGTCTTCTTAATTACTTTAAAAAGAAAAGTAGCCAACTTCTTAAGAATCAGGAATGGAAACGAAAAAAACTTTTTCCATTTACTTTTTGGGACTTCGTCTATCTTTTTTTTTACAAAAGTTTCAATCTCAGATATCGTAGCTTTACCGCCACCCATTCGAATCTTCTTTGATGCAGTGTCAGCAGCTGGAACAATAATCCAAAGTAGAATGTAAGCGGGAAGTCCAAAGCCTCCAAATATTCCGAAGATCACAAATAGAACTCTTGTGATCACAGGATCTACAGAGAAGTACCTTGCTATACCTGAAGCAACTCCACCAATAACAACGTCTTCTGTGTCGCGGTACAGCCTCTTTGAGTTTGACGTTGTTTTATCCTCGGGAGCGAAATCTTCTTCTGATCCTTCTCCAGATAGCTCCTCAACAGTTCCCATAAGAGAGATAATATTTTCAACATCTTTTTCTGTTATGGCCTTATCTGTATTGAACCCTTTTGATATAAGCTTCTCAGCAATACTGTTCTCAATGTCTTCTATAACATCGTCTCCTTCTTCGTCTCGACTGAAGTACGATTTAATTTCGTCTAGATAATTACTTAAAGCGCTGTAAGCACCTTCCTCTATTAGGAATATTGTATTTCCTATTGTTATGTTAATTACTTTTTTCATAGTTTTTTATTAGCGTTTTAATAGACAAGTCTAATTCTTCCCATATCTTAATTAAATTAAGAAGTGTTTCTTTTCCTTTACCCGTCAGTGAATAATATTTTCTTGGAGGGCCGCTTTTTGATTCCTCCCAGGCATAGTCCAGTAAGCCGTTCCTTCTTAACCGACTCAGTAGAGGATAAAGCGTGCCTTCAACAACTATCATATCTGCCTTCATAAGGCTTTCTATAATAACTGAAGAGTAGGCCTTTCCTCGAGAGATTATCAAGAGAACAGAGAAGTCCAAGGTTCCTTTTCTCATTTGAGTTCGAACCTTGTCTCCCAGCTTATCTTTTTCTTTACTGTTTAATTGTTTTTCTTTACTCATATTGATAGATTAACATACAGTACTATGTAGTGCAAGGTATCTTGTGGAAAAATTGCTTTTTCGAGAGATATTTGTTTATATGGTTACAAACCTAATATTGAACAATGAACATATCAGAAGCCTTAACATTAACCCCAAGCCGCAGAATTACCTGCATAAACACTGACAAACTTAAAGGAAACGAGCACGCTCCCCTGCTGGAGAAAGGAAAAACTTATCCTACTCTAGAAGTCCATATTGACACAGATGGAAATCCTCATATTGAGGTCGGAATAAGAACAGACTTGAACTTTATTACAGCCTACAAGGAAGGAGTTCTAGTTGAAAACAGAGAAAAACTACCAGCGGAAAATAATATTCACTGGTGTCATCCAAGCAGATTTGAGCTTGCATAAATAACAAAAGGTCGCTTTTTTAAAGCGACCTTTTTTGATATGTTTTTTATGGGCGTTTCTGCTGCCTAGCCCATAGAACGCCAAACCATTTGAGTTATATTTTATTCTGTATCCACCAAGTCTTTCTCTGGCGTAAGCTCTGACAATATATCTCTAAGCTCTCGCTCTTTCAGTCCCCCTTTATGTGTCTGACCATTTATTATCAATGTTGGGAGCTCTTCTTCTAAAACATTTAGAGTTGAGATAAGTGTTCTAACAGCAGAAAGCTCTGTATCATAATCAAAGGAATATAGATTTAAGCCAGAAAAATCCTTACTTACGTTTTCTAGTATATATTCCTGTGCCTCACATTCCTCACATTTTTTTTCATGGAAGTATAGAAGAACAACTGGTTCAGTTCCACACTTTTCTGCGAGCTGAGTAACAAGAATATAATCTTTAACTTGTAGAAGTGAGTAGTACCTTCTAAGTTGCTCCACTGCGGGATCGTCCTTGTCTAGATTTTTCTCCATAACGTTTAATCTGTTACCAAACAAATTCAACTCTTCACTTAGAAGTGCATCATCAACGAAGTGCTCACATGACGTTCTCTCTAGCAAGGCAAACCTTGTCTCTGATGAAAGGATATCTGTTGATAGCTTATCTTGAAAAGCTCTCATCTGGTTGAAACGTTTATTGCTAAAGGATGAACTTAAATAGATAGCAACCAAGAAAATACCTGCTGTAATTAAAAAAACAATAATATATTTCTTCCAATCGTGATGTGAGTGTTGATGGTCCATGTTAATGATTATCTGTTATGTTTATACTACTTCCATTCTGACTGGCGAGATCTAGCTGCGTCCACCATAGATTTTATAACCCAAACAGGAGCAACTGTTGCTGACATAATAACCATGAGAATTATATCCTTCCAGCTGTTTAGTTTTTCCCGAGATAGACGTCGACCAATCATAACAGCTAAAATAACTGAAAAATAAAGTATTGTTATAACAATGGTTGTTGTAGATATGTACAAATTAAATGGGTCAAAAGAAGGGATGAGACTGTCGATTCCTGCTGCAGATACTTTTAAATACAAATTAATAATTCCGGACCCAACACTGTATAAAGCAAAACTAAGAACAACAGGAATTATTGTCAGCGCTATAATAGATGCTGGAAGTGTAAAAAATGCCAAACCTGAATGTTTTTTGTTAAAAATCATTCCTCTATAATTATTTAAGTTTTTGAAGAATCCATATGTCCACCGAATTCTTTGCTTAAAAAGTTTTACTACAGTATCTGGAGAAACAGTATAAACATAAGAATCTGAGCAATATCCTATCTTGTATCCGTTCTTTTGAATTCTAAGAGCCATTTCAATATCCTCTGTGTTGTATGCTCTTTTATACATTCCAATACTATCAAAAATTTCCCTCTTGAATACAGAGAATGGTCCCGGTGTAACATGTAGACCTCCTATTTTAGCTAGCATGTGTTTTACATACACAGACATTTCATATTCAGCTTTCTGGGCAAGCTGTATTAAATTTTTAGGATTGTGTATCAAGATAGACGAAGCTACGGCTTGTAGCTGTGAATCCTTGTTGAAAATATTAACAACTCTCTCTAGAGCTTCTGGAGCAATGAATGAGTCGGCATCCAAAGTTGCTATTAAATCTGTATAAGTATTTTTTATAGCAAGATTTAGAGCTACATGTTTACCTTGATTCTCTTGATGAAAGACTACAATCTGCTTATTGGCATCATATGAATGCATTATTTCAAGTGTTTTGTCTGTTGATCCATCATCAATTAAAACAATCTTTAATTTATCTTTTGGGTATTTTAAAGCGAGAGCAGATTCAATTGTCCCTTTTATTGTATTCTCCTCATTCCAGCATGGTATCAATACTGAAGCTGTCGGATATTTAGACGGATTTATCTGCTTTTCTTCGTTGGGTCTAGATTTCTTACTATCTATGTAGGTAATCAGCAAAAAAACCTGAACATACAAGGAGAAAAACAATATGGAATAGAATATAACAGACGAGATATCAATCATCATAATGGGATTATATTAGCACGCTTAAAAAGACCTGGCAATCAAAAAAGCCCAATAGATTGGGCTTTTTTAGGATTGTAATACTATTAAATCTATGCTTTTTTACCGTGAACATCGCAAGATCCTCCAGCACAATCAGAGCAAGGATCCTTCTTTACACAAAGTGAGTAGATAGCTGAAAGTCCAATAAGGATATACACAATAAACTCAAGCGTTGGAATTCCTCCAAAAACAAGGTTTACCAGGTTCCAGTTTGAACCAAAGAATCCTGCAACTCCTACAAGACCCCAGTTAAGTGCACCTATTGATGTTAGGTACATTGCTGTTTTTTTCATCATAATATATATAAATTTAGTTTAGTAATTATTAAAAGACCTCCTTTTATTATACCAGTCAAACAAAAAACCCCATAAGGGGTTTTTCACATAAGCATTGTTAATTAAAAAACTTAACCTTAATCAAAATGATTTCTAAGTCGAGCGATCTTCTCGTGACCTCGAAGCTTCTCATGAACCTTTGCTTCGATCTGGCGAATACGTTCACGAGTTACACCAAACTCTTGTCCTACTTCCTCTAGTGTGTGCTGGATTCCATTTAGAAGTCCATAACGCATCTCTAGAATCTTTCGTTCCTTTGGAGAAAGCTCATCTAGAACTTCAAAAATTTGATCATGTAGAATTCTCTGTGATGACTCCTCATCTGGACGGAGAATTTTATCATCTGCAATAAATTCTGAAAGTGTAGATTTTTCCTCATCTCCATTTATAGGTTTTTCAAGGGATGTTGTTTCTTGAGATATTTTCTCTATAACGTGAATTTTTTCAACATCTACCCCCATCTCTGTAGCCACCTCTTCTGCAAGAGGTTCTCGTCCCAAGTCTTGAGAAAGCCTTCGGTGTATTTGTTTATATTTTGAAATAGTCTCCACCATGTGAACAGGAATTCGAATAGTTCGAGACTGGTCAGCCAGAGCTCTGGTAATAGACTGTCTTATCCACCAAGTGGCGTATGTTGAAAATTTATAACCTTTTGTCCAGTCAAATTTCTCTACAGCTTTAAATAACCCTAGGTTACCTTCTTGTATCAAGTCAAGAAGCGTTAGGTCTGAGCTACGGTTTGAGTACTTCTTTGCAATAGAAACAACCAGTCTTAGGTTGGCCCGAGCAAGAAGATTCTTCGCCTCTTCTTCTCCGGCTTCGATACGCTGAGCCAGTTCTCTCTCTTCAGCTGCTTTTATAAGTGGGAATTGACCAATCTCTTTAAGATAAATCTGAATAGAGTCATAGCTGGCACCTTCCTTTCCAAGTCTTCCTTTTTTCTTTGGAGTGTCCTCTTCTAGTTGAAGCAAGTTTCCACCTTCAAGAACATCAACTCCTGAATCAACAAATTGACCATACAAATCATCAAGAAAAACAACATCTGTTTCAATTGTTGGGAATTCTTTTAGAATCTCACCGTAAGTAATAAATCCTCTCTTCATACCTTTAGAGACAAGAGCTGAAGCTTGAGCTTGTTTCTTTTGAGCTTTTGTTTTTGGCGCTCGTTTTGCTGGCGCTTTTTTCACAGCTACCTTCTTAACAGGATTTTCAACTTTCTTTTTTGTGGTTTTGGCAACCTTTTTTTTCACACTGACCTTATTGGTCTTGAGTGCTTTTTTTACTGCGGTCTTGGCCC
>JBLHJW010000018.1:0-13399 GCA_047619465.1 Minisyncoccia bacterium
TAAAGATGGGTCACGAAGAGAGTTGGCAGAATTTGATGGAGAGTGGGTAAGTCAAAATTGCTCAGTTCCAGAGACTGTAGTGTACTAACAAACAAGCTTAGTTCTAAAACTTTCCACCAAACGACCCCAGATGTATATACAAATATATACTCAGAAATCCTGCTTAACGGCAGGGTTTTTTTTTGGTATGATTTAAGTATGAAAATTAAATCACTTATTTCAAAGCAAGCAACATTACTTCTAATCCTTGCAATTTCATTTGCAACACTATTTTTACCACTAGCTTCACTTCAGGCCGCAACGCTTACAGATGGGATGGATGCATCTTATGTATTAGGACAGGATAACTTTACTGATGTTTCTGGCAACAAAGGGGCCGCGATTTCTGATGATGGACTTAATCGCCAGAAAAGTATTGCGTATGACAACACAAATAGCCGACTTTTTGTTGCTGACCTAACAAACAAAAGGGTTTTGGTTTGGGATTTATCTATTGGAATAACAGATGGTATGTCCGCTAGCTATGTCCTTGGTCAAGCTGACTTCACCTCAACCGTTGCAACGGTAACTCAGTCTGGTATGCAGTCACCTAACTACATTAAATATGATTCTGCTAATGATTATTTGTATGTATCTGACAGTACGAACAATAGAGTTACCGTCTATGATGTTGCAACTATTGTAAATGGAGAGAATGCTATAAACGTACTAGGGCAAGCTGACTTTACCTCAAGCGGCAATACTTCTACTCAGTCTGGTATGAGCGCACCGAGTGGCCTTGAACTTGTTTCAAACACACTCTATGTATCTGACGGGTCAAATAACAGAGTGCTTACCTACGATGTTTCAACTATTACAAACGGAGAAAATGCGGTAAATGTACTAGGTCAACCAGACTTTGTATCAAGCACAGCAACAATCACTCAGTCAGGATTAAGTGGTTCTGCTGGTCTAACATATGACCCTGACAATAGCAGACTTTTTGTTTCTGGGAACTCGAGGGTTACTGTGTACGATGTTGCCTCTATTTCAGATGGAGAGAATGCTGTGTATGTTTTAGGCGAACCTGATTTTGTTACAAATTCTGGCCTTGTGTCAACAAGTTCATCAACCATCTCAGGGGCCATAGACGTGCACTTCGACACCAACAGTAGACTTTTTGTTGGAGATTCTGCTAAGACTAGAGTTCTTATTTTTGATCTATCAAGTGGAATAACAAATGGTATGGGGGCGTCAAACGTGCTTGGACGGGCAAACTTTACGGACGCACTTCCTCAATTGAGAAGTCAGTCGGCGCTATTTTCTGCCGCTGGTTTGGATTACGATACTACCAACGACTACCTGTTTGTTTCAGATGGTAATGCTAATCGTGTGATTATCTACGACCTCTCAGCCACCGTCTCCTCCTCCTCAACCGGCCGCGGCTACATCCACCCACCACTCTGCACCGCCACAATAACCCCACAAACCATAACAGAAGGAGAAACAGCCACACTATCCTGGAACACAACCTGGCCAACAGAAAACCAAAACAACTACTACGCCAAAGTACCAGGAGAAGGACTATACTCATCAAACGTAAACTCAGTAACAATACAACCAAAACACTCCACAAACTACATAATGACTCTATTCAACCTATGGGGAGCAAACTTCTGTGAAGCTTCCATAGAAGTACTAACTTCTGATGGGGAAGAACTAACATCAGAGAGAAACTCTACTCTTACAGCTGGAGTGTCTAATTCACCTTTTGTTAGGGCTATATCTAATTTCTTTAGATCTATATTCTCACGTTAGTTCTAAAACTTTCCACCAAACGACCCAAAATGTATATACAAATGTACACACAAGAATCCTGCTTAACGGCAGGGTTTTTGTTTGGTATGATTGATTCATGAGTAAAATTTCAAAAAAAGTAATGATGTTTTTAGGGTTTATCTTAGTAATCATCCTTGTTATTAGTTTCAGCAATTCTAATTCTGGAGAGAGTCTTCTTACCCAAGAATGTCCAGACGAATTAATTGTAGATAACATGCCGTATGCAGGACCTCCTGAAGAGAATATTTCTTCTTACTATATTAAAGATGGGTCACGAAGAGAGTTGGCAGAATTTGATGGAGAGTGGGTAAGTCAAAATTGCTCAGTTCCAGAGACTGTAGTGTACTAACAAACAAGCTTAGTTCTAAAACTTTCCACCAAACGACCCACTAAGAAAAAAGTCTGATTTTTACAATCAGGCTTTTTTCTATAACGTGGCTAAGAGAAAGCAGAGCTTTCTATGGGGGGGGCGAACCTGAGGCGCACAGAGTCTGACGGCAGTCAGAGCGCCGAGGCTGCTGCTGATGGAATGAGATTTTCTGAAATAAATCCATGAGAGGAGCCGATTTCCGATAGTCACCCAAAATGTACAAACAAAAACTCTACTTAACGGCAGGGTTTTTATTTGGTATGATTTAGATATGAATTTTGAATCACTAAACAGTAACGAAGACAGTAAATTAGACAAGCTTAAAAAAGCGGGGAAGAAAGCTGTTTTCTCAACTGCTCTAGCTGTGGGTCTGTCGGCTGGCTCTGGAGAAGTTATAGCCCAGAATCAAGACAATCTATCCAGAGACAAGATTGAGAATGTTGGAAAAAGTAACCCTTATGAGAAAATGGTTAAAGAGGTTGATTCTAAAAAGCTAAAAAAGCTTTTAAAAGGGTATGAGCCATCTAAGGTTGGCATGCCTGTTTCTAGGGCTGCAGTTTTATTCTCAGACAGAGAATTTGTGGTTACAGACCCTGTCGTCGGTCAGACCGAGTCAGCTGCGAACATGCAAGCTCTAGAGATAGTAAAAGGTTCAGGTTCTGGTAACGAAGCTTTTCAGATTCTGAGTTATCATAAGAAGTTAAGCAATGGAGATTTTTTAGTTGTTAATGTTGTTGTGAAAAGATAATTATTTCTAAAGCTTGCATAAATTCGTAATGGTTACTTCGTTTCCTTACTCAACCAACTTTCCACCAAAAGACCCCAGATGTATATACAAAAGTACATACGAAAGCCGTTACATGTTTCTCAGTGCTTTTTTATAAGCAAAATACCCCAAGACAGGAAGTGCTAGATTTAAAACTAATCCAACTAATGCATGAACATTAATAATATAGTTGTCTATTAAACCGCTATTAATCAACTCATATACCGCCCATGAACCTACAGGGATGTTCAGCAATAAACTTACTATCAAACCTGGGTTATATAGCTTTTGTGTTTTAATTGCCATGGCAACATGATAAAGTCCGGCAATAATAACAAAATAAGGAATCCACATTCCATACGCGTAATTAACACTAGAAAGCAATCCAAAAATAGGAAAAGCTAGCCAAATAAGTCCTATGTTGATACGAAATATAAAAATCTCATCTAATGGATTTACGTTATCAGGCAACTTAAGGATGTAACGGTTAAAATATTTTCCAAACCCTCCTGAAAATACCCACTCTTCCGATTGGTGCATCATATAAATAGGGGTTTGTAAAAGTAAAATAAATAATATATAGTCATGTGGTCTAACGGCCACCATCAGAAAGGCAAATAGGAATAGCCCAACAATAAATCCAACTTTTGCCCATTCTCTTCTTAGCCACTTGTAATATTCCGAAATAGTTATAATCTTCTCTGTTTTTTTACTAAGTTTCATAAAAATAGTATACCAAAAAAACACCCCTGGAAGACAACTTAATTAAGCACCTTTCCTTGTGTTAGTGTAAAATTAAATTATGAAAACCATAGGCCTAATTTTCCCCCATCAATTATTTTTAAATAACCCAGTACTTGAGAATACTAACGAAGTCTATCTTATCGAGGATAGTCTCTTTTTTGGAGATAAGCATAATCCTTTAAAATTTCATAAACAGAAATTAGTGCTACATCGCGCCAGCATGCAGGCGTATAAAGATGGGCTCGAGTCAAAAAATATCATCGTTCATTACATTGAAAGCGATCCTGATAAAACTATTGTTGATATTTTAAGTGAAGTAAATATTGAAAATATTATTTGTGTAGATCCAACCGATTATTTGTTAGAAAAACGTATTAAGCGTGTCTTTCCGGAATTGGTTTTTTTAGATTCACCTCTGTTTATTAATTCAAGATTAGAAAACAAGGAATATTTAAAAGAAGGGAAGTTGTTTATGCAAGATTTTTATAAGTTCCAACGTAAGCGATTAAATATATTAATGGACGTAGACGGCCCTGTTGGTGGTAGATGGAGTTATGATGAAGAAAATAGAAAAAAAGTACCCAAATCTCATTATCCTGAAATACCTTTGGACCCAGAAAGAAATGAAGATTTTTATGTTGAAGAGGCAATTGCCTATATAGAAAAAAAGTACCCAGGAAATTATGGTAGCCTTGAAAATTTTTGTTATGCTATCGACAGAAAACAAGCACTAGAAGTGCTAAATACTTTCTGTAAGGAACGTCTACATTTATTTGGGGATTACGAAGATACTATTGTCAAAGATCGTATTCAGTTGTATCACAGCATACTCTCGCCCTATTTAAATATTGGATTAATTTCTCCGACTGAAGTCACATCAAGGATCCTGGAATATTCTGAAAAAAATAATATTCCAATTAACAATACGGAAGGCTTTATAAGACAAATTATTGGCTGGCGTGAATACACACGTATGGTTTATGAAAAGCATGGTGTTTCTATGCGAACAGAAAATCAATGGGGTCATACAAAAGAAATTGGACATAAGTGGTATGAAGGAAGCACAGGTATTGAGCCAGTAGATACCACTATTAAAAAAACGATAAATACTGCTTATAGTCACCATATCGAACGGTTAATGGTTATGGGTAGCTTTATGTTTTTATGTAAGATTAATCCAAGGCAAGTATATAAATGGTTTATGGAGATGTATATTGACTCTTATGACTGGGTAATGGTACCAAACGTCTACGGCATGACTCAAAATACACAAAAAGGACTTATGACCACTAAGCCTTATATCAGTGGTTCAAATTATATTAAAAAAATGAGTGACTATAAAAATGGACCATGGACAAAAGTATGGGACGCTCTATATTGGAATACTATTATTGAGAATTTAGAAGAATTAAATTCAAATGGGCGTATGCATTTTGTCACTGCTAGGGCTAAGAAGTTTACCAAAGAGGAGAGGTTAAGATATAAGCTAGAAACAGAAGAATTTTATAAAAAAATATTTGAGCTATAGAGGTTTTTCGTTGTCTTATCTATATAAATTACGTATCCTAGCTGTGAATTGACGCAGCCTGTAAAATCTTTGATTATATTGGGGTTTTAACTTAAACCCTTCGGGACTAAAAATACTTTATAAAATCAATACATACTTTCTACTTTCTGATATAATACAAACATGATTGAAACACAACTAATATTGTTGACTAGCGTTATTATTTTTTCGATAGCGTCTCTGTTTTTTCTTGTACTTGCTGGCCTCAAGAAAAAATCATTATATTCGTATGCTTTTATTGTAAGTGTAATTACCCTTGTTTCGAGCCTTGTCATGCTAGATGGATCTATCGTTGCTCTATCTAGTGCGGGTGAACCGCTCTACTATACAAGATGGCTTGGGTATATTGCTAGCTGCACACTCTTGATGTACAGCATCTCCAAGGTGGTAAATATTCCACAAAACCTCTTAGCACGGCTCATGTATTTAACAGGAATTACCATGGTAACAGGCGCGTTAGCATCGGTGGCATCAGGATCTATGATGCTCGGATACTTTATTATCGGTGGTATTACTTATACTTTGATGATAGTTATTATTTCAAGCAAGGGCACTAATAAACTAAGTTGGATTTCAAAATATATTTATTTGGGCTGGTCCGTGTTTCCTATAATTTTTATTCTCTCTCCCGAAGGATATGGTGTATTGACTCTATCAGTGAGTATGATTTTGTATCTAGTATTAGATATATTTACCAAAATAGCATTTTATATCGAGCTAGGAAAAAGGTCATTGGATAATTTATAATCCAATTTTAGAATCCAACTATGAAGGAATTAAATTCAGAAGAAAAAAGAATATTAATTGAGAAAGGAACAGAAGCTCCATTTACAGGTAAGTATCTTAATAACAAGAAAGTAGGAATTTATATTTGCAAGAAATGCGATTCACCGCTATATAACTCTAAAGATAAATTTGAGTCTACTTGCGGTTGGCCAAGTTTTGACGATGAAATTCATGGAGCAGTAGAAAAAACCATAGACAAAGACGGAATGAGAACAGAAATAACTTGTTCAAATTGCGGTGGGCACTTGGGTCACCTATTTAAAAATGAACACCTAACAGATAAAAATATTAGACATTGCGTTAATTCAATATCAATGATTTTTATTGAAGGAAAAGATGACTATGAATAGGGAAATAATATTAGCAGGAGGTTGTTTCTGGGGTCTTCAAAATTTAATTAGAAAACAGCCGGGTGTTTTAAATACTGTCGTTGGTTATACAGGAGGTGAAACAAAAGATCCAAGCTACAGAAACCATGAAGGTCATGCAGAGGCAGTGTTAATTGAATTTAATGAAAATGAAACGTCATATATAAAAATCCTTGATTTCTTTTTTCAAATACATAATCCAACAACATTAAATCAACAAGGTAACGACAAAGGGGAGTCTTATAGGTCAGCTATTTTTTATAAAAATCAAAAGGAGGAAAATGAAGCTAGAAATTTTATAGACATTGTTAACAAGTCAAAAAGATGGAAAGAACCCGTTGTTACTACACTAGAGAAGTTTAGAGAATTTTATCCTGCAGAAGATTATCATCAAGATTATTTACTAAAGAACCCAGGAGGCTATACTTGTCATTCTATATATTTCGATAGTTATCTTTAGATGGTAACTATAGACGATCATAAATAAAGGGATCAAGAGATATTAGTAAGTAATGGCTCCTGACCCCTTTTCTTTAGTATTCTTTCTTTTGGATTAAAGAGAGAAGATAATGAGAAAGGATTCTTATTCTTCCTGCCTCTCAAGCAATGAAATCAATAGTATCAATTATCACAATCCGGATCTCGACCCACTTGAACTACGTAGACGCTTACTTAACTATATTCAGAAGATGACTTGCGGCAGTCTTGCACTGAAAGGGTTATAAAAAAACACGAACTGTGTTCGTGTTTTTTTATCCAAGAGCTCGGTCTTTTCCAACTTCAACCGCATACTTTCTTAACTGTTCCATTAGATCGCTATAGTACTGAACTCCGTTACTTGCTAGTTCATGTAAACCTTCATGACCCATAGCCTCTCCACTTCCAGCAATAAGCTGCCAGTGGACAATGGCTCCTCCAACAAAGAAGCTCATCCACTCTAGAACTTCTACAGGATTATCCCATTCATCACCGACATACATATCTGCCATCTTACTAATTTTCCCTCCCGTTCGTTCGGCTTTTGGAACCACGACTTCAGTCATTTCAGTTTCCTCTGAAACAGCGTGAAGTGCTGCTATTTGGGCTTCAACGGTTTTATTGATTCCCTCTGCATGTAATCCGAATAAATCTTTCATTACAGATTCGTTGGACTGATAAGTGTCTTGTAATACCTGTGCAAACGCATAGGCTTCTCCAATTTTTTTTGCTACTTTTTTATTCATATGCTGATATTGTAACATGCTATGAAAATATTTCAGAAGCCAGCGTTATTACTCTAATATTTTAATGGATAGAACATCGTTTTTCGGAGCCCACAATCTGATATCGATTCTTGGTTAGTACACACACAAGGGCTATCACGATTTGGTTATTTCAAAAAAAACCTCATAGAATTTTTTTTAATATATATACTTATGTTAATAGAGTCATTTGTAAAAGACCAGACAATAAACCGAGAAGCTCGACTTCGTTCACTTGAGTTTCAAACTGGAATTTTGCGTGAAAAAAGAGTTCAAGGGTTAACACAGTTACAAAAACCCTGCTCAACGGCAGGGTTTTTGCGTTATCTTCAGCGTACTTGAGGTGGTCTCCAGAATATCTGCTCAAGGGCCCCATGCTGTGATCCCTTAAGTAGTTTCTTTGCATATTTTTCTCCAGCTTTTTCACATCTTCTTAAAACTTTTTTGTTGTTCTGTGTGTGAATGTCTCCACTGTAAATTGCGCCGTAAACTTTTGCTCCAAAATAAAGGAAAACTCCTCGAAGCCAAAAGGAAGGGAAGGTGAAGAATAAGATTCGCCTTGCCCAATTCGGTGTTCCCCCAGATACAATAAAATATGTACTCAGGTGGTCAAGTTGTCCAACTGGCTGGCCAAGCTTGTTTTTATTTGCCATGTCTAACCCAAAAAATCTCATTCGATCTATAAAATTTTTAAGATGAGCTGGAACAGAGAAGTTGTACGTTGGAGTTGCGATGACAAGGCCTCGTGTATTAGTCATTAGTTTTTGAGCTAAGTCTCCAAAATCCTGTTCATGAGGAAGAACCCCCTTGCTGTTTTTATGGTTATAGTAATCGATTGTAATGTCTTCTAAATATACCTTCTCTACTTCAATATCTTTTACCTGAGATGCCCCAGCTATAAAATGATCGAGCATGGTGTCGGAGTTGCGCCCTCTAGATGGTGAGCAGGATAATGCTATTACTTTCATGATTCTAGTATATCAAATATAGGCCATTTTCCCATCTTGGTAGGAAACTTGGTAGACCCCTGCTTAACGGCAGTGTTTTTGTTTGGTATAGTTATTTCTATGGAACAGAGTGTTTGGTACTTACAACTTATAAAACCATCATGGGCGCCACCTTCTTGGTTATTTGGACCAGTGTGGTCAGTGCTGTATCTCTTAATTGCTATTTCATTTGGTAGGGTTTTTTTGATGTTCTATAAAAAACAGATACCTTTTTTAGTTTTACTACCATTTGTTCTTAATCTTGTTTTTAATTTTGCATTCACTTCAATTCAATTTGGTATCCAAAATAATTATTTAGCTGCAATTGATATCATCCTTGTGCTTGGGACACTTGTTTGGGCAATGATTGTTATTTATCCTTTTAAAAAATGGATAACCTTTATTCAGATTCCTTACTTAGCTTGGGTTAGTTTCGCCACGGTCTTACAGGTAACAATCACTTTTTTAAATATCTAAAACCCATATGCTGTATTTAAGTATAACCAACTGGATAGAAGTTATAGGTTTATTTATATTTTTATCTGGTTTTGTTGTTGGACTCGGAGCTGTCACTGTTATAGATATTCATGGTTTTTTGGGTCGGACATCACCATATTGGACAGAGGCAACAGCTAGAACACATAAAGTTACCAAGCCAATGATCTGGATTGGAATTTTTCTTACAATACTTGGTGGTTCAATTTTATATCGCGGTGAAATTTTTAGAGGTATAGCACTTACTCATTCTGTTGTAGCTTTTGTGCTTATAATCAATGGTTTATTTTTGTCTTTTAAAGTAAGTCCTTTTATTTTAAAGAAAGAGAAAGAGGGTAAGGCGAGAGAGCTTTTGCCTGCATCTTGGCAAAGGAAAATAATGATAAGTTTAATTATCTCTGATATTGGTTGGTGGGGAGGTTTGTTTTTACTTGTAATTTATTTGGTAAATAATTAGTTATGCGCAATCAAACAGTTGTTGTTAAAGACAAAATGCAAAATAGCTATATATATGTCTTGTCAGAACCAATAGGCAAGAAATTCGACACGTCTTTTAATCCGGACCTTACACCCAAGCAGATGTTGGCTCTTGGTGTTTTTGGTGGACACTACATGACCGACACACAGAAGGAGTTTCCAAAAGACTGGTTTACAAGGGCAAAGATGAATTCAGAAAAGCATGATGATTCTCTAAACTATTTTGAAGAGCATGCGTCACAACCACTAAGTGTGTGGAGGAAGAAAGGTTGGATCAATGAAGATCATGATCCTCGTGGTTGGTTTCAGTGGTACTGTCGTTATTACATGGGAAGGCGTCTTCCAGAAGAAGACTTAAAGCAAATTAATCGCTGGAGGTCGTATCGTCGTCATGCAGCTCAAGTTTATAAAAACTGCAAACCTAGAGACATGTTTTGTAGGCCAAAACAACGACAGTCTCTACTGCATTGGGCCTATGATAGTAGGGAAATATAGATAGTGTATAATACAATTTATGGAAATATTAATTACACTCATAGTTTCGCTCGGTATCAACCTGGCGATGTTTGTACCAGCCTTTATCTTTAAAACAGATAAGCTAACCGATATATCATATGCTGTCACGTTTGTTGTTGTGGCACTTTTTGGCTTTTTCTCTGGTGATATTTCATTATTGAAAATTATATATGTTGGAGCTATTGGCCTTTGGGCTGTTAGACTTGGATCATATCTTCTTATTCGAATTAGTAAAATCGGTAAGGATAAAAGATTTGATGGCATGAGGGAGAACTTTTTTAGATTTCTTCGTTTCTGGTTTCTTCAAGGGCTTACTGTTTGGGTTGTAATGATTCCAGGAACATATTTCCTAAATAGTTCAGCTTCAGAAGACATTGTTTGGCCTATTATTGGGTTGTCTGTTTTTCTAGTGGGTCTTTTAACTGAAGCATTTGCTGATTTACAAAAATATAGATTTATTAATAATCCTGCAAACAAAGGTAAATGGATCGACTCTGGTTTATGGTCTATTTCTAGGCACCCAAACTACCTTGGAGAGATTATGGTTTGGGTTGGTCTGTACCTTTTCGTGTTACCTTCTCTTGTTGGAAATTCAATATGGGTTGGACTGATAGGTCCATTATTTATAGCTTTTATGATTATTTTTGTGAGCGGTATTCCTATTCTAGAGAAGGGTGCAGATAAGATGTGGGGGGCCGATCCTGAATATCAAAAATACAAGAATGAAACTGGTATTCTATTTCCAAGTTTTTTCAAAAAATAATATTAGTTCTAAAGCCCGGCATAAGTTCATAATAGCCACTTCATTCCTTTGCTAACTTAACATTCCACCAAACGACTCAAAATTTACAAACAAAAAACCTGCTTAACGGCAGGGTTTTTGTTTGGTATAATTTGTTCATGAGTAAAAAAACAACAAACATTATTTTAGGCATTATTGTAATAGGTGGGATCATTCTTCTTTTTTTGGGAAGCAAAGGGTCTTCGACCAAAGAACTAATAGTGTCTGATAATGGCACAGAGATTCCATGTTTGCCAAATGGTCACCAGGCCATTGCACAGCATATACACCCCGTTATAAGTATTATAGTTAATGGAGAAGAGGAGGTTGTACCCGCAAATGTTGGTATAGATGGTCGTTGCATGAGAGAGGTTCACACACACGACACGACAGGAACTATTCATATTGAAACTAAAGAATTAGATACAATCTATAAACTTCCTGATTTCTTTGCTGTCTTAGGAAAGCCAATGGTAAGAGACGGATATACCCTGATTGTGAAAAAAGACGGTGAAGAGGTTTCTCCAGAAGATTTAGTTTTTGAGGATCGCTCAATTGTTGAGGTTATGTACACATCTGTATAAGTTAAAAATAATCACCATTATTCTTGTTTCATCTAAAATTCCACCAAACGACCCCACTGTATATATAAAAGTAAATACACACCCCAGGGTATAATCTGCTTCGCTTTAAATTCAAAATATTCAATGACAGAAAGAAGGAAATGAATATTTGGAATTAACCCTTTAGGGTTCGCACGACTCCTTTCTTCATTCATCTTGAGCAAAGCTCAATTTATCACACTCTTGTGGTGTACCTTAAAAATCTTGCTTAACGGCAGGGTTTTTGTTTTTTATCTGTTACAATAGTAATATGAAAATAAATACAAACGTTAATCTTTTTAAGAAGATTTTTATATTAATATCTTTTGCTTTTGCTAGTCCTTTGATGGCTTTTATTGGTTCTGGTGTGGGAACAGAAGGTGTTCCATATATCATTACCAGCTGTGCTGAATTGATCGATGTCAATAATAGCCTCACTGTATATTATGAATTAGATGAAAACATTGCAGGTGGTGAGCTTGATTGTAGTGCGAATGGAAACAATATAATGATTGGAACCCTAGGTTCACCTTTTATGGGTAACTTCGACGGAAATAATATAAATATTGTTCTGGACATTGATGATGGGGGAAGTAACGTAAGTCTCTTTAGAGTGGCAAGTTCCTCTGTTATATCAAATTTAAGTTCTTCCGGATCGATCGGTGTTGCTGGAACCTTTGGGTCTGGAGGTTTGATTGGTTTCGCTTATGACTCGACACTGTTAAATCTATCATCTTCAGCGTCAGTCTCAGGAGCTCAGGATGTTGGAGGTTTGATTGGTTACATGGAGGAAGGAACCTTAACAAGTTCATTTGCTACAGGTCCTGTGACCGGAGGTATTCATCAGAACACTGGAGGTTTGATAGGTGATGTATATGAAGTAGATCTTATTACACTCTCATACGCAACTGGGGATGTTGTGGGTACAAGCACAGATATTGGAGGTTTCGCAGGAGATATTATGGATACTACGGTTACTTATTCATACGCAACTGGGGATGTTTCTAGCGGCGAAAAGATGGGTGGTTTCGTTGGTGATGTAGATGGGGCACTTATTAGTTATTCATACTCAACTGGTAATGTTACGGGTGATGGTGATAGTTTTGCTGTAGGAGGTTTTGCTGGAGACACTGAAGATGGAATCTCTAATTCAAGAACTGTTATTAGCAATTCATACGCAACTGGATCTGTAACTGCGGGAGGTGGAGAAGATGGAGGTTTTATTGGTGAAGCAAGTTATACTGACCTTATAAATGTATACTCCTCAGGATCTGTTGATACGTCTGGTGCAGCAAACGGAGGTACTCTAGGATCTGATGATGGAAACAATACCTACTCTGCGGTTTACTGGGATAGAGACACTGCAGGCCTCTCTTCTGACTGTGACGATATTGGTTGCTCAAATATTGATAGCAAGAGCACTAGTGAGATGAAGGTACTGTCTACATATGTTGGTTGGGATTTTATAACAATTTGGGGGCTTAATCCTTTGATTAATAGCGGGTACCCCTTTCTTAGATGGGAGGGAGCATCTCACAACCCTCCTGAAGAGAGTCTTGGTGGTGGGTATACTCGACCACCACTCTGCGAAGCAAAAATAACTCCTTCAACGATAACAGTCGGAGAATCAGCAGCCCTAAATTGGAACGTGCAATGGTCAACAGGTAGAAGGTCTACCTACTACACCAAAGCACCAGGAGAAGGACTATACTCATCAAACGTAAACTCAATACAAATACAACCAAAACACACTACAACCTACAGACTAGCTACATTCAACCTATGGGGAGCAAACTTCTGTGAAGCTACAGTAGAAGTACTAGATACCGAAGGAGAAGAAGTAACCTCTGAAAGAAACTCTACACTTACCGCCTCTGCTGCA
>JBLHJW010000019.1:0-11732 GCA_047619465.1 Minisyncoccia bacterium
AATACCAACTAAAGCCCATATAGAAACCATAACAAATAGAGCAATAAGGCCATACATCATGAACAGGTTTCCTTCTTTTCTCTTCTCAGCGTTTTCAGCATTTCTAATATAAGTAACTATTCCATATACAAATACAACAACAGCAGCCGTAACCAAAAGAGGGATAACCCTCGTCAGAAGGCAAGTTGCTTGATTAATAAGGCTGTCTAAGCCACCTGAGACGTACGTACAGGTATTATGACTGCTGGCACTTGCAATCAAAGGGGTCGAGTAAAATGCAAACATAATACTTAGCAGAAGAAATGGCGACAAAAACTTTTTTACAGTAATACTCATAATAATATATATTAATTAATAATTTGTTGAATCGTAGACTCCAGCGCCTGCGCTATAACCCACGAACTAAGCAGTATCAGACCTCCTACAATAGTCCAGAGGAAGGCTGACCTGGCTGTCTTTAACTTCTCTTTGTCCCCCATTGCTGTTACAAAAAGAAATCCAGAGTAGATAACTGCAAGAACAACGAGCGGAATTCCTACTGTGATCACAATATCCAAAATGGCGCCTATAAGCTGATTGATATTGGAAATCCCTCCAGAACCTCCTAGGGGGTTTGTAAACACAATCTGTATGTTGTTTGGATCAGAACCTCCAAGTGTTGGGTTGATAATTTGATTGTTGTTTGGGTTGACAATCTCATTTTGAGCAAAAGCAACAAGTGGATTCAATAAACTATATAGTTTTACGAGAAATAAATTCATATGATTATATTATACACCAAACTATGGAGTAAATTGTAAGAATCCCCCATATCCCAGACCTGAGTAGAGGGCGTGGACCAGCACCCATGCACCTATAATAAACATCAACCCCAATCCAACTTTGACAAAAATCTCTTTTGCTTCCTTTCTTTTCCCTGTGTCCCCTCCTGAAGTCATGATCAGAAACCCTGCATAGGCAATAGCCACGGCAATAGCTGGAGCAGTAAGGTTCAGTGCAATAAATCTAATTACGTTGCTCAATAGCTCTAGAAAGTGTCCGAAGTTGCAAGCAGTTACAAACTGGCCAGCGTTAGGTAGACCAGCTTGAATAACTACATTATTACAATCAGGAATTATAGTTGCAGCAAAAACAACAGCAGGTATAAAAAACATTTGCATAGCAATCAAGGGAATTAGTATTGTCTTTTTTATTATGGTTTTCATATTATCTATCATTAAATATACCAAGAAGTAATCCCAACCGAGCATTAAGAAGGTTAGATGCCGCAGACTCATCCATGGAACCTCTCACTACGCTGTCTATGGCTTCTTTAAACAATCCTTCTGTATTTTCTGTTCCAGGATTTAACCATGTGTAAGAAATAATAGCCGACTCACGAATGGCAGACTCGTATGGTGTCAAACTAGAAGATTTCTGAAGTGAGTCTCTACGAACAGGGGCCAGGAAATTGTTTTTATTTATAGCATCATTTTCTGGACCATTGGATAGATTGTTTGAAACAGCAAAAGCCGCTTGCTGATTGAGAGAGCTTTTTGCCACGGCAATTCCATAGAAATCCCCTGATGTTAAAAAGTTGGAAGACTGACTTACTTGAGGAACCTTTGTAATATCATAGTTTAGATTGATATTCTTTCGTTGTATGTCAAAGAATCTACTTGCTGGAGCAAAATAAATTGCTAGTCTGTCCTGGACAAACATATCCTCAGCTGATTGCAGTGCACTGTTCCAAGAGTAAGTATCTAGAAGAGGGTTAGAGAAATTTGTAAAAAACTGAATAGACAAAGCTAGAGGATTCGTAGCGGCACTATTAGACTGGCTGATAACTGATACATATTCTCCACTTTCTCTTCTGGCGATAATAGGATTTCCTAGCTGTAGAAGAAGAGTCTCAAATATGCTGCTAGCATATTGGATATTTGAAAACTGCCCAAAGGCCAAACCGCTTTTGATTATATTCTGGTTTGAATCCTTCTGAGTCAGAAGAGGTACCAGGCCAGCAAACTGTGACCAATCCTTTGGTGGGACAGATACACCCGCGGTGTTAAATATGCTTTTGTTATAGTACATCACAAGAGGGTCCACAGCAAAAGGAAATGCTAGAACTCCATCATCTCCCAAGAAAACAGTTGCTCCATCAATATACTTCAATTTATAGTCCCTCTCAGGAAAGGATTCATACGGTAGTGATCTTATTTTATTTTCATAGGCTAGAATCATATTCTGATCTATGAAAAACAAATCCGGACCAGTTCCAGAAGCAAAAGCCTCTACAAGGTCTCCTTCGTATGTTAGAGGGTCTTTTTCTACGTATTGGATAGATACTCCCGTGCTCTTGCTATCATCGTTTATCCTTTCTAGAGAATCAAAAACAGTTTCTTTTGGAAAGATTCCCCATAGAACTATTTTTGATGTGGAAGCACCACCTGATCCACTTGTAACAGAAAACATTATTACAGCTATCAGTATAGCTGCACCAAAAACGACTAGTAGTGTGATTTGGAATGTATTTTTTTTATCTGCCATAATTACTTTTTATTATTATTTAAAATCATACCATAGTGATGACTACCTGCCTCTATTTTCTGGTCAAGAGTAAATCCATTTTTAGTAAAAATATCTCTTGTAAATTTTTCTGAAACAATATATTTATCTTGTGGCCCAATTCCTGAAAAACTTTCAAACCATTCAACAATTAGTATCTGCCCTCCAGGCTTCATAATTCTTTTAATTTCAGAAACTAAACCTTCCTTGTCTTCTATTGTAAAAAGTACATTTGTAAGAATAACTGAGTCTGCAACACCATCGGCAAGCTTTGTGCCGTTTGGAAGTTCTGCATCAGCCCAAAGGACATGAAGATTTTCTCTAGATTCTTTCTTTGCGAAGGCTTTCAAATGGTCCACGTGGGAAAGCTGGACCTCCACAGCATAAACAAAACCCTCGTCTCCAACTTTTTCAGAGGCAAGCAAACTATAAGCACCCATTCCAGCGCCAATATCTACAACAGTACTTCCAGGTCTTATAAGTAGGTTATTCAAAATACCAGCGGGGTCAGAAAAAGTTGTGTCGTTCATGTTTATATTGTATCAAAAATACGCAATATTACTTATAAAAAATGGGGATACAAATTAAAACAGCTCAGCCCGCTAACTAGTTTGAAAAAATAAAAAAACCGCGTGAGCGGTTTTTTTATTGTTTTAAGTTAGAGTACTGTAGCTGAAGCAAGTTTGTCTCCTGCTCGAAGCTTCATAACTGTCACTCCCTGGGTGTCTCTACCGAGAACGTTTATAGATTTAATATCTGTTCGTATAATCTGACCCTTGTTAGATACTGCAATGAGTTCCTCTACGGTTTCATCTACCAGTCGAGCCACAATCAGCTTCCCTGTTTTGGTTGTTATTTTAACGGTTTTAATTCCAGATCCTCCGCGGTTTTGAACTTTGTATTCTGAAATCTTTGTTTGTTTACCGTATCCGTTTTCAGTAAGAACGAAAACATTTGCATCCTTTGTTCCCTTTTTCAAAATTCCAACACCAACAATACTGTCATCCTTTTTAAGTTTCATTCCTCTTACTCCTGCGGCTGTTCGCCCCATCTCTCTTACATCTGACTCCTTAAATCGGATAGCTTGACCGTCTTTTGTTGCTAATACTATCTCGTCACCGTCATCTATAAATCTAGCAGAGTACAGCTTGTCATCTCCCTTTAGGTTTATAGAAATAAGTCCACTTCGACGAACCTCTCGGAAGCTCTCAGCTGAAGTCTTCTTAATTACTCCTTCCTTTGTTGTTAGAAGCAAGTACTTGCTGTTGTTTTTCTTCTCTGAGTCCATAGCGAGAATACTTGTTACATTTTCATCTCCAGCAAGCTGAAGGAAGTTTACAACAGCCTTTCCTTTTGTTGCTTTTCTACCTTCTGGTACATCGTACATTTTCATCTGATAAGCCTTACCATGATCAGTAAAGAAGAGTAGGTCACTGTGAGTGTTTGTGTTTAGAAGCGTTGTTACAACGTCCTCTTCTTTTGTTGAAATGTCTACAACACCTACTCCTCCTCTTTTTTGACTTTTGTACTCACTTGGGTCAGTTCTTTTAACATATCCACCCTTTGTAAACACAAGAACAGATTCCTTGTTTGGAATAAGGTCTTCGTTTGAAATATTTTTTACTCCACCAGCGATAACGTGAGTCCTTCGTCCGTCTGAGTACTTCTCTCTTATTTCAGAAAGTTCATCGGAAATAACTTTAAGTATTTTCTTTGGAGAATCAAGAAGAGCTTTCAAGGCTTTAATAAAGGCCTGCTTTTCTTTTAATTCTTCTTCTATAGATTTTCTCTCTAGTCCAGCAAGCTTCTGAAGTCTCATTTCTAGAATAGCGTCTGCTTGAAGGTCACTAAACTTAAACTCCTTCATCAGATTTACCTTTGCCTCTTCCTTGTCCTTTGAGGCTCGAATAATCTTGATAACCATATCAATCTTATCTAGTGCAATCTTCAAACCAAGCAATATGTGCTCACGAGCTTCTGCTTTTCTAAGATCAAACTTTGTCCTACGAACAACTACTTCCTGACGGAAAGAAATAAATTCCTCCAACATGGATTTCAGAGACATCGTTTGTGGAACACCATCAACAAGCGCAACCATGTTGAAGTTGAACTTCTGTTCTAGCTGAGTGTTTTTGTATAGAAAATTTAAGACTTTTTGAGGGTGAGCGCTTGCTTTCAACTCGATAACAACTCGAATGTCTTTTGTAGACTCATCTCGGAGGTCTTTCAGTCCCACAAGCTTCTTTTCTCGTACAAGATCAGCAATAGCTTCCACAAGCCTAGACTTATTAACACGGTAAGGAATAGATGTGATTATAATTGCAAAATACCCTGATTTTACTTCTACTATCTCAGCTTCTCCACGAGTGACAACTCCTCCACGTCCAGTATTGTACGCATGAAGTATATCCTTCTTTCCATATAGAATTCCTCCTGTTGGGAAATCGGGTCCTTTTACAAATTTTGTTAGATCCTCTGTTGTAGCGTCTTTATTTTCGATCAAATGAGTTGTAGCATCTATTATTTCCTCTAGATTGTGTGGAGGAATATTTGTAGCCATACCAACAGCAATACCCAAAGTACCATTTAGAAGAAGTGATGGAACAGCCGCCGGAAGAACTGATGGCTCTTTGAAAGCTCCATCATAGTTGGGCTGGAAGTCTATTGTGTCTTTTTCAATATCCTTAAGAAGCTCACTTGAAATTTTTGACATTTTTGCTTCTGTATAACGCATTGCAGCAGCATTGTCACCGTCGATAGAACCGAAGTTTCCTTGACCAATAACAAGTGGGTATCTGTATGAAAATTCTTGGGCTGTACCAACCATCGCATCGTATACAGAAGTATCTCCATGAGGGTGGTACTTACCAATAACCTCTCCAACTATTCGAGCTGACTTTACAAATTTTGCACTGTAGTTGACACCGAGCTTGTGCATCGCGAATAGAATTCTACGATGAACAGGCTTTAGACCATCTCGAATATCAGGAAGAGCCCGTTGCGTAATAACGGACATGGCATAAGCAAGATAAGAATCCTTCATTACACTTGTTATGTTTGAGGTGATAACACCCTTTTGTGGTTCCTTATTTTCAGGTGTTTGTTCTAGGTCTTTTTTAGGCATCATATGGTCTATTTAAGTCTATTAATTATATCATCTTTTACTAACTCTAACATTTAAAATACATCAGAAAATTGACTCTTAATTGTGTCAAAAACTTCAGGACCATCTGATTTCTCAAAATAAGACGGAGGAGAGAAAGCAAACCAAAGAGAGATTATTATTGCCATGGATATAATCAAGAAAACCACCATTAACTTATTTTTAGATTTGGTTTTTAGATTTTTCATCCTTAAGTTTTTAGAAATAAACGACTTCTCCTTGCTTCCCTATAAGATCTTTCTTTTTTACAGTTAATTTATCTGATGGTTTTACGCTTTCATTTCCTGATTCTTTTAGATATGCTTTTAGTGATTTTTCATCGTAATCCATAGGAACTATAATTGCTGGCTCCAAGCTTGTGGCGAGCTTGTGGGCTTTAGAGGGAGATAAAAGAGTATCTGAAACTGGGACAAAAACTATATCTGGATTACCTATAGCCTCCTTCTGCTCACTTGTTAGATCAGAGTTGAAAAGAGCTCCAAAAAAACATATAGTCATACCTTCTAAACTCAGCACATATATAGTATTTATGTATTCCTTGCCATCAATTTCTGTTTCTGAAGCAATTCCTTTTATAAATACGTCTTGAACCTCATAGTCTCCAGGACCGTCAACAACAAAAGGAATAGTGTCTCCGTGAGAGGCGTTTTCTATACCGTTGTAGTCTGGGTGATTTACACTAGAGAATACGATGGTAGATCCAAATTTAGTTTTACCACCATCTTTTGAATCTTTACTTATTGGGTTAAAAGCAAGTGTTATGTCTCCAAAAGAGACCTTGAAAAACTGCTTACCGAAATGTGTTATTACCATAGGAGAGATTATAGCTTATTTCGTACTGAGTATCCAGGAATAAGAAAAACCCCTCGCAAATGGAGGGGTTTTGATTGAAAGAGGAAGTTAGCCTATTGCACTGAGTCTCAGCATGTTTTTAAGAACATGGGATTCTAGCGTTGATTTTTGATTCATACCATGACAATTCAGGGCGATAACAAATATCAATATTAATAACGGGCTTCCTGCATATAAACTATGCACTTCACTCACTTCCGTGAACCTCTCTCTGGAGGCTTCTAATAACAAGTATAGCACATACAATATATTTGTCAAGTACACTACAGAGACATTTCATATTTACTTGCTATCCCCTACTCATATGCTAAAGTAATCCTCGTTATAAGCGGGTGCTGAATTTAACCCCATATCTTGCAGTCACGGATGAGATACGGAGATTCAGAATTCCCAACCAGAAATGGGCCATCTTGTAATAGATGGCAATTTTTTTTAAAATTATGACAACAACATTACAAACAATCGTAGACGAATCAAAGACACGACCAGAAGTGGGAACACTTATCGAGGGAGCTGTTATTGATATCAGAAGAGGAGCTGTCCATGTGGACCTAGTTCCTTACGGTACAGGTACTATTTACGGGCGAGAGTATAACTCTTCTCGAGATATTATAAAGAACCTAAACATTGGCGATATTGTCAAAGCAAAGGTTGTAGAAAAAGAAAATGAAGACGGATATGTAGAGCTTTCTCTAAAGGAAGCAAAACAAGCTCTTCTATGGAAGGAAGCAGAAGTTGCTATTCGAGACAAGACTCTTTTCTCACTTCTTGTAAAAGAAGCAAACAAAGGAGGTCTAATTATAGACTGGCAAGGACTTCAAGGGTTCCTACCAGCTTCACAGCTAAAGCCAGAACACTATCCACGAGTTGAGAATGGAGACAAAGAAGGAATCCTAACTGAGCTTAAGAAACTTATTGGAGAGCGAGTTGGCGTAGTTATGCTTGCAGCAAATCCAAAAGAAGGAAAGCTTATCTTCTCTGAGAAAGATACAAACCCAGAAGAGAAGAAAGAGATCATCGGAAAGTACAGCCTAGGAGATGAGGTCTCAGGTGAAATCGCTGGAGTAGTAGACTTCGGAGTATTCATCAAGATCGAAGAAGGACTAGAAGGACTAGTTCATATCTCAGAGCTAGACTGGGGACTTGTAGAGAATCCACGAGAGCTATTCAAACTTGGAGAGAAGGTTGATGCAAAAGTTATTGAAATTAAAGAAGGAAAGATCTCACTTTCTATCAAAGCCCTTAAGCAAAACCCATGGGACAAGCACAAGGAAACTTACAAGAAAGGAGATATTGTTAAAGGTGTAGTTATAAAGTTCAACAAGCATGGAGCTCTAGTATCTATCCAAGAAGGAGTAGCTGGACTAGTCCACAACTCACTATTTGGAGGAGTAGATAAGCTTCGAGAAAAGCTTGAGCTTGGAAAGTCATATGACTTCCAAATCACACTCTTTGAACCAAAGGAACAGAAGATGACTCTTGCTTACTTAGACAAGGACGCAAAATAATCATTTTAAGTATTAAAAAACACCCAGCAATGGGTGTTTTTTAATATGTAAAAATTACTGCAAATGAATACCCTGAAAGAGTTGAGCGTATAGATGAGATAGCAAAAAATACTAGGCTAGACCTCCAGAAAGCCATGCCTCGATATGGAGAGGTACGCTTATCTCTTCTGCTTTGTAAATATGGATATAACAGATAAAGAATAAAGAGAGCCCTGCCCTTCAGCAGGGATTTTTAATTTGACCGTTTTCAAACTTTTCGACACTTGAACTTTCTACGTAAAAAAACTACCACGATTTTTTTGTTTAGCACGAGCGCTTGTAGGCGAAGCCGTTTAGCGAGTGATCAAAAAAATCGTGGTATTTTTAGTAAAAAGTGAGGTGTCTTGTATTTTTGTTACTTTTTTAACAAGAAAAAAGTAAAGAGAATTTTTAATTAAACTTATTCATCGCTACTTCCCTACCAAACTCCATAAAGGTTTTGATTGCTTCCTTAATGTCTGGAATAAGTGCCATCGCTTTATCCAAATCCCCTTTTGAAAATTCTTTTAAAACAAATCCCGCAGTATCCTCAGGACGCCGGACATTTCCCTCTTCATCAACGGGGGCAATTCCAACTCTTACCCGCAAAAACGCTTTATCTTCTAGCTCTGAAATAATAGACTTCAAACCATTGTGGCCTCCCGCACCTCTATCATGAGATATTTTAAAAGACCCAATAGGTAGCGCAATGTCATCGTAAACAACAGCGACCCTGTTCATATCTATGTCGTCTCTATCCATCATCTCTCGAACAGCTTTTCCAGAAAGATTCATATATGTATGTGGCTTCACAAACAGCACTGTGTGTCCTTCAAAATCCCTTTGAATATATTCCGCTTGAGCATACTTGTCTTTGTTCCAGGAAGCACCCCTTGCCAATTCATCCAGCATTAAAAACCCAACATTGTGTCGAGTCCTTTCATACTTCTCTCCTGGATTTCCTAGTCCTGCAATTAAAAACATTGTAGGCAAATCATATCATACAGACACTCTAAAAACGACATATTTGGCTTTTTGAAACAAACAGCTAAATATGGTACAATAGGCCGCATGAATCAAAACCCTTCTAATCCACACCCTTTTAAACCAGAAAATGAAGCGCCTCAACAGTCCACTTTCTGGGAGACTGTTAAATTTGTTTTTATTGCGATAGTTATAGTTGTTCCTATTAGAATGTTTGTTGCTCAGCCTTTTGTTGTTCATGGAGAGTCTATGGATCCAACTTTTGACGACAAACAATACTTGATAGTAGATGAAATAAGCTACCACGTATCTCAGCCAAAAAGAGGTGACGTATCAATAATAAGATACCCTCAAAACCCTAAGCTGTTTTTTATAAAAAGAGTGATAGGTCTCCCAGGAGAGACGATAAACATTGAAGGAAGTATTGTTACCATCTACAACGACGAATACCCAGAAGGATTTGTTCTGGATGAACCATATGTTGAATTTATAACAAACAACAGGCTCGAGAAAAAAATCGGAGAGGGAGAATATTTTGTAATGGGAGACAACCGCGCAAAGAGTTCTGACTCACGAATATGGGGAACGGTACCAAAAAAATATATGGTGGGAAGAGCCCTAATTAGACTTCTTCCTTTTAACGCTTTAGGATTTTTACCAGGAGAAACTAACTTTGATAAATAACATGCCAGCAAAAAAAACAAACAAAGAAGTAAAAGCCCCAAAGGGAATGCGAGACATCCTAGGAGACCAGTACTACGGGCTTCAGGGTTTCTTTGAAAAGGCGCAGGAGATTTGTGAGTACTACGGGCTTCAGCCAATAGAAACTCCGACCCTAGAAGACGAAGATGTCTTTTTAAGAGGGATTGGAGAAGGTACTGATATTGTAGAAAAGGAAATATATGCTTTGAAGACAAAAGGTCGTGAGCACCTTGTAATGCGACCAGAAACCACAGCTGGTATTATGCGAGCATATATTGAGAAAGGAATGTATACGCAACCTCAACCGGTGATGTTCTATACATACGGACCAGTGTACCGACATGACAAACCACAAAGAGGGCGTTACCGTCAGTTCTGGCAGTTTGGAGTAGAAATCATGGGAAGCACAAGAGCGATCAGCGATGTTATGGCTATTCACTTGGCTCACCTGATACTGAAAGAAAACGGTATCAAAGACATTAAAATGAAAATCAACTCTCTGGGAGACACAGACTCTAGGAAAGAGTACATAAAAACTCTTACAGCCTACTACAGAAAACATGTAAACAAGATGGGAACAACAGACAGACAGCGAATGAAAACTGCACCTCTTAGAATCCTTGATTCAAAAGATGAAGCCATGAAAGAAATCAATGCCGAAGCTCCACAAAGCCTTTCTTCACTAAATACAATTTCAAAGAAGCACTTCAAAGAAGTTCTAGAACATCTGGGTCACCTGGGAATAGACTACGAAATAGATCACACACTAGTGAGAGGACTAGACTACTATAGCCATACAGTTTTTGAATTCTTTACTGAAACAGAAAAGGATAAAGACGGTGAAGATCTAAAGCCACTTGCTCTAGGTGGTGGTGGAAGATATGACTATCTATCAAAACTTATTGGTGGAAAGAAAGATGTTCCAGCTGTTGGATTTGCATTTGGAGTAGACAGAATAATCGAAGCAACAACAAAAGACATTAAACCAAAGGTTAAAAAGAAACCAAAGGTTTACTTCATACAGCTTGGACAAGAAGCAAAGCTTAAGAGCCTAGCTATCATAGAAGAACTAAGACAAGCAAAGATTCCTGTTGCTCACTCACTATCAAAAGACAGTCTTTCCCAGCAGCTTGGGATAGCTGAAAAAATAAAAGTTTCTCAAGTCTTAATTTTCGGTCAAAAGGAAGCACTGGAAGGAACAGTTATAGTTCGAGATATGAAGACGCGATCACAAGAAAATGTAAAGATAGAAGATCTTGCAGAATATATTAAAAAAGGTAAATAATTAAAAAAGCCTAGCGCAACGCGCTGGGCTTTTTGATTCCTTAAAATCAAATAAAATGAAACTCATGACTTCCATAACTCTTGACGTCATAGTCAGTTTTTCTGCTAGAAATTTCAACAAAACTTCTAGACCCTCTTTCTGCAACCAAAAGTTTCCATTTCTTTGTAGCGGTATCCACCTCAACTTTGTAGGAGATTGGTATCTCTATCTCTGGATGAAAACCATTAAAAAATCGCATAAATCCAGGACTTGCAACCTCGCCACCAGGAATTGGTTTTTTTGTTTCCTTGTCACAGATAACATTGAAACCTTCATGGCCCTTTATTCTTTTTGAAACCATCAACATTATATACTTTCTTTTAAAATCAAAAGAATAGCCTTCCAGGTCTTTTTCAGACAGCTTCTGATTTCCACATCCGCTAATTTTAATCCAGACAATGGATTTAATTTCTCCCTCTTTTTTTTCAGAAGCAATTCTTACTGAAACAGACTTAATCACAGTTTGATCCTTATCCTTTAAGTCGCATTCATAATTATCATTTTTAATATGAGCTTCTGTATCTTCTCGATACAGTTTGTAAAAATCAAATCCAAGTCTATTGGATTTCTTATAAAATAGTTTTGTGTATCCCATTTTTTATTATTTGCTTTTTTAATTATTCTGCATGAAATGATT
>JBLHJW010000020.1:0-10905 GCA_047619465.1 Minisyncoccia bacterium
AAATATGTTCCTGATCTTCCTCTTTAAGAATATTTAGCATTTCTTTGTCTAGCTCCGTTAGTCCAACTTTTGCGTCAAGAACTATTGTATGAATTCTTTTTGCGGCATTTGTTTCTCCTATGAACCATAGTATAAGGTTGCGTAATTTCTCTTGTTCAACCTTGCTTATTCTGGCATAACCATATCCCGGAAGATCTACAAAATAGAATGACTCATTTATATCAAAAAAGTTTACTTCTCTGGTTTTCCCTGGTGTTCCAGAAGGTCGAGCTAGAGCGTTTCTACCTAGAATAGCGTTAATACTAGAAGATTTTCCAGTATTTGATCTTCCATAGAAAACAAACTGGGGTTTGTTTGCATCCCAGAATTCATCGCCTTCTACTACTCCCTTTACAAACTCAGCGCTATTGATTTTCATGTAGCCTAGTATATGCAAAAAAACCACTAACTACAAGGTGTTGACTAGTAAAGCATTCCAGCTCGGTAAAGTATGAATCCCATGAACAAAACTAGAGCAAGATAAGACATAACCCACCCTTTTGCCATTGGGAAAAACCGAGAGAATACTCGAAAGTGTTCTATGTACCACCGTCGCCCAAAGTAAGCCAGGAAGTTGGCTACCAGAGCGTCGAGTAGTAGAACCCAAAATATAATTACTTCGATTGGTAATTCCATGTAGATATTTTAGCATATAAAAAACCCACACAAGTGCAGGTTTGTATAAAAGCTATTTTAATCATAATCCTCTGTCTTCATTACTGGAATAGAAGTGTGATGCAGTGGAAAACGCCTTAATCAATTGTTCTTTGTCTTTTGTATTAAAAATGAGCTGAACAAATTTATTATCTCGCTTATTAGTTTCACCAATCTCACTCCAGTCTTTGTTTTGGCAATATCCACCTTGAGTGATGTACCGCCAGCGATTCTTTTCAATATCTATCTTAAGACCTTTAGTTTCTTTTTCAAATTTCTCATCATTAAGTAGGTCTTCGACTGCTGTAAACTGAAGATACATTCCATTCCCACATTTGTGTAAGCATCCTATATTTGAAATATCCATAAGTTCTTCCTTTATTATTTTTCTTAGATTACACTATTGAACTTATTTTTACAAGAAAACAAAAAATCCCCCAGTGGGGGATTTTACTATTTAGAGACAAAAGTCAAAGCTTTTCCTTTCTTTGTAGCTCGTCCTGTTCGTCCTATTCGGTGAACATAGTCTTCTAGTGTCTGAGGAAGATCATAGTTGATTACATGAGACACATCGTCTACATGGATTCCTCTAGCTGCTACGTCGGTAGCAACCAAAACTTGAGCCTCTCCCTTTTTAAATGCTAGAAGTGATCGCTGTCTCTGTCCATGGCTTTTGTTTCCGTGAATAGATGTAGCGTTTATTCCATTTCTCTGCAAGTCATTAGATAGCTTCTCTACGCTATGCTTCATAGCTCCGAAGATGATAACTTTTTTAAGCTCCTTATCCTTGAAAAGTTCAGTTAGTGTGTCAAATTTTGTTGATGAATTGTATCGCACAACATCTTGAGCAATACTGTCTGTAACATCTTTCTTCTTTACAGAAACTACAACTGGATCATTTAAAAAGTCATGAGCAAGTTGTTTTGTTGCGGGGGTCATTGTTGCGGAGAAGAATAGAGTTTGTCGACTTGCTGGAATAGCAGATAGAATCTTCTTCATATCATGAATGAATCCCATATCAAGCATTCGGTCAGCTTCGTCAAGAACTACAGCACTCATATTCCCAGGTTTAATACATCCTCTTTTTATTAGGTCTAGTATTCTACCAGGTGTACCAATCACAAAGTGATTTTTTCGTTGGAGTCTCTTTATTTGTGGGAGGATATTCATTCCACCAACACAAGTCACAGAGTACTGTCCAAGATTTCTTGCAATCTTTCGGAACTCTTCTTCTATTTGAAGTGCTAGCTCTCGTGTGGGAGCTAGAATAAGAGTCTGAAGGGACTTTTCATTCATTGTTTGCTGTATAAGAGGTACTAGAAAAGCTGCAGTTTTACCTGTTCCTGTCTCAGCTAGACCTATTACGTCTTTTCCTGCTAGAACATCTGGGATTATCTGATCTTGGATGGGTGAGGGAACCTTGATTCCCATTTTCATTACGATATCAGATAGTTTTGGGTTAATATCAAAGTCAGCAAATGTTTTGTGCTTTGGTGTATAAACCTCCTCCTTTACCTCAACAGGGTTTGTGTTGATAAACATTGATGGGTCAAAAGTAGGCATTTTTCGTCCTCCTTTACCTCCACCACCACGCTTGTTTCCTCCACCTCCACCACTTCGTCCACGAAAACCTCCACCACTTTTTGGCTTTTTGTCTCCATATTTAGATTCACTATTAAATTTTCGCCCTCGTGAGGTCGAAAGGGAAGAAGAACTCAGACGAGTCTTTGAAGAATCGCTTTGGGTGTTTCTTTTTTTAGTTGTATTCATTACTTATATTTGTGTTAAGTATCGGACTTCGAATGACCGATAGAGTGCAGACATTAATTCAAACGGTTAAGGGAAAGCGTCTGTCACTTTTGAGTTCTACACAAATACCAAAAGATAAAAAGAGAATAGCATGATTGCTTATAAAAGTCAAGGCATAAAATACCACGAATTGTGGCGCTACAATCTATTTATGAAATTAAGACTGAGGTTCTTTGTTGTGGATTTTTCTACCCACAAATGGTTCTGATGTATTATCTCCAAAAAGTATAGGACCGAAGATATTCATTAGGTACCATAATTGAAAGTTTACATATCCAAAATAGCTCATTATGATTTTACATTCTTCAGGTTTCAATTTTAAGGATTCGATGTGTTTGTTGTAAGTCTCCTTGCCGTAAATAGTTAATTTAACCCACACTAAGTCATTGAGAAGATTAAAAGCGTTTTTTTCTTGAGCTTTCTTATACTCATCCCGCAGGTCAGACATTCCTTCTATTACTTAAGGTATAGATAATCCTGAAACATTTCAATCCTTCCTTTTTCATCAATAGGAATACCTTCTTTTTTAAGCTTCTCAACTCTGTGCTTGTTTCGGTCTTTGTTTGTCCAAACCTTGCCGCCAGAGTATACGATTCTATGAAAAGGAATAGAATCGCGGTTTGGATCATTTGCCAAGATCCTGCTCACACTTCTAGCGGCCTGTCCTCCAGCTCCTGCGGCGCGTGCTAGTAGTCCATAAGTGGTTACTTTACCTTTGGGGATAGAACGTGCAATTTCACGAAGTTTTACACTAAATAGTCCAGGTTTTTTCATTTATCTAGTATATCAAAAAATACTTTCAACATGTTCGCTAAATTTGGTATACTGAAGAAATGAATATATTCAATAATATTGTTAATTGGAACGAGGAGAGAGGTTTAATAAGTAGAGGTTTTAATCATGAAAACGAAGTGTCCTTTATTGTTGAAGAACTATTAGAAAGCACCGGTAAGTATGATTCTGTTAGTGCCAGAGACAAATCTAAAATAATAGCCGGAGATATAACTAAAGATATTGATATTGAAGCAGAGGGTATTGTTGATGCTTTTGGGGATATTATTGTTTTTGCAGTAGGAGCCATAGCAAAAAATGGATACGATCCAGAAAAAGTAATGACTGAGATCTGTAAAGAGATAAACTCGAGAACTGGAGTTCTGGTAGATGGTAAATTCATCAAAGATAAAGAAGCTGAATTTTATAAGGCTGATTTTTCTGCTGCAAAATTACATTAGACATTCCACTTTCTTAGAAAAATTGCTGGTGAACGAACGTTCATGTATAATGTAAGGATGAAAAGAGACAAAAATAAAATAGTAAGTTTCTATACTTCCAACAAGCGTATGCCAAGCTATTCTGAGTTGGCAGATCTTTATGGGTTTAAGTCCAAAAATGCTGCATATTCTTTGGCCAACAATTTTATCGAAGAAAATATATTGGAAAAAGACTCAAAAGGTTTTCTGATCCCAGGAAAACAACTTCATGGTATTCAGGTTTTAGGTACAGTTCAGGCTGGATTTCCAACTTTTGCAAAGGAGGAAAAGAGTGATCATCTTTCTCTGGATGAATGGCTTGTAAACAGTTCTGATTCAACATATCTACTTAAGGTTTCTGGGGACTCAATGATCGATGCGGGAATACTCGAAGGCGACTATGTTGTGGTTGAAAGAACTCAAGATGTTTCAAGTGGAGATATCGTCATAGCTGAGATCAACGACGAATGGACCATGAAGTATTTTCGAAAGAAAAATGGCAAACCATATCTAGAAGCTGCCAATGATCAGTACCCTGATATTTATCCGGAAGGTGATTTAGAAATACACGCAGTTGTAAGGTCACTAGTAAGGAAATATGAGTCAAAAAAGAAATAACCAGATACACGTCCACATTGATGCGGATGCATTTTTTGCCTCTGTTGAGCAGGTTCTACACAGAGAACTGAAAGGAAGGGCGATCGTTGTAGGTCAAAATGGAGGAATTGTTTCAGCCCTGAGCTATCCTGCAAAGGCCATGGGTGTTCCACGTGTCATGCCGATAGTTACAGTTCGCAAGCAATATCCATCCGTGAGTATTGTTTCTTCTGACTTTCACGCCTACGGGATATTTTCGAGTCGACTCGAGAGAATAATTCGCAGTCATCTACCAAACCTTGTAAAGAATTCCGTGGATGAATGTTCTGCAGATATCGGTGATCTGGTAAAAAACTTTAATGGAGCAAGAGTTCTTGCTATAAGTTTACAAAAGGAATTATTTCTTAAGCTTGGGTGTACATTTTCTTTTGGTGTTGGTCGCACACCACTTCTTGCCAAACTTGCTTCTGGCTTAAACAAGCCAAATGGAATAACAATACTCACAGATGAGAACGTAGAGTCAAGTATTTACCATTTGCCAGTAAATAGTATTTCAGGAATAGGGAATAGAGGTTCTGAGAATTTGAATAAGTTTAGGATTAAGACCATAGGTGACTTTGTTAAAGCTGATTCAAAATGGCTAGAATCAAATTTCTCAATTTCTATGCCAGCACTACAAAAGCAGGCTCTAGGATTCGTCACCATTGTTCCAAAACAAAAAGATGGAATAAAGAGCATGAGCCGAGAAAGATCATTCCCAGCAACTGAGAGTTTTGATTATTTGTATAGTCAGGTTTCTTTGAATATTGAACATCTTGCAAAGAGATTGAGAGGTGAGAATCTATTTGCAAAAAGAATCGGTGTAAAGCTTCGTGATCAAAACTTAGGATATACAAAATCATTTATCACCTTTACTTCTCCCACTAGAGACTCGGAGAACATGTTAAGAGAATTAAAAAAACAACTAGGTAATATTTATAAAAAAGGTGTTATGTACAGACAGGTCTCTATTACTTGTTCAGGTTTAGGTGAAGAATCCATGCAGGGGGACCTGTTCGGAGAATTAAATGTATCCAAGTCAAGAGACAGTCTTCGCTTCATTATAGATGGCCTAGAAACTAAATTTGGTAAGGAGTGTGTTGGTTTGGCTACAAGCCTAAAGGCGAAAAAAAATACTGGTAAGGTATATTCAATTAGAACAAAAGGGGATACATATCCTCACTCACTTCTTTCAGGCGAAGAGGTGGAAAAAAGACTGATATATCCGTTTTTAGGTATTGTTAATTAAATTGAATGAAAAAAAGTCTCACTCTTATCGAGTGAGACTGTGTAAACCCTATTTCTATAGAGTAACTCTGAAGCTGTTGGCCGGAACATCTTCACCAAAAGGAATGATACATCCGTCATCGGTGATAATAATTGTGTTGCCATTAATATTCAGTCCTGAGTATGCATTTGCTGAGTATTCAATATCAGCCTCAGGTTCATTGTCGAGTTTAAGGTTAAAGGTTATGACAATTTTCGCATCGTCCCAGTTGGAGCTTTTTATGACTCCACCGACAACCTCGCCATTTTCGTCAAAATAACCAAATCTTTGTCCATTCATTTGCTCTGCAAAAATATTGAGATTTTCAAGCTGATCTCTTTGCTCGTCTGTATACACATGATAACGCCAATAGACTTCGTCTATTTCGGAGTGGCTTTCGCTTACCATTTTTTTAACTTTTTCATCTAGGTCTCTTTTGTATCCATGAAGAAGATACATTTGAATATCCATTATTTGTTCTATTATATTTATTTAGATGTTGCACCTTTGATTGGCTCTTGTCAAGAATAATAGTTAATCTTGAAATGCTATTTTTTGATCTTTAACCACTTAGATTGTTATGAAAACCAATTACTAAGCATTTGATCCAGTTTGCTCTCTCCAGAGAGCGTAGTAGAGGCCTCCTTTTTTGACTAGTGCTTCATGGCTGCCTTCTTCTATTACCTTACCGGCTTCTAATACATAGATACGATCAGCATGAATGACCGTAGAGAGTCTGTGAGCTACGAGTACAGTGATTCGTTGACGTTCTGTTTCTGAAATGTTCCGCACAGTATCAGTGATAGCCCTCTCTGTCACAGAGTCTAAACTACTGGTTGCTTCGTCAAAAATCAACACGTCTGGATCACGGAGAAGTGACCGGGCAATGGCAAGTCTCTGCTTCTCTCCACCTGACAGCTTGATGCCACCTTCTCCAACTTTTGTATCAAGACCACCTTCTCCGCGTTCAATGATGCTCATAGCCTGTGATTTATTCAGTGCTTCTACGCACTCTTTGTCGGTTGCTTCAGGAGATACAAAAAGTAGATTTTCTCTAATCGTACCAGAAAAAAGTTGAGTTTCTTGAGAAACATATCCTATCTTTGAACGTAGATCTGTGGGGTCTAGTTCATTAACGGGGGTATTGTTGTAAGTGATTGATCCACTGTCTGCTTTGTAGAGACCAATTAAAAGCTTCAAAAGCGTTGATTTGCCAGATCCAGACGGCCCAACAAACGCAATTGTTTCTCCCTGGCTTGCCTTAAATTTAATATCGCTAATTGTTACTTTTTCCACTACTTGAAATTCATCATATGAGAAATTAATATTGCTCCCTTCGATGCTTTTAATACTACCGATATCTTTTGGATTTTCAGGAGCTTCCTCTTTTTCTTTTTCTAAAAGCTCTCCAAGGGTTCGCATACTGGCTTTAGATTCTTGGTAATTAGTAGCAAGAACACCCATTTGCTGTAGGGGTGAAAAAATAACAAAGGAATAGAACCAAAGAGAGAAGAATTCACCGAGACTTATTTTGCTCTGAAAAATAAAGTAGACCATGAGCAGGAGAAGGCCCGCCCGGAGGGCGTTTATAATTGTCCCTTGTATAAATGACAGAGTTCGAACAGTCTTAACTTTTTTTATTTCCAAGGCCAGGATGGCGTCGTTGTTTTCATTCAATCTTTTTATTTCTTGTGACTCAAGTCCCAGGCTTTTAACCAGTTCTACATTTCGCAGAGTTTCGGTGGTTGAACCAGCCAAGGAGACAGTCTCTCTAACAATCTCATTTTGAGTTCGCTTAATAGCGCTAGATAGAAAAAATATAATTGTCCCTAGTGTGGGAATTAGTAGAGTGTAAGAAAGTCCAATTATGGGATTCACTATAAAGGCGTAAACAATAACAAAAACAATACCCACTAGAGATAAGAAGCCAATATTAATGAGACTGTCCAATAGGGATTTAGCATCTTGGCGTGCTTTCTGTAGTTTTCCCAACACCTCACCTGATCTTGTATCTTGGAATACACTGAAGGGAAGAGAGAATATATGTTTTACTCCATCAGTATATAAATCCGCTCCAACGCGCTCGGTGGTGACGTTTACAAAGTAGTCTTGGAAGCTCTTTGCAATCCGAGATATGAGCGCTGTTCCAATCAATGCAAGAATCAATAACCCAATACCTGAAATAAAGTCAGGTTTCGCAAAACTATCTATTTGCGTTGCATAGTTATCAATAATTAATCTGAAAATTTGAGGGTCCAACAGGGAGAAAACCTGATTGACTGTAGCTAAGACAAGTGCGACTCCCATCACTTTCTTGTGTTTTTTGAGGTAAGTAAAAAGTAATCTCATAGGGGTCCAGTATAGCAGATGTATTTATCCTGAGATGTTTCATTGTCTGCCATAACTGCGCACGATTTACCTCTTCATGTTAGGCAAATTTAAATTTCTGGATTGGAAGAAAATTAGAAGGTAAGTATTGAAAAGTATCTTTAACAAAACTTTTACTAGTCATAAAAAACGATCAGTAACTTGGACTTCCCAATTATTAATCTACATATTTATCAAATTAAAATAGACATGATATAATTTTGGAATGACTTTATTTGTTGAAATTAGCATACTGCTAGCAATCGCCACCCTTATGGGCCTTTTCATGAAAAAATTGAAACAGCCACTTTTGATTGGTCATATTATTACCGGTATAATTGTTGGTCCAATTGTTTTATCCTTGATTACTTCAACTGAAACCCTTCATCTTTTTAGCGAGATGGGTATAGCAATATTACTTTTTATTGTTGGGTTACATCTAAAACCGAGTGTAATGAAGAAATTTGGAAAAGTTTCTCTTATTACAGGATTTGGGCAAGTCGCGGTGACTTCAGTAGCTGGTTTCTTTATTAGCAGATGGATTGGTATAGAAATACTGCCCGCTATATATGTTGGGATCGCACTAGCTTTTTCTTCAACAATTATCATTATGAAGCTCGTCGCTGATAAAGGCGATATGGAAAGCCTTTATGGAAAGATTTCGATTGGTTTTCTTTTGGTTCAAGATATAATTGCCATATTACTTCTTTTCTTTATTCCGATTGTTGCAAGTGGTGATTTGGGATTTGACGCTATTTTAATACTCGTAGTTAAGAGCTCAATCGCTTTTGGAGGAATATTCCTATTTTCTAAAAAATTCCTCCCAGCGATTCTTAATTACGTGGGAAAATCTCAGGAACTTCTTTTCTTGTTCACAATATCTTGGGGGCTTGGTGTGGCAACCTTGTTTAAAGTCTTTGGCTTCAGTATAGAAAGTGGAGCTCTAATTGCGGGTATTGCACTCGCTTCGCTACCTGTTCGAGACGAAATCAGCGCCCGACTAACTCCTCTCCGAGATTTCTTTATTGTGGCTTTTTTCATTTTACTTGGAGCACAAATGGAAATTTCAAATATTGGATCCCTGATAGGTCCCGCTCTTGCATTATCCTCTTTGGTTCTTATAGGTAACCCTTTGATACTGATGTCTATTATGGGACTTTTGGGCTACAAAAAGAAGACAAGTCTCCAGACGGGTTTTACTGTTGCTCAAATCAGTGAATTTTCTTTAATTCTTATCGCTCTTGGTCTTAAGTTTGGTCATGTAGATCAATATATAGTATCTTTGGTTACCCTTGTTGGACTGATTACTATTTTTGGGTCAACTTATCTTATCCTCTATTCTGATAAAATATATAACATTATTCAAAAGTATCTTTCTATTTTTGAAAAGAAAAAGGCAAAAGAAGACGACGTAACAGAAGAGTCATATGAAGTAATACTTTTCGGTGTAAATAGAATCGGTCATACATTTCTTGATAAGATTACATATTCGAATTATTCATTAATGGCCATTGATTACAATCCAGATGTTGTTAAAAAGCTTGAAGAAAGAGGTGTTGCTGCTCGTCTGGGAGACGCAAGTGATATAAATTTTCTTGAAAACTTACCCCTTAAATCAGCTAAGATTGTTATTTCAACAATCCCGAACATAGAAACCAACAAGCTAATTTTTGATCGTTTATATTCTGTAAATGAAAACGCTGTGTCTATCGCGGTGGCAACTAAGATACAAGAAGCTTTAGATTTATATGGTGAAGGATTAGATTATGTAATTCTGCCCCACTTTCTTGGAGCTCAACATGCAGCAGAAGTTGTAATGAATCTTAAGAGCAATCGTTCTGCATATAAAGAAATCCAAGTGAAACATCGAGAAAACCTTAATCTTCACATTGAAGCTGGACATGAACACCCTTAGATATTTTCACTCACTACAAGTCTATTTATTGAATCCAATTACTAAGGTTCTGATATTAAATCTGGTATAATACTGAGATGGAATTACTACATGACAGCCTCATTGAACTCTTCTTCTCACTGACACCTTTTTTAAGAAATATCTTTATTTTCGTTATGGCTTTTGGTGAGGGACTTCCAATTATTGGTTCTTTTCTTCCGGGAGGGACGATCGCAATTTTAATTGGTAGCTTATCTGTTGAGGGTTTTATTAGTCCATGGCTTGCTATCCACATACTTGCAATTGGAAGTTTATGCGGTGACCTAGTTGGTTTTACTTTTGGAAGATACTTGCTACATATAAAATGGGTTCATAAGATTGTCTATAATGAAAAGCATATAAAGAAATGGGATATTTTTGATCGCCATGCCGCACTCGTAATTATTTTTGGAAAAATAGTTCCTGTTATTAGATCTATGCCAGCTCTTTTTGCTGGGGCGCGAAAGATGAATATATCAAAATATATTGTGTATGTTTTGATTGGTTCATACATGTGGGCGATAGCTGGAGTTTTTGGTGGTAAATATCTTAATCAATTATTCGGAGATTCGATCATTGTGTTTGTTGTGGGTATACTAATAATAACAGGGCTTTATGCGCTCTACGCAAACAGAAAGAAGGATTCTTCTTAAGGTATTTTCCAAATAGGAGCAACAGAACATCCCAAACGCATGCGCTTGGGATGTTTGCTAATCTGCGGAACGAAATTAGAACCTGTATATAGAGTATGTAAATAAAAAAACCACTAGTAATCATTAAGAACTCATCCCATTGCCATAAGTGGACACAGAATGACAATTATAAATCTCATGAAAACGCAGATATTTTTTTGCGCCTTCTTTGATCACAGGGGAAGGATATACTTAATTTGTAAAGAAATCTAAAATATTCTCAGCAGTTCGTGTGCCTTTTTTATACATTTCAGTATA
>JBLHJW010000021.1:0-10633 GCA_047619465.1 Minisyncoccia bacterium
AAGAGTTTATAGGAAAGGCAGGGGTTGAATCTGCATATAATAAACTTTTAAACGGTCGAAATGGATTAAAGCTTATCGAGCATGATGTGTTGGGTAACATTCAATCGGAGAACACTGTAGAATCTCCAGTTGATGGTGAAAATATAATACTAACTATTGACGCTGGTCTACAAGAAGTTGTTAGCAAGTCAATAAAAGATCTGACTGAAAGTAACAAGTTTATAGCCGGTTCAGCAGCTGTAATGGATATATATACAGGAGAGCTTCTGGTTCTAACTAGCTATCCAGAATACGATCCAGAGATACTTTCTCTTGGTGAAAATACTTCCGTGATAAATGGGTATCTTACAGATGAAAATAAGCCATTCTTAAATAGGTTTATTTCCTCATACGCTCCAGGATCTATCGTTAAGCCCTATTTTGCTCTTGCGGCCTTGTATGAAAACATTATTGATCCTAATGAGCTATTGGCCTCAAATGGTCAAATAGTTATTCCAAACCCTTTTAATCCTGAGAATCCAACAATTTTCAAGGACAACAAAGTTCATGGGCCTGTAGACATGAGGAAGGCCATAGCCGTGTCTGCTAACACATATTTTTATGAAATTGGAGGTGGTTTTAATGGGCGCAAAGGTTTGGGTATAGCTAGACTAGAGAAGTACATGAAAGAGTTTGGCTTTGGTGAGAAAACAGGATTTGATACTTTAGGAGAAGAGTCCGTTGGAGTGATTCCAAGTCCAGAGTGGAAGAAAAAAACTTTTGCAGATGGAACGTGGAGGCTAGGTGATACTTACAACTCTTCCATTGGGCAGTATGGTTTTCAGTTAACTCCAGTACAGGTGTTGCAAGGGGTAGCATCCATTGCAAGTAGAGGCTTAGTTGTAACTCCTCACATTGTAAGCAGAAACGAGTCTTCTATTCAGAAAAAAATAGAAACAGCCTTTACTGACAATCAATACCAAGTTGTCCATGAAGGTATGAGACAATCTGTCACAGACGGAACCTCGAGTTTTTTTGACCTGTCCTACGTTGGAGTAGCTGCGAAAACAGGAACGGCTCAGGTTGGGTCAGGAAACAAATTCTCTCACTCATGGTCTACTGGATTTTTCCCGTACGATAACCCCAGGTATGCTTTTGTTGTTTTTATGGAGAGAGCTCCAAAAGGATTCAATCTAAGTGCAAACTACGTAATGAGATCAGCGTTTACTTGGATGCATGAGAATAGACCAGAATATCTTAATTAGACCCCTTGCAAAAGGAGTTATTAGTCTGTATAATTGCGTCGATGACTAATCAAGATTTTATAACAAAAGAAAAGAAAATTGACTTAGAAAAGGAGCTAAAAACCCTTGAAACTACTAAGCGAAAAGAGATTCTCGATGCTTTAGAGTATGCGAAGTCTCTTGGAGACCTTTCTGAGAATGCAGAATACCATCAAGCCCGAGACGATCAAGCTCGTCTCGAAGATCGTATTGCTACAATCAAAAACATATTTCAAAACTCAATTGTAGTAAAGCTTCATACTAGTGATATTGCTGAAGTAGGAACTACTGTTGTTGTAAAGAAGAAAGGGGATACAGAAAGTCGAACATTCCAAATTGTCGGATCAGAAGAAGCTGACATGGCATTGAGTAAAATATCATATAAATCACCATTAGGAATGGCTCTTATGGGGAAGAAAAAAGGAGAGACTACAAAATTTGAAACTCCGGGAGGAATTGCAGAATATACAATTATAGAGGTTCAGTAATCATAAAACACTCAAATGAGTGTTTTTTGTTTACCCCTGTATTCATTTCCTGTATACTCTTTCATATATGGCATCAATTGACGAAATACGAAAAGCTAAATTGGAAAAGATTGATATCTTGCGTGAGGCTGGAATGGATCCTTTTTCAAAAGAAATATCTAGAGACATGACACTGGCTGAAGCTGAGGAGTCATTCTCAGTATTGGAGAAATCTGGAGAGAAGAAGAGCATAGCAGGACGCGTTATGGCGCTTCGCGGACAGGGGGCCATTATGTTTGCTGTTCTTCGTGATGCAACAGGAGAATTCCAAGTGGTGTTCAAAAAAGACGACATGCCAGAAGGGCCTTTTGATTTGTTTAGTAATACAGTAGATATGGGAGACTTTATATCTGTGACTGGTGAATTCTTTATTACAAAAAGAGGGCAGAATAGCATGCTGGCTCGAGACTGGAAGATGGCGACAAAAACACTTCTTCCGTTACCAGAAAAGTGGGCTGGACTGCAAGACACAGAAGAACGATACAGAAAAAGATATCTTGACTTACTTTCAAATAAGGAGGCTTTTGACAGGTTTGTAATGAGAGGGAAAATTGTTTCTGCTATACGAAGATACTTTGATGACAAAGACTTTTTGGAAATTGAAACACCTATCTTGCAAAATCAAGCAGGAGGAGCTATGGCAAAGACTTTTGATACTCACCACAATGACTACGATATAGATATGGTTATGCGAATATCACTTGAGATAGAACACAAGATTATTATGACAGGAGGCTATGATCGAATTTACGAGATAGGAAAGAACTTCCGAAATGAGGGATCGGACTCTTCTCATATTCAAGAATTTACAATGATGGAATGGTACGCGGCATACGAAACACTTGATACAAACATGAATTGGACAGAAGAGCTGCTAAAGAGTCTAGCTAAAGATGTGATTGGTAAAACTAGCTTCACTGTATACGACTCTGAAGGAGAAGGTGTAGAGGTGGACTTCGCTGGAACTTGGCCCAGGAAGGCATTTGCAGAAATTGTGGAGGAAAATGCAGGAATAAAAATTCTTTCTGCTGACCGAAAAGAGTTAGAGGAAAAAGCCGTAGAGCTCCGTATAGACAAAGAGGAGATGAGGAAGACGAGTGATGCAAACTTGATGGACTTTATTTTTAAAAAGTCTTCAAGATACAAAATAATTCAGCCAACTTTTGTTACAAATTATCCGGGAGGGCTAAAGCCTTTGGCTCAACAAAATGAAGACGGAACAGCAGATGTGGCGCAGTTGATTATTGCCGGTTCTGAGATTACAAATCAATACGCCGAGCTTGTTGATCCTATACGTGAGCGAGAATTACTTGAATCACAATCGAAAGCAAAGGACGCCGGAGATGAGGAAGCCATGGATTTGAATGAAGAGTTTATTACTGCCATGGAGCATGGTATGCCACCTATGACAGGATTTGGAATGGGTATAGATAGAATAGTTGCCATCTTAACAGAGCAGAAAAATCTTCGAGATACTATCTTCTTCCCAATAATGAGACCAAGAGAGTAATTTACTTAAATACAAATTTAAAAACCGCTGACTAAAGTCGGCGGTTTTTTAGTTGCAACCTAAACAGGTGACACCTCTAGGAAGTGCTTTTGTTGTTTCCATAATTTCGACCATTGATATGTTTCCGTTAGCAACACTCTTTGGCAAAGTCTCTTTGTTTGAAATCCTGAGTTTTCCATTTAGATTAATGCTTTTCATGAAATTCATTAATAAGCGACCATTGTAACTATTCCTCATAGCAATTAATTTTGTTTTACAGAACAATACAACAATTTATCTTTTTTGCCTAGTCTCTTAGAAACAATGTGGAAAACCATTTTAGGGAAGTGGGATAAAGTGGTGTATAATTTACTCGAGGTGGGAGTAAGTGGGAAGTAGTGAAAACTTAGAAATATGTTAATCGGAGAATACAAACACACCATAGATGGCAAAAGCCGAATCTCACTTCCAGCGAAGTTTCGCAAGGAGATGGGGAAGAAGCTTGTTGTTACATATGGATTAGATAATTGTTTATTTGTTTTCACTGAAAAAGAGTGGAAGACAATAGCAAAACATCTTTCTGAGTTTTCACTACTTCAATCCGATAATCGAAGTTTCAATAGATTTATGTTTGGTGGAGCTATTGAAGCATCTGTAGATTCAATCGGAAGAATACTGATTCCAGATCATCTTAAAAACTGGGGATCACTTAAGCAAAAGGCTGTGATCATTGGAGTTCAGAATCGGCTAGAAATTTGGAGTGAGAGTTCATGGAATTCTTACAAGAAAGAAGTCGAGAAACGGGCCGATGGTTTAGCAGAGAAGTTAGGTGGAGCAGGAATCTTATAACAGGAAATTAGATAAACATGTCAGAAAAAACCGTACACAAAACAGTACTTTTAAAAGAAACTATAGAAGGTTTAAATATTCATGACGGGTCAGTTATTGTGGACGGCACACTAGGTGGTGGTGGACACACTAAGCTTATCTGTCAGATCAATCCCTTGGCAAAAGTTTATGCTTTTGATTTGGATGGAGATGCAATTGATAGGTCTAAAGAAGTTTTAGAGGGTTGTAATGTTGAATATATTCAAAGCAACTTTCGAAATATAAAAAAAGAGCTATTAGATAAAAGTGTAGAATCTGTGGACGGAATTGTTCTTGATCTTGGCTTCTCTTCAGACCAGCTAGAAACAGCCGGCAGAGGGATTTCTTTTCAGAAGGATGAGCCACTTATCATGACACTTTCAGACAAGCCAGAGGGTGTTACAGCGAGCGAGATAGTAAATGAGTGGGGAGAAGAAACTATCTCAGATATTATTTATGGTTTTGGTGAAGACAGGTCAGCAAACAGAATTGCAAAAGCAATTGTAGAAGCTAGAGCCGTTAAGCCAATTGAGACAACTTTTGAGCTTAAGGAGATAGTTTACAATGCTGTTCCATTCTTTAGAAGAAAAGGGAGAATACACCCAGCTACTCAGACCTTCCAAGCTATCAGGATCGCAGTGAACGAAGAGCTTGAAGTTCTAAGAGAGGTTCTAAAAGATGGGTTTGAAATTCTAAAACCAGGAGGAAGAATGTCAGTTATATCTTTTCACTCTCTGGAAGACAGGATCGTGAAGAAATTCTTTCGAGATAAAGAAGATTCAGATTTAGCTGAGAGAGTTACAAAGAGACCCATAATTTCTGGAGAGGAAGAGTTAAAAGAAAATAGAAGAGCAAGAAGTGCAAAGCTAAGAATATTAGAAAAGAATAAATAACCATAAATACAATGAACACATACTCAACAAAAAGAATAGCAATAACAGAGAAAGCCACAAAGGCATTTCTTGTGGGGTCTGCAATTCTTTTCTTTGCCTACGTGTTCATTCTAGGAGATACAATCTTTGATGTTGTGGGAAGAAAAGTAGCAGAACAAGAGTCCAGAAATCTTTTAGCAGAAATTAGTTCGCTAGAGCTATCTGCGTTAGATCTATACAATGATCTGTCTTTAGAAGAAGCATCAAGACTTGGTTTTGTAGAGTCAAACCCGCACTTTGCATCTAGGTCACTATTTGTAGTACGATAGTTAGATGAACAAGAGACAATACACAAAAAGACTTAGAGTTGTCTCTTTTGGAATAATAGTTTTAGCGCTTCTTATAATTGGGAAGCTTTTTTTATTACAAATTGTAAAAGGTGAATCATACAAAGCCAGAGCCGAGAGATCATATGTACAGTCTGTAGACACTTTTGAACGTGGCTCAATATTTTTCTCAAAGAAATCCGGCGATAGAATCTCTGCAGGAACTGTTACTTCTGGTTTTAGGGTGGTGATGAATACAGGCCAAATAGAGTTTGTAGAGGAAATGTATCAAAGAATAAATACTATTATTGAAATAGATAAAGATTCCTTTTTTAGAAAAGCCAATAAGGAAAATGACCCTCATGAAGTTATTGTAGACAAGATAACTAAAACTACTGCAGATAAAATTGAAGCTTTAGAGCTGCCTGGGGTCAGAATGGAGCGTCAGAAGTGGAGATTCTACCCTGGCGGTCAAATGGCCGCACATGCACTCGGTTTTGTTGCATATAAAGGGGATGATCGTGTTGGTCAGTATGGGCTCGAGAGAGTGTTTAATAGTGTCCTGTCGAGAAAGGAGGATGAGTTGTATGTCAATTTCTTTGCAGAAGTATTCTCTGGTCTTTCAGCTACTTTTTCTGGGGAAGGTAAAGAGGGTGATGTTGTTACAACCATAGAGCCAAATGTTCAAGCTTTTTTGGAACAGCAGTTGGACACCCTAGACGAGAAATGGAAGAGTGACGCATCTGGTGGAATTATAGTAAACCCAAAAACTGGTGAAATTCTGGCCATGGCATATACTCCAACTTTTGATCTAAATAATTTTTCCTCGGTTCCAGACTCTTCAGTTTTTATCAACCCGCTCATCGAGCATGTCTTTGAATTTGGGTCTATTATCAAACCTCTTGTTATGGCAATAGGTATAGAGAAGGGTGTTGTTACTGCTGAGACCACATACTATGATGCCGGAACAATCACTGTGGGTCAGGAGAAAATAAGTAACTACGATAAAAAAGGAAGAGGGACAATAAACATGCAAGAAGTATTGAACCAGTCTTTGAATACAGGGATGGTGTTCATTCAACAGAAGATAGGAAAGAAAGATTTTAGAGAATATATGAAAGCCTATGGGTTAGGGGAAAAAACTGGAATAGAACTTCCAAATGAAGCAGCAGGTTTGATAGCCAACTTGGACAGTAGTAGAGACATAGAACATGCCACTGCGAGTTTTGGTCAGGGAATTGCTTTTAATCCTGTTGTAGCTATACGAGCATTTTCAGCTCTTGCAAACGGTGGGACATTGATCAATCCATATCTAGTAAAAGAGATTGACTATAAGGATGGCGGATCAAAGAAAACAAAAGTAGAAGAGGGGAAGAGAGTTATTACAAAGGAGGCTTCTGAGGAGGTGACCAGGATGCTTGTTGAGCTAGTTGATACGGCCCTCTTTGCTGGACGAGAGAAATTAGAGCGTCACACCATAGCAGGAAAAACTGGAACAGCTCAGGTGGCTGCACCAGATGGAGGATATCTAGAGGGTCAGAATCTGCATACTTTCTTTGGATATGCACCAGCCTATGATCCAGAATTTCTAGTGTTGTTTTTTACAAAATACCCCAAGGGTGTTCGTTATGCTTCACAGACGGTGGCTCCGGCATCCATGGAGACAATGAAATTTCTACTCCAATACTACGAAGTTCCTCCAGATCGATAATCACAAAAGCCTGCTAATTAGCAGGCTTTTGTGATTTAGCAAAGACGGTCCTTGCTAGTCCCAAGGCCAGGCAAATTTGCCTGGGCTTTTTATTTTTTTAAATACCAAATAGTCCAAAAAGGGAATGATACATATCAAGAGATGATCCCACCCAAGAACTAATAACCATTTGCAAATTCACTTCTGTACTTAGAAGGGCTAGCCCTATGAGGAGTGTAGATATATTTCCGATAAAGATTATTACAGAGGAGAAAATATATCCATGCTGGACAATGTCTGGCTGTTTATTCTTCAGTATATGAATATTCATAAGTATATGGAATGTGTAAGTAAGTCCAATTAATAAATAAAATATCCAAGTAAAACTAGACCAGTCCCAGAAAATGCCACCAAGGCCAAATATCACAATTACTAATACTGTATACAGGGGAAAGAAGTATGGAGATAGGGAAGTAAGAAAATTTGATTTTGTTGTTACTACATGGCCTCCATCCGAGTGAACTCTTATTTGCTTCAGTCTTCCTCCAAAAGAAAAGGACCATAGTGCATGAGTTAGCTCATGTCCTAGTACATATATCCAGTCTGGTTTTGATGTAAAAAAGTACACTAGCACAAACACAGCGGACCCAATCAACATTAGAATCCAATCAAAGCCAGACTGCCCACCAGCAAAAACAACCTGCCACAGAGCAGAAATAGACCCCACAGCAAAGGGTATAAGTATTACCCCTACAATGGTCTTGGTAATCTTCAGTAATAATTTCATGTATATAGATTATACACAAAGTCATAATTAGCTGCATGATCAATTTCTATTCTCTGGTCTAGTATTAGTTATTGGTGTGAGCCTTCTCGAGCGATCAAAAAAGCACAAAAGGTACCTGACACCTTTACCTTAGATGTATCTCTAGGGTATGTTTTAATCGACGGTGAAAATGTTGTTGCCTCATATTAGAAATAAAAAAGCGCCACAAATGTGGCGCTTCATTTCCTTTTTGATTTTTTCCAAGATTCAAATGGCACCGATGTCAGGTGCCACCAGTTACACTTATCACATTCGTACGAACGTTCTGGTTTCTTATGCTCTTGTTTACTTTCTCTTATTTCCGCCAAAGCTTCTCGTGCGTCTTGTTTAGATAGGTAAATTATTTTTCCACTTTCACAAATATCAGAAAGCTTTTCTGCGCGGAGCTTTTTAGGCCTGTCCTTTTCTATGTACTCACGGACCAACCCCTTAAGATTTTCTAAAAGACCAGGCTCATTCTCAGATTCTTTTATCCATTTTTCTACATTTTCTTCTACATAGTCAATGAAGGCAAGGTCTTTTTTCCCAGGATTATTTTTCTCCTGTCTATATATTCTTGCAAGCGCTCTTCTAGGTGCGGCCTCTAGTTTGTAGACGCTGTTTCCTATTTTATAGTAAGAATCATCTGTATAAACTTTTTCTCCCATTTGAGTGTGCGTTTAATCATTTGAACGTATATTATATATTAAAACACGTCTTGTCAAATTTAAAAGAATTAGCAAGTGCGGTCCTTGCTAATCCCAATTTCTTTATTCCAGATTAACTAGAAAAAGAGATTATACATGTAAAGAAAAAATAACATCTTCAGCTGAATTTCAGTTTTCTGATACAATCAAGGTATGGAAGTAAAACGAACAATTTTTGAAGAGATTATCGATGGAGAGATTCCCTCAAAAAAAGTCTATGAAGACAGTGAATTTTTAGCATTCTTGGATATTGCCCCCGTAGAATATGGACATACTCTTCTAATTCCCAAAAAGCGATACGTTTGGATGCAGGATGTTCCAGATGAACTCATTGCAAAGATTTTTATAAAAACAAAAGAACTCATGCTCGCCATTAAGAAAGGTCTTAAGTGTGACTATGTACAAGTTGGTATTGCAGGAGATGAAGTTCCTTATTTCCACATACATCTTATTCCACGTTATCTAGATAAAAAGAATGAAGGACGAACGTCGTACGAATCTTCAGAACAAATGACTACGTATGCAAAAAAAATTTCAAAGGCACTTTAAGTGTTTGACCTGCAAGGACGGTACTTGCTAATCCCAATTTCTTTACTCCGTAAAAGTGCTCAAATTTTAAAATCAATTTTTTCCATAGCAGTCTCACTCTAATCTTTTACATGCTTCTCGAGCGCTTGAACTAGCGCACTTTGTGTCACAAGTCACTAAGTCTTTTTATTCACAAAAGCTCAAAAAAGCCAAAGTGCTCGCGACCCCGACTCGACTATTTTCTTGTCAGAAAATTATGTCTCCGTCTTCACAAATCGCCGAAAGCAAAGCAGTTTGCTTTCTAAAAACAACAAAACACCCGCTTGGGTGTTTTGTTGTTTTTACGATCTGTGACCCCACAGAGAATCGAACTCTGATTACTAGATTGAAAACCTAGTGTCCTAACCGTTAGACGATGGGGCCAATATTTTGATCATTAAATTAACAGCTCCGACATAAATTCAGTATAGTCGCCAGAGGGCTTCTTACTTCATTCAACGATGGGGCCATATGTTCTTACGAACGATAAATAGAATACAACATTCGAGGATAATTTTCAAGCTCTCTGACGTGATATAATAGCTTATCAATGGATAAGAGCATTCAAGAAAAATTAAGAATAATTGTAGGAGCTGCGGGAGTCCTGTTGCTTATCTTTTGGATGTACTCTTCTACAGACTATCTTCGGGAAAAAATAGTAGTAAATCCAGTATCATATGACCGTTTTGACGTTGTTATTCTGGGAGATTCTATTACTGAGGGCCTTGGACCAGACGAAGGGTTGGATTTTGTTTCTCTGCTGAGAAAGGAAACAAAGGTAAAAATCAGAAATAGTGGTATAAGGAATGATACAACACATGACGCGCTAGAAAGGATCAATCAAGACGTAATAGCCCATGATCCCGACATTGCAATTGTTCTTCTAGGAGGGAATGATTTTATTCAACGCGTACCAAAGGAGGATACATTCTCAAATTTGTCTAATATTATAGATACTTTGGTTGATGAAGAAATAGAGGTTCTGCTTGTGGGTGTTCCGGGTGGGCCATGGATTGATGGGTACTTAGAGGGTTTTGATACTCTTGCTGAAGACAAGGAGGTTTACTATCTTCCAAATGTTCTGAGTGGAATTATTGGAAGATTTAAATATATGAAGGATCCTCTTCATCCAAACAACAAAGGTCATAAAGTTATTTTTGAGCGAATATTGCCCGAGCTACAGACCCTTTTGGATTTGTATTATTAATATGCCTATTGTGATATAATCAAAAAATAACAGATTAATCAGATATATTTATGGATTCAGTATACGATTTTATGAAAAGAAAAGAAGTTATCGGAGTGGTAGGATTTGTTGTTTTGATTGTGGTATTGATTATTGTTTTTGTTAATCCCGAAAAGAATCTCTTAGACAGATCAGAGCCCGTTGAGGCTGGAGAAGTAACACCATCAGTGATGCAGCCAATTGTTGTAGATACTTATGTTTATCAGTTTGAAGGCATAGATTGGCAGTTCCCAGTAGAAGACAGAGGAACAAGGGTTAATTTTATGCTTGAGAAT
>JBLHJW010000022.1:0-9829 GCA_047619465.1 Minisyncoccia bacterium
GAGAAAGAAGAACCTGGTCCTTGAAGTATGAAGCAAGTTTTCCTTCTAGGATTTTTGCCTTCATTTCTTCTGGTTTGTTTTCTTTTTCAAGCTCTTCTGCGAAGTGCTCTCGAGCTTTATCTTTATCCTCTTGCGGTATCTCACTCTCTGAAATATATGAAGCCTTTAAAGCTGTTAGTTGCATTGCGATATCTTTTGCAAGATCAGGTGTTCCCCCTGAAAGGGCTACTACAGCTGTGCTTTTTCCATTGTGGTTGTATGAACCTATTACAGTTCCTTTTATTTCTGTAACATCTCCAAGTTTGATATTTTCTCCTACTTTCTGAACTCCAACAGCGATAGCTTCCGCAGAACCTTCTTTCATTGCTTCGATACCATTAGTGTATGCGTTGTTTGCTAGGTCTTCTGCTAGAGCTATAAAGTCAGAATTTTTTGCTACAAAGTCAGTTTCACAATGTAGTGTACAGATAACAGCTTTAGAATCTCCAGACTTTACAACAACGGTACCTTCTTCTGCTTCTCGCCCAGCTCTCTTAGCTGCGGCTGCCCCTGACTTTTTCTTTAGGATGATAAGAGCCTTATCAAAGTCACCCTCAGCTTCTTCTAAGGCTTTCTTGCATTGCATGATAGAAACTCCTGTTTGCTCCCTTAGTTCTTTTACTTGTTCAATTGAAATAGACATAATTCAAAATAGCTTAAATTATTAATAAAATTATTTATCTTTGTTTTCTCTTCCTTCTTTGAAAGCGTCCACAAGTCCATTTATGAAATATGTAACGCTGGCTATAGCTCCATCATTAGCTGGAATGGTAAAGTCAAGATTTGAAACATCACAGTCTGTGCTAGCAAGAGCTATTACAGGAATATTTGTTTTCTTTGCTTCCATAACTGCGATGTGTTCATGTCGTGGGTCAACTACAACCATTAGATCAGGAATTCCTCCCATATCTTGGATTCCTCCAAAGTAAATATCTAGCTTTATTGCTTCACGTTCAATAAGTAGCTGCTCTTTTTTTGTATATTTTGAAATATCTCCTGACTCTTGCATCGATCGAATTTCCTTTAGTCGAGCGATTCGTTTCTTTATCTCAGAATAGTTTGTAAGTGAACCTCCAACCCATCGGTTTACCACGTATGATGCTCCAATAGATACTGCTGCCTCTTTAATGATTTTCTTTGATTCGGCTTTAACTCCTACGAAGATAATTTTCTTCTCTCCTTGAGCGAAAGTCTTTATGTAATCTTTTGCTGCGTCAAATGACTCAGCAGTTTTTGATAGATCGATAATATCGGTCCCATTCTTTGTTGTAAACACATAATCTCGCATAGAAGGGTGACGACGGGCTCTGTTGAACCCGTAGTGTGCTCCTACCTCGAACATCTGTGTTTGGATATCGTTTTCTGTAGACATATCTTTTTGTTGGAGGTGTCTGGTTTAGTTTTTGATAAAAATAAACCAGACACCTTGAATTATGATATTGGCCTGAATTTCTAAGGCGTATTTGCCTTGAACCAAACTCTATTATTAATTAAATAACCTCATTTAGGAGGCTATTCGACAGGGTCGATAATACCAGAAAAACCCTTGTTTTACAAGCTTTGACCAGGTCTGGCATGTAGGGTATTATTGATAGTAATGAGACAATCAAAACTTTTCACAAAAACAAGAAAAGAAGCCCCAAAAGATGAGGTTTCTAAGAATGCACAGCTTCTTATCCGGGCTGGTTTTATTCATAAGAGTATGGCGGGAGTTTATTCATTTCTTCCTCTTGGGAAGCGAGTTATAGACAAGATTGCAAATATAATAAGAGAGGAGATGGATGCGATTGGCGGTCAGGAGATGCAGTCTGCTACCTTGCAGAAAAAGGAAACTTGGGAGAAAACAGATAGATGGGATGATGAGGTAGTAGACAATTGGTTTAAGACAAAATTAAAGAACGGGACAGAACTTGGTTTGGCTTTTACCCACGAAGAGCCTCTTACTGCCATGATGAGGGATTATATTAACTCATACAAAGATCTTCCTGCTTACTCATATGATATTACAACTGTATTTCGAAATGAGGCACGAGCCAAGTCTGGTGTTATGAGGGGGAGAGAGTTCTACTGGAAGGCTCTATATTCATTTTCAAAAGATGAAGAGCAGCATGTTGAGTTCTATGAAAAAGCAACGCAAGCTTACAAAAACGTTTTTGAAAGAACCGGGGTTGGTAGCGACACTTATCTAACTTTTGCTTCGGGTGGGAGTTTTTCAAAGTACTCTCATGAATTCCAGACGATCTCAGACGCTGGGGAGGATCTTATTTATATTAATAAGAATGATTTAGGTAAAGGGGTTAAGATGGAAGATGGTCATGCCGCTTTGAATAAAGAAGTTTACACAGACGATGTAAAAAAAGATCTAGGAATAGAAGGAAGTTTCGAAGAAGTCAAAGCAATTGAGGTTGGAAATATATTTACTCTTGGGGAAAAGTTTTCTGAGCCACTTGGTTTGAAGTACAAAGATGAAGATGGAATAGAGAAAAATGTATTTATGGGTTCTTATGGAATCGGGATTTCTCGACTGGTTGGAGCTATTGTTGAAATTCATGGAGATGACAAAGGCCTTGTTTGGCCGAAGTCTGTATCACCATTCCAAGTTCACTTGTTGAGTATTGGTCAGGATGAGGAGGCGGAATCAATCTATAAAACATTGACAGAAGATGGAGTGGAAGTTCTTTATGATGATAGAGATACTTCAGCTGGAGCGAAATTTGCAGACAGTGACTTAATCGGAATACCTGTTCGCGCTGTAGTGTCTGGAAGAAGTCTTGAAGCAGGAGGAATTGAGGTAAAAGCCAGGAAAGAGGAAAAAGGAGAAATCCTTGCAAAGACTGAATTTCTTGGTAGATTCAATATGTAACTGAAAGAGCGAGTATGTTTAAAAAACTAGAACAACTATATAACCGATTCTCAAATGATATCGGTATTGATTTAGGTACAGCCAATACTTTGGTTTATTTGAGGGGTCATGGGATTGTTATTACAGAACCTTCTGTTGTTGCTATAAACATTAAAACAGATCAAGTTGTAGCCGTAGGATCCGACGCTAAGAAAATGCTTGGTAGAACTCCTGGACATATTAAAGCTATCAGACCTATTGTAGATGGTGTTATTTCAGACTATGAAATAACAGAAGAAATGCTTGGTTACTATATAAACAAAGCAGAAAAAATATCTAAGAAAATATTTCGACCTAGAGTCGTGGTTGGGATTCCCTCCGATGTTACAAATGTAGAAATGAGAGCTGTTGTAGATGCTAGTCGTTCTGCTGGGGCCAGAGATGTATTCATTGTAGAAGAGCCAATGGCAGCAGCTATTGGTATTCGCATGCCTGTAAAGGAACCCATTGGAAGTATGATTGTAGATATTGGAGGAGGAACTACCGATATAGCTGTGATATCTCTCGGTGGAATAGTTCAATCAAAAAGTATGAAAATTGCAGGAGACAGATTAAACTCAGATATTATGAATTATCTAAAAGATGAGTTTAAACTTCTGGTTGGAGAAAAAACAGCTGAACATGTAAAAATTACAATCGGCTCTGTTTCTGAGTCACAGAACGATGAAGTATCGGTAAGAGGAAGAGATTTAATAACCGGCCTCCCCAGAGAGGTTATCATTACCGCTGCTGATGTAAGAGAAGCAATTTCAGAATCAGTTAACTTGCTTATTGAGGGTATTAAAGAAGTTCTAGAGACTACACCCCCAGAGATTCTTTCGGATGTTATGAGAAGAGGAATTGTTCTCGTTGGTGGGGGCGCTTTGACAGATGGTCTCCCTCAGCTCTTAGAGGCAATTATAAAGATTCCAATAAGGGTAAGCGATGATCCGCTCACTGCTGTCGCTCGTGGAACTGGTATCATACTTGAGGATGTAGAATTTTATAAAGAGTCGCTTATGCCAGAAGACTATGAGCTACATATTCGCTAGAAAAAAAGATAACAAAACATGGAAAATAACCACTATAGTATCCATAGTGGTTTTGATTGTTATCTTTCGGAGGCCTGTTTTGTCTTTGTTTGGTAACGGTGTCTCTGTCGTTTCCGGACCAGTTTGGGGTGTGAGTGATTTTGTCTCTGGTGGAATCACAGAGAGCTTGTTGGCCATTCAAAGCAAAAAATCTCTTATAAAAAAACTATTAGACCTCCAAGATGATTTTATGATAATGGCTACTCTTAAAAAAGAAAAAGAAGTCTTGGAAAACGAAAATGCGCGACTAATGGATTTACTAGGTTTGTATAATTCGTCTGTTTTTGATAAAACAGCAAGGGTTCTTTCTCGTCCACCCAAAATTGCCTACGATAATATTTTAATAGATAAAGGTCGTAAAGATGATATTTCTTCTGGGTCCAAAGCTTTTACATCAGGAGGTATCTATATTGGAACCGTGAAGGAGGTCTATTTAGAATCCTCTTTGGTCGAGTTGTTATCCACTTCTGGTGTTGAAACTGAAGCTAGACTTTCTTCGGCTGACTCAAGCCTGTCCCTTATTCTTGTTGGTCGTGGTGGTGGATCATTTTCAGTAAATGTTCCAAGAGACGTATTTGTAGATGAGTCAGGTCTATTTGTTTCCAGTCTAAATGGAGAGTTTTTAATTGCTGAGACTTCAAAAGTTACCGGTGACCCACAAGATCCAATTAAAACGGTAATAGCAAAGACTCCATTTAATATAAATTATATAGACTACGTTTTTATAAAAAATTAACCTTATATGAATAAAAAATTTAGTTTCGAAATTAAAAATAAGTTGGATGGAACAATGGCTCGTACCGGTGTTATTTCTACTCCTCATGGAGACATACAAACTCCATCTTTTGTGGTTGTTGGTACAAAAGCTACAGTAAAGACTTTGACTCCAGAACAGATCAATGATCTTGGTGCCCAAGTTGTTCTGGCAAACACTTATCATCTGTACATGCAGCCAGGAGCAGAGATAGTGCGGAGGTCTGGAGGTTTTCCAAAGATGATGAATTATAGTGGTCCAACAATGACAGACTCAGGAGGTTTTCAGGTTTTTTCTCTTGGTGAGGCATTTGGAACAAAAGTATCAAAGGTTGCAAGTGGGGAAGAGTTAACAGTTACAGAAAAACAAAAAGAAACAAAAAAAGCTCATACAAGACTGGCTAAAATAGATGAAGACGGGGTAACCTTCAAATCTCATCTAGATGGGTCGTCTCATAGATTTACTCCGGAGTCTTCAATGGAGGTTCAATGGGATCTTGGTGCAGACATGATATTTGCATTTGACGAGTGCACTAGTCCCCTTGCAGAAAAAGAATATCAAAAAGAGGCTATGGACAGAACACACAGATGGGCCAGAAGAAGTCTTTCAAGGCACGTTGAATTGGATCCTGAAAATCAGCAAGCACTGTTTGCTGTTGTTCAGGGAGGAAGGTTTGAAGATTTAAGAAAAGAGTCTGCAGAGACGCTTGCCAAGATGACGCTTGATACAGGTGAGGGATTTGATGGTTTTGGAATTGGTGGATCTTTTAACAAGGAAGATATGGGAACTGCTGTTCGGTGGGTAAACGAAAAGCTTCCTGAAGATAAACCTCGCCACTTGCTTGGAATAGGTGACCCGTCAGACTTGTTTGAAGGGGTTGAAAACGGATGTGATTTGTTTGATTGCGTATCTCCCACAAGACTTGCTCGTCACGGTAATTTATATACAGTTGATGGGGTAATTAATATATATAATTCAAAATTTAAAGAAGATTTCTCTCCAATAGATCCAGACACTCCATCATACACGTCAAAGAATTATACCCGTGCATACCTGTCTCATCTTTTCCGATCAAAAGAAATGACCGGAGCCACACTGGCTTCTATTCACAATCTTTATTTTATAGTGACCTTAGTAGACAAGATTCGTCAGACTGTTATAGATGGGACATTTTTTGAATTTAAGACAAAATTTCTACAGAGATATCTCAATAAATCATGATATACTTTCGGACATGAAAAAGAAGGAAAGGTCAAATAAAAATACAAAACCAAAGAGGTCATCAGCAGGGATAGGTCTTTTTGCTGGAGAGGACATAAAGAAAGGTGATTTTATTATCGAGTATGTTGGGGAGATCATGACTCGCAAAGAGGCGGATGAAAAGGGTGGTAAGTATCTTTTTGAAACCAGCTCAAATAGAGTTATAGATGGTACAGCTAGGTCAAATAAGGCTAGATATATAAACCACGCTTGTAAGCCAAATGCAGAAGTAGAAATAGAAAGGGGACATATAAATGCCTACGCAATAAAGAACATTAAAGATGGAGATGAGATAGTTTATGACTATGGTAAAGAGTACACAGATGAGTACTGTAAGCCCTGTCTTTGCTCTTCTTGTAAAAAGAAATAATAAAGCCCCTAAAAAATATAGGACCAATATGGATCCTATCATTTTTATCGGCTTAATGAGATAATTAAAATATGGATTTTAACAGTGGATTATTAAATGTCTTAATAAAGATGATAATGCTACCTTTTACTATGTTTATGGGGGAAACAATAAGAAGAAATAGCAATGATGGATAGTTTTATTGCAGCGATTATTATTTCTGCTGCGTCTTTCATCGGCTTAATATTTGGATCTACTATTGCAAAAAAATTTGTCTCTAGACATTTGAAGTATTTGGTATCTTTTTCTGCGGGAGTATTTTTCTTCACTTCGTTTAATCTTTTTAAGGAGGCCTTTGAAATTGCATCGCCTTCTTTGATTTTTTCTGGAGCTGTTGGTGGTTTTTTTGTTTTCTTTTTGCTAGAAAGGATTTTACCAGAATCACATCACCACCATAGTGGTGATTGTGAGCATTCTCATGCTAAATCTGGCGCAACAAGAATGCTTCTTGGAGACGCTTTTCACAACATTGCAGACGGGATAATTATAGTTCCTGCTTTTTTTGTTAGCACGACTGTCGGCATAATAACTACTGTTAGTATTCTAATTCATGAAATTCTTCAGGAGATTTCAGAATATTTTGTATTGATTGGTTTAGGGTATTCTAGGTGGCAAGCGATATCGCGAAATGTTTTGGTCTCGCTAACTATTTTTATTGGAGTCTTTATTGGCTTTGTTGTTTCTTCAACAGAGGCAATACAGGCGGTTTTACTTTCCTTTTCTGCAGGAGCATTTATGTATATTATATTCCACGACCTGATTCCTCTTTCTATTTTAAAAGGGAATAAGAGAAAGGCCTTCAGTCACGTTAGCTTCTTCATTTTTGGAGTTTTACTCCTTTTTCTTATTTCTGTTTCGCTGCCTCATGCTCATTAGAGCTTTTTGTGTATAATGTCTTTATCTATGGCTAAATTCGTTTTAAAAAGTGAATACAGTCCAGCAGGAGACCAGCCAGAGGCTATAAAGAGTCTTGTTGCGGGTTTAAAGAAGGGTCTCAAGAAACAGACCCTTCTTGGGGTTACTGGATCTGGAAAGACCTACACAGTGGCGAATGTAATTGAGGAGACTCAAAAACCAACACTCGTAATAGCTCACAATAAGACTCTAGCTGCTCAGCTCGCTCAAGAGTTTAAAGAGTTTTTCCCTGATAATGCCGTTCACTACTTTGTATCCTACTATGACTACTACCAGCCGGAAGCCTATGTTCCAGTTACTGATACATATATAGAAAAGGACGCCTCAATCAATAAAGAGATTGATCGTCTTCGCCATGCATCCACTCAATCACTTCTAACAAGGAAGGACGTGATTATTGTTGCTTCAGTATCGTGTATCTATGGTCTAGGTTCTCCGAAGGAATATGAAAAGAGATTTATATTTTTCAACAAAGATCAACAAATAAAAAGAATTGAACTTTTCAAAAAGCTTGTTGAGATGCAATATGAGAGAACAAGCGCAGACCTAGAGCCTGGGAAGTTTCGAGCCGTTGGAAACACCGTGGAGATAATGCCAATTTCTGCAAAAATAATGTATCGAGTAGAACTAGTTGGTAATAGGGTTGTAAGTCTTCAGGTTATTGATCCTGTAACTTCGATTATCAATGACGAACCAGACTCGCTTTTCATTGCTCCAGCAAAACACTTTATGACAAATGAAAGTCAAAGAGGGTCGGCTATAAAGTCCATAAAGGCTGAGTTAAAAATTCACTTAAAAAAGTTAGAGAAAGAAGGAAAAATACTAGAAGCAGAGAGACTTAAGCGTAGAACAAACTATGACCTGGCAATGATCAATGAGGTTGGATACTGTTCAGGAATTGAGAACTACTCACGCCACCTATCTGGGAAAAACCCTGGAGACGCTCCCGATACACTGTTGGAATATTTCCCTCACGATGAGAATGGAAATCCAGAGTTTCTTACAATTATAGATGAATCCCATGTGACCTTGCCTCAGCTTCGAGCGATGCATGCAGGAGATCAGGCTAGAAAAGAGAATCTAGTGGAGTTTGGATTTAGGCTTCCATCAGCAAAGGACAACAGACCTCTTCAATACAAGGAGTTTGAAGAACGCGTATCAGAGATCTTGTATGTTTCAGCTACTCCTGGAGATGTAGAAAGAGAGGAGAAAATTGTACAGCAAATAATTAGACCGACAGGATTGATTGATCCGGAGATTGTTGTTCGACCCATTATCGCCGAGAAAGCTGGATATATTGGGCAGGTTCAGGACTTCATTGCTGAGTCAGAAAAGGAGATTGCCAAAGGTGGCCGTGTAATAGCTACAACACTCACAAAGAAGATGGCAGAAGACTTGTCAGAATACCTAAAGGAACGGAAAATAAAGGCCGAGTATTTGCATAGCGACATCAAGACGATAGAGAGGATTCAGATCATCACAGAGTTTAGAAAAGGGAACTTTGATATTCTTGTAGGGGTAAACCTTCTTCGAGAAGGTCTCGATATGCCAGAGGTTACTTTGATTGGTATTCTTGACGCTGACAAAGAGGGTTTCCTACGTAGTGAGACATCACTTATTCAGACTATTGGCCGAGCAGCTAGAAATGTAGAAGGCAGGGTTATTCTTTATGCAGATAGAATCACAGGGTCTATGGAAAGAGCCATGGGGGAGACTGCTCGACGTCGTGATATTCAACTTGCTTACAATAAAAAACATGGGATCACGCCAAAGACAATTATAAAAAGTATTAAAGATATCACAGAAGCACTTCAGTCTGACCATGAAAAGGCTGTGAACCTAGAGCTTCAAACAGAACTATCAAAGATAGAAGATCTAACTGGAAAGAAAAGGGAAACAGGCCTTAATAAACTAATTAAAAGAAAAGAAAAAGATATGGAAAAGGCAGTTGCAGAACTAGACTTTGAAACAGCTGCGATTCTCCGAGATGAGTTGAGGGTATTGAGAGAGATGTAAAAAAACACCCGTACAAGGGGTGTTTTTTTGTCTTACCAGTCAGAATCTTCTGATTCGTAGTTATCGCGCTGTTCGTCATCTTCAGGATTTTCATAAAGATTCTTTTCGTATGACCCAAGCCAACCAGAATCTTCTAACTTGCCTTCTTTTTGATGATTATCTTTTGACATAATACTCTTCGCTTCCTTGTAGCTACTAATAAATAATCCTATTTATTATTTCTTTTTTCCTACTTTTTTATCTGCTTTCTTTGTTTCTACTTTTTTCTTTGTTGCCATATTATTTTTTACCCAAACTAATCTCTTAGTTCTAGGGTGTCATGAAATTATTGTTTTATAAAAAACGACCCACGACTTTCACATTCTATCTCCGAGAGATATGTGTCCGGTATCGACACAGGGAACCTAGAGGATAAGTACATGCACACATATTCTATTCTCATTTTGAGAAAAATGGATGTATAA
>JBLHJW010000023.1:0-8642 GCA_047619465.1 Minisyncoccia bacterium
TGGTTATTGTAGCAAACGATAACCATATTAGAGATTGCTCTAATAATGCTCGAGTGAATTTATAACCTAAGTTTTAGTCATTTTATTATAGCAAACAAAAACCTAGCTGTTAGCTAGGTTTTCCAGTTCTTCTAAGTTTTCCGAAGGATCTCCATCTCCAGCAAAAATAGCTGAACCTACTACGAGTCTATCTACTCCTGCTTCTTTTAGCTTCTGAAGATTGTCTAGCGATACTCCACCGTCAACACTAACAATAACTTCAGGGTAAACTTCTTTGAAATCCTTTATTTTATCAAAAACTTTATCTGAAAAGGGCACCCCTTGATATCCAATCTTTTCAATCCCCATAAATTGCACGAAGTCTACATATGGAACAAGTTCATCTACCTTTTCTATCGGGGTGTCGATCCCTACAGCTATTCCCCGCTCTACACCTACGAGTCCTTCTCCGTATTTCTGAAAGTTATCAAGCATGTCCGGATCAGCTTCTATATGAAAAATAAGTCTTGTCGCTCCTAGACCAATCCACTCTGGTATTCTAGCTGACGCGTTTTTAACCATGAGGTCTAGCTCAAACATCCCAATATCTAGTGGACTCATTTTATCGTTGCCATTATATGGAAATGTTGCTTCTGGAACATACACGCCATCCATTATATCTAACTGAACTGAAAGAGCCTCTGGTACTAAAGTAGCTTTCTCTAACGCTTCTTCAATTGTTTTTGGCATAATAGCCGGAATTATTTCTATCATTTTTATTTTCTTAATTTATTAATATTTTCCAACAAATCTTCATGGAAAACTCCATTTGAGGCTAGGAAGTAATTATCTGGGAAATACCATTTACTTCCATCTAGATTTGTAATCCTACCTCCAGCCTCTTCAACTAGAAATACCCCTGCGGCAAAATCATACGTATTTAAACCAAGAAGAATAAATGCTTCTGTCCCACCACTAGCCAAGTATGCCAGCTCTAGTGCTGTACAGCCAAAATCTCTCACTGAACGAACAAAGGTTTTGCCATTACGTAACAGCTCAATCTTCAGAGTCAGATCTTCTTCTTTTCTTCCAGATCCAATTGTAAACATTCCTTGAGTGTGGTCTTGACCAGAGACTGAAACCTTTTTATCATTGAGCCACGTTCCGAAACCTTTCTCTGCATAGAACATTCTATCTGTTGAAGGATTATACACAACACCAACAATTATTTCGCTATCTTTCTCTAAAGCAATCGAAACACAGTAGAGGGGTATACCATTTGCGAAATTTCTCGTACCGTCAACAGGGTCAACATGCCACACATACTCTGAAGAATTCTCAACAAGCCCCTCTTCCTCTCCAAGAATACTGTGATTTGGGAATGAGTCAAGAATAATACCCTTTATAATCTCTTCTGCTTTTTTATCAGCAACGGTAACTATCGTTGAGTCATCTTTTATTTCTTGATCTGAAAATTCACCGTCAAAGTAGTCCTTCAACATTTTACCAGCTTCTTTTGCCGCCAGAATTGCAGTATTTAATTCTAGTGATTTGTTCTCCATGCTACTTTTCTAGTATTTTAGACAAGGCGAACAATCTTTCTAGTATCTCGTCTATTTCTTCCTCCGACGACTCTGCAAGTGCCATGTCTATTAGTTCTAAATCTTTCTCAAGTTGCTTCCTTTCTAAAATTAAATCATCAGCTTTGCCTGCCGCTTCCCATATATTTCCCTCGACAGATTCATCTCTCATTTCAATAAGGTCTTCGTCCTTTCCATCTTCAGAATCGTAAACATCTATCTCGCCCTTCTTAACTGAAATTGCATCCTCTAGCCTATTTTTCTCTCCAAGCAAATAGTCACGATCCATACCAGTCCGTCTAGCAAGTTCATCTTCAAAATCCTTCTTTTTTAGAGATAGCTGATATAGGTTCTGATCCTTATTTAGATGATGATTTAGTCTTTCTGATTCCATACTAGTCAATTTTTTCTATTCTTCTAATATGCCTTTCATCTCCTGAGAATTTCGTATCCAGGAATAAATCTATGGCCTCAGTTGCTTCATTGTAGTCCATAAACCTAGCTCCTATAGAGATTATATTAGCGTTGTTGTGTTCTCTAGCTAATTTCACTATTTCTAAATTCCCTCCGTAATACACAGCGGAGCGTATGCCAAATATTTTATCAGCAACCATATCTTCTCCCTGACCTGATCCTCCAAATATAATTCCAAGGCTCGCCAAGTCCCCAGCTACAGCTTCTGCTGCCGGTTTAATGAAGTCGGGATAATCGTCTCCTTCGTTGTATTTGTGTGCACCAAAGTCAGTCACATCGTGACCTTTCTCTTCTAGGTATTTCTTTACGGATTCTTTAAGTTCAAATCCTGCATGATCTGCTGCTAAGTATATTTTCATATTATTTATTAATAAATAATTTATAAGGAGTCAAAACCTCAATAATTGGCTCACAAGGAGTTGTAATACATCTTATTTCAACCTCTCTCTCAAAGGCTGGATAAAAGAAAAACCAAGCAGAAAATCCGAGTGTGAATACTATTAAAATTATAGTTATAGTTCTCTTCATGGCACTATTCAAAAATATTTTTATTGTAATGGTTCTGTTTAAATATACGCAACAAGCTTTGATTTTCATCTTTTCTGATAAAATCTCCTCCGCATGGATTCCATCCATTAGACCAAGAAACTTCCTTACCATTTACAAAGCAACGCCCAACCTCAACTGGTGTAAATGGAACAAGAAAAACTAACAACAATAAAACCAATACAACAGCAACTAAAATTTTTAGTTTATACATACTACAAGCTCGCCCCTGTTTTAATTACATGATCGACTAGTGTGTGAGTGTATCCCATCTCATTGTCATACCATCCCATCACCTTTACCAGGTTTCCATCTACCACTCGTGTCATAGCCAAGTCTGCAATAGACGCTAGCGGAGAACCTAGAATATCAGATGAGACAATAGGATCTTCTGTTATACCAAATATGTTTGCCCACTTTGGATCCTCTGATGCTTTCTTGAGAGCTTTGTTTACCTCTTCTACAGTTGTCTTCTTTTTTGAAATAAAAGTAATATCTGCGATTGATCCAGCTATCACTGGAACGCGAACAGCGATCCCGTCAAACTTCCCTTCGAATTTTGGAAGTGCCTGTGTCACAGCAGTTGCAGCTCCAGTACTTGTAGGAATGATATTCATAGCACCCGCTCTTCCTTTTCGGAAGTCTTTTTTGTTTGGGCCGTCTACTATTGGCTGAGTGGAAGTATATCCATGAATAGTATTTAGCATAGCTTTCTCTACTCCAATAGATTCATCTAGAATTGCCATTAGAGGGCTCGATGCATTTGTAGTACAAGATCCGTTTGAAGAGATCTGGCAAGTATTCAATTGCTCTTCATTGATTCCCATCAGAACTGTAGCTCCGACAACACCCTCGACAGGCTCACCCTTGGCCGGTGCTGAGATAACAACTTTTTTTGCACCAGCTGTTAGGTGCATGTTTGCTTTCTCATAAGTAGTAAAGATTCCAGTAGACTCTACAACGACATCAATCTTTAGCTCACCCCAAGGAAGATCTTCTGGATTTCTTTCCTGAACAACCTTGATTTCTTTTCCGTCAATAATTAGATTTCCATCCTTTGTAGACACCTCAAACTCACTCACTCCGTATGCGGTGTCGTACTCTAGTAGATATGCCAAGTTCTCAATATCTCCAAGATCATTAATTGCAACAATATTTATTTCCTCTCGCCCCATAGAGGCTTTGTAAAAAGCTCGACCAATTCTTCCAAATCCATTTATAGCTATGTTTAATTTTTTCATATGTGAATATTATAACAAAAAACACCCGCTCGGGTGTTTTTTTAACTTAACAACTCTTTTATTAAATCTTCGGCCATTTTTGGGTTGGCTGAGCCCTTTGAGAGCTTCATTACTTGTCCCATTAGGAACTTGATTGAGTTTTCGTTTCCTGCTTTGAAGTCATCGGCTGCTTTCTGATTATCTGCGATAACCTGCTCAGCAATTTTTCGCACAGCGTCTGGATCATTTTTCTGAATAAGTCCTTCTGCTTCAGCAAGGTCTTGTGGGTCCTTTGTCTCCCCTTTCATATATCGCAGAAGTAGGTCTTTTGCTCCGCGTGATCCAATATCTCCACTGTTTACCATTTTCAAAAGCTTTGAGAACAAATCTACTTCTGGATATTCCAGAGATGTATCGTTTACCATCTGTCCAACAATATCTGTAGTTGTGTAGTTTGAAGCCAGTTTTGCAAGTGAGTTGTCTCCCAGACTTGTCATCACCTCCTCAAAGAATCCACCAAGTTTCATATCTAGAATATAGCTTTCAATATCCTCGGCCTTTATTCCAAAGTCTGTTTCATATCGATCACGCTTATCAGCGGGAAGTTCTGGAAGACCAGACTTCAAAGCTTCTAAATCAAACATGTCATGCAAATACAGTTTTGGTAGATCAGGATCTGGGAAGTATCGGTACTCTGCTGAGTTTTCTTTTGATCGCTGTGACTTTGTCACGCCATTGATATCATCCCAGCCACGTGTTTCTTGGACTATTTCATCTTTTCTTCCCTCCTCCCAGAGTTTTGTGTGACGGACTATTTCATAGGCCGCGGCTTTCTCTGCCATTTTGAAACTAGCAATATTCTTTACTTCTACTTTTGTTCCAAGAACATCCTTGTCTGGAGAAATAGAAAGGTTTACCTCTACACGCATCTCACCCTTTTCCATGTTTGCATCTGACACTCCAAGATATCGAAGGAGAGTTTGTAGTTCTCGAGCAAACACTCCAATAGTCTCAACGTCATGAATAACAGGCTCTGTAACAAGCTCCATCAAAGGCACTCCAGCACGGTTGAAGTCTACAAGTGAGTAGTCCCCCTTGTCGTGTTTACTTGTAGCAGTGTCCTCTTCTAGATGAACACGAGTAACATCCACTCCAGCAAGCGACCCTCCAGACACAATTGGATACTTATATTGGGATATCTGGTAACCCTTTGGAATATCTGGGTAGAAGTAGTTCTTACGGTCAAACTCTGTAAAGTTTGCGATATCAGCCCCAAGCGCCAACCCTACACGAATAACACTCTCAACAGCCTTTTTATTGATCACAGGAAGAGTACCAGGATGAGCCATGCTCACAGGGTCAATATTTAAGTTTGGAGTTTTCTCATCTGGGTTGTTCGGTGCGGCTGAGAACATCTTTGTCTTTGTTTTTAGCTCAGCATGAACCTCAAGCCCTATAGTTACGTAGTATTTGCTATCACTCATGGGAGACAGTATATCAGATAAGGGTTTTTATATGACTTGACAAACAAAGTATATAGTTATAATCTGTTATAAATTCTACAAAAACAAACATCATGAGCATAGATGATTTTTTAATTAGCTTAGAAGATTAGCTTCGTAACCCGGCAAACCCAGCAATACTTATTAAGATCGGAAAAAGATTTTTTAAAGAGATATATAGCCTCAAAATAGCTGAAGTGAAAAACTTTCGCCATTTACTTGTCTTATACTCAACAAGCACCATGCTTTTTGAAATAACTGAATGGGGTACCCTTATAAGAAGTATCAAAGAAGCGATTCATATTAAGTTTCAGGTATCTTATGAAAATACTACCGCTGAAACAAAACAAGAGTTAAAAGAAATTGTTTCAATCTTCAATTACCTTGTTCAAAAAGATGAATTTGAAGAAATCTCAATTCAAAAGTAATATTTACTTAACTTTAAACTTCTGCAATTCGCAGGAGTTTTTTTATATATAGAGTTTGTTTTTGTTGCCGTTTTCAAAGAAGCGTAAAGAAAAATACCACCATTCTCGAATAGTGTGTAGCTCGTAGCGATAGCGCTTAGCGGAACACCGAGAATGGTGATATTTTTTAGTTTATTTGAAACAGGTCAAGACTTTTTGATTCTTTTTTGTCTCAAAAAGAATATTCGGTTTCCTTGTGGAGGAGAAATCTATTTATAATAAATTTTGAAATCTATATCAAATGTATCATTAATAACTTTATCCTCTATCTTGCCGATTAGACCTTCTGAACGGAAATCGATTCCGTAGTCTAGACGATTTACATTTACAGAACCAGCAATATACTGATCCATCTCATTCCACTCAGACAATGCAAATATAATTGGCTTTGTGATCCCCTTGATTGTTAGATCTCCCTCTATAGTCTGATTTGTACTGTCTGTGCTTAAACTTGTGATAGTAAAATTAGACGTTGGATAGTTGTTTGTATCGAAGAAATTATCACTCTTTAAGTCTCGTTCAAGTCCGTTGAATCCTCCACCGAAACCAGTATCAGTAACAACGATTGAATCCATATCAAAAACGAATCCTCCATCAAGATTAACTTCTGAATCTCCTGTTATGTTTAAACCTCCAGATAGAAGTTCCAGTGTTCCTTTGTCTATATATTCAGCAATAAACTTTTTACCGGCAGTCCAACTAACCTCACTTCTCTCTAGGTCAACTGAATAATCATAAGAAACTTCTGCAACATCCTCAGGTGGAGTCACTTCAATAAGCACTTCAGATTCTGTATCAATATCCAAATTTGGAGCGTCTACTTTCTGAGGGCTAATAATCAAGAAGGCCGCCACAGCCAGCAAAGCAATCATAATAATTGTGTAAGTGATATTTTTCATAGGTTTTATTTATATTATTAACTGTACTAATTATACATCAAAAATATAGGATTGACGGAATGTACCTATAGTGATATAAAAGAGTAAATTTAACGCACAAAAAACTAGAGAATGAAAAAATTTCCAGTATGTATTTTGGTGGTATTTACAGCCTTGGCCCAGTTAAGTTTTGCCCAAGATGTAGATAGGCAAGAAAGCTTAAGAAGCGTGGACCTTCCATTGAGTCAAGGAGAAAAGGTCCTAAGACTTATTGATGATGAAATTCCATCCATTGAGTTTGATCAGTTTTACCTTGCGTTCCTAAGGAATCCTGATCCGTCTGACCGCTTTGGTATCTATGTTGGTTTAAAGCTGTCAAACAAAGGAGACCTAGTTCGGTCTGTGAGAGTCACAAAATACCCGACTGGTGAATACGATCTACGTTACAAAATTTATGGAGCAGAATCACAAAAATGGATAAATAAGCAAGCTGAACAAAGTGATCTTGAGAATATTTTCGAATACTACAATGGTATTCAATAAAAAAGCCCGGCCAATTTTGGCCGGGCTTTTATGATGAGTGTTTAATTAATTTCTTAATACCCTTACAAGCTCATCTCCAAAACCTTTTATTTGCTCATCATCAAATAAAGTAATAGCAAAAACTGGCCTCCCTGTTTTCTCAAATTCTTTTAGAGTTTTGTCTACATCTTTCTCATTAACTAGATCAGTTTTTGTAAGAAGAATAATTTCTTCTTTGTTTCCAAGCTCCTCATCAAAGTCCTCTAGTTCCTTTCTTATTCCAAGATACTTTTCCATCATCTGATCACCGTACTCAAAAGGAACCAAGTGAACAAGTGTTTTTGTTCTCTTTATATGTCGAAGAAATTTATGACCAAGACCTTTCCCGCTAGAAGCCCCTTCTATAAGTCCTGGAATATCTGCCAAGATAAATTCTTGAAATTTTCCAAGGTGCGGCTCAAGTGTTGTGAAGTGATACTCTGCAACTTTAGACTTGGCATTTGTAAGTTCGTTTAGAAGGCTAGACTTACCTGCGGATGGAAGACCTACAAACCCCGCGTCAGCAAAAAGTTCCACCTCTATATAGTAGTTACCATCTTCTCCAGGCTTTCCTGGTGTCCACTCAACAGGTGAAGTATTTGTTGATGCCTTGAAGTGCTCGTTTCCTAGGCCTCCTCGTCCACCTGTCAGAATCTTCACTGATTGATCCGCTTCATTGAATTCTATTTTTTCGCCTGTCTTTTTATTTGTGACAATAGAACCAACCGGAACATCTATATACATGTCGTCACCATTTTTTCCATACAGACCTTTAGAACCTCCTGGCTCTCCATTTTCAGAAAGAAACTTTGGGTTGTGGCTATACTTTGAAAGTATACCTAGATCCTTTACCGATCGAACATACACATCTCCTCCATTTCCTCCATTTCCTCCAGCAGGCCCTCCCATAGGTTCATGCTTGTCCTGACGCCATCGAACAACGCCGTCTCCGCCGTCTCCTGCTTTTGAATATATTTTTAGTTCATCTACGAATGCCATAAGTGCAAAGCATCATAACACTTGACATTGGTTTAATCAAGATGTATTTTATTAGAAAGGCAACAGTTATATAAAGTCATGGATTTTACAAACATAGAGAATGGTATTAGAGAAGCTGAATATATTCTAGGATACGAGGAGAATTGGGATGAAAATGGAGCTCTAAAACCTCACGAATCTTCCCTCAAGAAAGCCATCCTTTTTATTAAAGAGATGGGCAAGAAACATAATTCAGACTTTGATCACTTTGAGATTAACCCCTGCCCGAACGGATCTATAGATATTAGTTTTTTCCGTAAAGAAAAAGAGGATGTGTCTCTTCTTCTGAATTTTGACAAAGAAAGGGGTTTTAATTTTTTTGGAAGAGACTGGAATACTGGCTTTGAGATAAAATCAAAAGAGCCCAAACGCATTAATGACAGACTTAAGGTTTCCA
>JBLHJW010000024.1:0-8045 GCA_047619465.1 Minisyncoccia bacterium
ATAAGAGCAGTCAGCTTTTGGTAACGCTTTAGCAAACTCTCTTCAGCTTCAGGAGGTTCGAGATGTTCTTATAGAAAAACAGAATCAATTTTCCCCAAGAGACCTCCAGAAACTAGGGCAAATGATTCCTGCTTCAGTTGACAATATTAAGCTTGCGATAGAGATACAAACAATAGGGGAAAACCAGGGGTTGTCTGTTGAAAGTGTTCAGTATGATCCAAAAACTGAACAAGAAAAACCAAAAGGGCTATCTAGTTCATCCTCTGAATCTAATAGTCTATTTGAAGTGTTTGAATTAGAAATTTCAGCCAAAGGATCATACTCTAAGTTTTTAGGCTTCCTTCGAGAAATTGAGGAGAGCCTTAGGATTGTAGACGTTGTTAATGTTGAGTTTAGTTCAGATAGCTCATTCTTGAATGAGGATTTATATACATACAATATCATTATTAAGACTTATAGGTTAAAAGATTAATATGAAAAAAAACATCAAAACAATACTAATGGTGGTTGGGGCTCTGATAGCAGCTGTTGTTGTTTATAGTGTTTTCTTTAGCAACAAAATAGACGAGTCTGGTGGTACTTTGATATCTGGCAACACTTCTCAGCCTGTTGATTCTTCAAATCAGGCTGCTGTTTCCGGGGTGAATATCAGTCAAGAATTTGTTTCACTACTTTTGAGTCTTAAGAAACTCAACCTAGATACAAGTCTTTTCCAGGATCCTGTTTTCCAGTCACTGAAAGATAAAACTATTTCTTTTGAAGATCCTGGAGGTCAAGGTAGGCCAAATCCATTTGCTCCAATAGGCTCTGATTTTGTGCCTGAGTCAGATGATAATGTAGACCAAAATACAAGCGATAATAACGGGGACAATAGCAACGTTGATGATGGTGGAGCAATTGACGAAGACGGTGACGCATAAAAAATATGAGATTTCTACAAACACTAATTGACAATAAAATTTTAACTGACAGTAGTGCAAAAAAGATACTAGAGCTAGCTGCAGACAAGCATGGGGGCGATATTGAGGTCGCTCTTTTGTCGTCAGGGATAGATCAAAAAGAAATATTGAAAGCCAAGAGCTCATACTACAATTTCCCTTCATACGAAATAGGAGAGACAGCTCCCGCAGACAATGTTTTAAAATTTATTTCCAAGGATTCAGCAGAACACTACAAAATTGTACCGTTAGAATTTACCGACAATAGCCTTTCTGTCGGTGTTTTGGATCCAAGTAATGCAGAGGCGGCAGATGCTTTGCAGTTTATCGCAACAAAGAATAACATCTCTTTTAAATTATTTTTAATTGGCAAGGGAGATTATGACCGAGTAATGGATGCTTACCAAGGTATTTCTGCTGCTGTCGGTCAGGCTATAGATGATTTTCAAACAGAAACAGATGATGAAAAGGCTGTAAGTGATTCAATACAAGAAGTTGCTAAAGCCGTTTCGAGTGAAAATACAGATGGTGACGATAAGAAATCTGCTGTGAAAGAAGATGCACCGATAATAAAAATCGTTGCTGTAATAATTCGCCATGCTATAGAAGGGGGAGCCTCTGATATACACATAGAGAATACAGGATCTCAGGTGAAGGTTCGGTTTAGAGTGGACGGTGTCCTACACACATCTCTAATGCTTCCAAAGAAAGTATATAGTGGTGTTGTTGCTCGTATAAAAATCCTTTCGAAACTTCGACTAGATGAAAAAAGAAAACCCCAAGACGGATCTTTCTCTGCAAAGATTGATAGTAGAAAAATTGATTTTCGTGTATCTACAATGCCTAGCTCAAATGGAGAAAAAATCGTAATACGTATTCTAGACAAAGAAAAAGGAGTTAAGTCACTTGAGGATATTGGCTTTAGCGATGAGCATGCCAAGACACTTCGAAAAGCGATAAAGCAACCCCATGGACTTATTTTAATAACTGGACCAACAGGGTCTGGAAAATCGACGACCATTTATGCCTTACTTCAAGAGTTAGATAGAGAAGGTAAGAACGTTGTTTCTCTTGAAGACCCGGTTGAATATAACATTGACAATGTATCCCAATCGCAGGTTATGCCTGAAATTGGATATACTTTTGCATCTGGTCTTCGTTCTATCTTGAGGCAAGACCCAGACATAATTATGGTTGGTGAGATTAGAGATAAAGAAACTGCAAAGCTTGCTATCCAAGCCGCTCTTACTGGGCACCTTGTTCTGTCGACACTTCACACAAATAGCTCTATCGGTGTTGTTCCTCGTTTGATCGACATGGACGTAGATCCATACTTGATTGCCCCAACGTTGACCTTGGCTGTAGCTCAGAGGCTTGTAAAGAGAGTTTGTTCTGACGCTAGAGAAGAGGTTCCTATAGATGAAAGTACAAAAGAAATGATACAAAAAGAAATTCAGGATCTTCCAGAAAATTTGAAACAAGAATTTCTTAATAAGAAAACAATGTATAAAATAAATGAAACGCCATCATGTCCAGGTGGTACAAAAGGTCGTATAGCAGTATGTGAAATGTTTGAGATTGATTCAGATGTTGAAAGAGTTATTTTGTCTAAACCAAACGAGCAAGACATATTTAAGGTCGTGCGAGAAAAAGGAATGAAAACAATAAAAGAAGATGGAATAATAAAGGCCCTAGATGGTAAAATACCAATGCAGGAAGTATTCACTCTATAACCAACTATATGAATCACAAACTAGAACTAAAAAAACTAATAGATACACTAATCTCCCAAAAGGGTTCTGATATTCATATTACGGCAAAAAGAAAACCGGTCATCCGTATAGATGGAGATCTTGTAACTTTAGAGGATTATATACCTTTCTCAAAAGGCGATCTGCTTGAAATTCTTGGAGACCTCGTTGACGCAAAAAGTAAAACAGAATTTCTTGAAAAGAAGGAGCTGGATTTTGGTTATGATTTTGATGGAAAAATACGATTGAGGGGAAACGCTTATTTCCAGCAAGGAAACATAGGTATTGCACTAAGGCTTATCCCTGAAATAAAAACTCTCAAGGACTTAAATCTGCCAGACATTCTGAAGCAGTTTGCCTACAAGTCACAAGGATTTTTTCTTGTTGTTGGTCCTGTTGGTCAAGGAAAATCAACTACAATGGCATCTCTATTGGAGTTAATAAATGAAGATAGAGCTGAACACATAGTTACCATTGAAAATCCCATAGAATATACTTTTGAGCCAAAGAGGTCTTTAATAGAGCAAAGAGAGGTTGGTATTGATACAGAAAGTTTCGCAGCCGCTCTAAAGGGTTCTTTCCGTCAAGACGCAAATGTTATTATGGTTGGAGAGATGAGAGACCCAGAGACTATGGCAGCTGCCGTAACCGCAGCTGAAACTGGTCACCTAGTGTTTTCAACTCTCCACACAAATAATGCCTCACAAACAATAGATAGAATAATAGACTCTTTCCCTGCTAGTCAGCAAGATCAGATTCGATCACAGTTGGCAAACACCCTGCTAGGAGTATTCTCTCAGAGGTTGATACCTAGAGTGACTGGAGGCCTTGTTCCTGCTTATGAATTACTGATAAACAACAAGGCTGTCGCAAACCTTATCCGAGAAAAAAGAACATACGAGCTAAACGTTGTCATAGAGACTGGTTCACAGCATGGTATGATCGACATGAACCACTCTCTTGCGGATCTAGTAAAAAAAGGTGAGATCTCTATTGATAATGCACGTTTGCACTCACTCAATCCACGGATTTTAGATAGACTGGTATAATAATTATATAAATTATGAATTTTACATACAAAGCAATTGATTCAGGAGGGAACTCTAAAGAGGGCCAAGTAAACGCGGTAAACAAAGATATCGCTATTGGAGCTCTACAGAGAAGAGGTCTTATCGTTACCTCTCTAGAAGCCTCAGAAAAAACATCCTTTCTTCAGATGTCGTTTTTTGATCGAGTTCCTCTAAAAGATATTGTTGTTTTCTCTAGACAGGTTTCTACTCTTTTTGAATCACAGGTTTCGGCGTTGAAAGCATTTTCAATGCTTGCAGGAAATACAGAAAACAGACTACTAAGAAAGACTTTGGCTACAGTCTCGGACGACCTGCAAGCGGGTTCATCTATCTCTGGGGCTTTGGGCCGTCATCCGGCTGTGTTCTCTGAATTCTACGTAAACATGGTTAAGGCTGGTGAAGAGTCTGGTAAATTAAATGAAATATTCCTTTACCTAGCCGACTACCTAGAAAGACAGTACGAAATAACCTCAAAGACAAGAAGCGCGTTGATTTATCCGGCTTTCATTATCTTCACTTTTTTCGCTGTAATGATACTTATGTTTACTACGGTTATTCCGAAGCTTTCCGTACTTATTGTCGAGTCAGGTCAGACTGTTCCAGTTTACACTCAGGTTATTCTTTGGATAAGTACTGCGTTAGTTGATTATGGAATATTTCTTCTTCTAATCGCGATTGTATTTGGAGGGTATCTGGGATACTTCAGTAGAACTCCCAAAGGTAAGGTTTACTTGGACAATATTTTCTTAGGAACTCCACTAGTTGGACCAATGATTCAGAAGTTGTACTTGGCTCGAATTGCCGACAATATCGACACCATGCTATCTTCCGGTATATCTATCGTCCGGTCTATTGAAATCACAAGTGAAGTTGTAGGAAGTCCTAGTTACAGAAAAATTCTAAAAAAAGCTGGTGAAGATGTCCAGAGTGGTAGCTCATTCTCAGCTTCTCTAATGTCTCACGATGAAATACCTGGAATTATGATCCAAATGATCCAAGTTGGAGAAGAGACTGGTTCAACAAGCTCAATCCTCAAGACCCTAGCTAGATTCTACAAAAGAGAAGTAGATGATGCTGTGGATACACTTGTGGGTCTTATAGAGCCTGCAATGATCATACTTCTGGCTGTTGGGGTGGGAGTACTTCTAGCCTCGGTACTTGTCCCTATATACAACGTTGCTGGGTCTATATCGTAAGTGTATAATAGAACCAAGGTAATTATTAATTATTAAATAACTTTATATATAAATATGTTTTTCAATAAAAAAGCAAAAGGATTTACATTGATCGAACTTCTAGTGGTTATCGCAATCATCGGAATTCTATCATCAGTTGTATTGGCTTCACTTAACTCAGCACGAGGAAAGGGAGAAGCTGCTAGAACAAAGGCTCAACTATCACAAGTTAGGGTTCAAGCTGAGCTTAGTTACGATGATGCTGCAAATAACGACTATGATGAAGTGTGTGCAGATGTTCAAGACTTGCTTATTGGTTTGCCAGGTACTAACCCAGAAGATAACTGTGCAGACGATGCTGCTGCTTACGCGGCATGGGGTCAAATAAGTAACGATACTGCATTAGTTGCTGATTGGTTCTGTGTAGATAGCACGGGGTATTCAGCATCTCCAGTAACTATCAAAGCCGCAGGAGACGTAGACTGTCAATAAGATTAGTTTATATAGATTCTTAAAAAACTACCCACCTGGGTGGTTTTTTTGATATAATATTACTATATGAAAAACAAAAAAGGATTTACATTGATCGAACTTCTAGTGGTTATCGCAATCATCGGAATTCTTTCATCTGTGGTGCTGGCGTCACTTAACTCAGCCAGAGGAAAGGGAGAAGTTGCAAACACAAAGTCTCAATTGGCTCAGATGAGAGTTCAAGCTGAGATATTTTATGACGACAATGAAGACTATGATGAACTGTGTGACTCTCTTGGTTTCCCTGGAGACGGCTTATTTGTGAACTTACCTACTGCTTCTTGTTCTGACAGTGTCACCTCTTGGGCTGCTCATTCTCCTGTAGACGTTGGTAACTGGTGTGTAGATAGTTCTGGGTCATCTTCTAATCAAGATATTGATGGAGCTGGTATAGCGGTTGATCCATACGTTTGTTCATAGAAAATAAGATATTAAGTTAACAAAAAACTCCGTAAGGAGTTTTTTGTTATAATATTAAGTACATGGAAACACTTATGTATATATTTGTAGCTGGTTTCGGTCTTATCGTGGGAAGCTTTTTGAATGTCGTTATTCTGAGACTCGACACAGGTTTAGGTTTTGGAGGGAGGTCCAAGTGTTTTTCCTGTGGGAAGACTCTCCGGTGGTATGAACTTATTCCTTTGTTTAGTTTTTTGTTTCAAAAAGCAAAATGTAAAGGCTGCAGCAGCAAAATCTCTTGGCAGTATCCAGCTGTGGAGTTTGTGACAGCTGGACTATTTCTTCTGACTTATTTGAAAGTTGGTGTATCTATGAGCTATTTGCCGCTCGCTGTTTACTTTGTCCTGATTTCTTCGCTTGTAGTAATCTCTGTCTTTGATATCAGACACCAGCAGATTCCTACAATTCCACTTTTTGTATTTTACCTATCTGGGCTTGCACTATTTGTACTTGGTGGGGTAGACGGAATTTTAATGCATGTTGCAGAAGGGTTCATTGTATCGCTACCTTTACTATTCCTTTGGCTGGTCTCAAAAGGTCGATGGCTCGGGTTTGGAGATGTTCTGCTGGCTATTGGTGTTGGATGGTGGCTGGGGATGTCGACGGCCTTCTCTGCGATACTGCTGTCTTTCTGGATAGGGGCTATATTTGCCATACTTCTGATGATTTTCATGAGAAAGAAATTATTTAAATTAGCTATCCCCTTTGGTCCGTTTATTGCCCTAGGGTCTTTGGTTAGCTTTTTGTATACTATAGATATGGCAAGTTTGATGACTTTTTTCGCATGGATATAATAAATGTATTTTTTCAATAATATAAAAAATAATACAAAAAAGGCCAGACCCGCAAACGCTAAGGGATTTACTTTTGTAGAAATCATAGTTGTGCTTGGTATTTTTGCTATCCTCTCCTCAGTGGTTCTCTTTAACTTCAAAGATTTTTCTAGTGGAATAGATCTGCAGAATATGTCTCAGCAGATAGCTCTTCAGGTATCAAGCATGCAGCGAAAAGCCCTCTCAGGACAATCCTCAGGACCATTAAACGTTTCAGGTCCAGGAGGTTCAAGATGGAAACCAGCTTACGGTCTTTGTTTCACTGATGGTTCAGGTTGTGGTTTGGCTACTGGCTCAGATGGTAAGGCTTTTGTTTTGTTTGCAGATAATGGAAACGATAATGAGTATTCAGACATGAACAATAATAGTAGCGAAACAATAGACACTATTATAATACCTGGGAATGATATAGTTTCAAATGTTTGTGTTTATGAAGGCTCAAGTTGTGACTCAGAGCCCTGGGTTCAGGTTGTCTACACCAGGCCAAATGTGAAGCCAGAGTTTAAAACTTCTTCGTCTATTCCTGATAACGGCATAGAATATGCCAAAATTACAGTCTCTTCGCCTTCTGGGGGTGAGAGAGATGTTATTATTTGGAAGTCGGGTCAGGTAGAAGTAAACTAATCTAATCATGAATAAAAAAGGATTTACATTGATAGAGGTTATGATTTCAACAGGGCTTTTTTCTGTGATAATGACACTGGGTGTTACAGCTGTTTTAAATACCAGCACACTACACAAGAAAAGTCAGGATCAGAGATCTGTGCTAGACAGTATGGCTTTTATTGTTGAAGACATGGCTAGGCTCATGAGAACAGGTTCATCATTTAATTGTGACTTAGATGTTATCGGTTTTCCAACGGAAGATCCTGCAAGCTGTCCTATAGGATTCAACGGCTTTCCTGTTAACTTTATTGCTTTTGAGGCTCCAGGAGGAACACTAAATGATCCTTCAGACCAAAATGCTTATGCGATACTTGAGGATGGAATATACTGGGATGAAGATTTTGGGCAGTCTATTTTTTCTCAAAACCCTAAATTTAGACTTACTCCAGAAAATATAAGTTTTAATACAAATGAATCTGGATTTGTCGTTAGGGGCGCAAAGGTTGGAGACAATGAGCAACCTATTGTTTTTATAAGATTAGATGGTCAAATTGAAAATGAAAAGGAAGATTTTAGTACACCATTTTCTTATCAGTTCGCCATAACTCCACGGAGAATTGATTCATAATTATGTTTAACTTTAAAATAAAAAACAATAAGGGATTTACTCTGATAGAGACAC
>JBLHJW010000025.1:0-7832 GCA_047619465.1 Minisyncoccia bacterium
CTGGCACCGCAGAATATGTTTGCATTGCAGATGCCCAAAGCAATCCTCCTACAATTCCAATCCAAGAGATATCCATATTCCCCGTAGCAAAGAACCCAATAACAGCCGGTGAAATGTAAATTATAGATGAAAAAATTATATCCAACGGTGGGTTTGTCTTTGCTCTAATTGGAGTAGCTGAATAATAAACCGATGTTAAATTAAAGATCAGGAACGCGATAGATGCCTGCCAATTTAACCAAAACAATACAATAAAAAATGGAATTACCCATAGAGCAATACTCAACCAGAGCACCTTTTGATCTTTAGGCTCTACCAATTCTTCGTAATCAATTTTCTTTTGGTTATGTTTATCTGTCTCGTAATCATAGATGTCATTAACTCCGTAAATCATTAAATTTGCTGGATAGGTAAAAAACAAGAAAAGAACGCCAAGCATAATCAGAGTCTCTAATTCAAGAAGTCTTGGGTCTCCAGCTGCAATTGCACCAACCATAAAAGTACCTAGAACATAAATCCAAAATCGAGGACGAGAGATATTTAGTAATCGTTTCATTTTCATAATATTATTTTAAACCTCTTAGTCCATAAAGTACACATGTACTAAGAACCATTTGCATCTTTTTTGATTTTGACAGTCGAATATTTGTCCCGAAAATATTATAATTTCTTTTTTTGAGAATTCTAATATTCTCTCGGTACATACGACTAGCAAGTAATATAGAGAATCTACCATTTTTCAGGTATTTAATTCCTTTGATTCCTTTGGTGAATAATTCTTCCGCTCTATCTGTATAGTGCTCAGTAAGACTACGAAGCTCAGGTGTCATTTTTTGGCCAGCTATCATGCCCTCATTAACACCAAAACTCAACATATCTTTCTGGGGAAGATACACACGATCCCGTTCCTGATAATCTTCATCAACATCGCGCAGGAAGTTTGCAAGTTGCATGGCTTCGCCAAGAGCTTTTGCATGCTCAAATGCCACCTCATCTGTATATCCCACAATATAGGTCATGGCGTGGCCCACAATTGATGCGGAGCCCCACATGTAATTTTCTAACTCTGCATAATTTTTATATCGTGACACAGCTAGATCTTGATCCATTGCATCAAGGAAATCAAACGTATATTTAAAAGGAATGTCATATTTGCTAAAAAGAAAATATGTAGAACGTAAAATCGGATGTGCATCTAGTGTGTTTCCTGAAGCAACGACCTTTTTCCATTCGATTATAAACTCATCTAAGCCGGTATGAGTTTGTCCCACCATCTTTTTCTCTGGATTATCAACAAGCTCATCTGCGTACCTAACAAAGGCATAGAAAAATATTGTAGCTTCACGAACTCTTTTGTTAAATAATCGGACACCTAAAGAGTAATTAGACCCAAAAGAAAAAATGAATTGTTCACAGTACTTTAAGTCAGCTTGATATTCTGTTTTTACGTACGTGATATAATCTCTCATATGATAAATTATTTTAGCACATGACGACTAAAGAAAAAATTGAAAAATTTAAACAGGAATTTGATCCATTTTTTTTAAAAGAGGTGAGATCAATACTGAAAGAGCAACGCGAATTTCATTCAATTGCAACAGAACTTGACGAATTTCTGATTGACATCGTACTTAATTACACTAAAGGGGGTAAAAGAATACGCCCATTCTTGATAGATTTTTTTGCAGACACGGATTTAGAAGACGATCTTTTGATGGATATATGCCTTGCCTCTGAACTCTTTCACTTAGCGGCAATTATACACGACGATATTATGGACGAGTCAGTTACAAGACGAGGTGTTCAGACCATTCACGTAGCAACTCAGAAGTTCTCTCAAGGGTCTAAAAGACTCGGAAGCGATGTAGCTATTATTATGGGGGATATTTTCCTTGTAGAATCAATGGCAAAGGCGGCAAATTTACCAAAACCAATATTTAAAGAATTCAGAAAGATGATTCAGCGTACTACTCGTGGTCAGTATTTAGATTCATTTGGTATGAATAAGACACTTGGTGCTGTTTCAGAGGAAACAGTTCTTGCGCGACATGAACTCAAGACTGCTTGGTATACATTTACAAGCCCAGCCATTTTTGGCTTTATGCTTAGCGGTACAAATTCAGACGAATCTCTGGACGTTCTTGTTTCAATAATGACTGAGCTCGGTCTGTTGTTTCAAATACGAGATGACATTATCGATTGTATAGATAAGAATAGCGGTAAACCCCTATTCGGTGACATTTTTGAAAATCAAACGACATGGGTAACACTTTATGTTAAAGATAATTACCCAGAAAAGTTTTTAGATATTGTTAAATTTAAAGACACAAAGGATGTGCAAATATTTGAAGGAATATTTAGTGATATAGATTTAAAAACACCATATAAAAAAGAATTCCAAAAAAGGCTAAGTCTTATTGATACAATTGATGTTAAACATGAATCTATAAAAGAAAAAGCTCGAGAGGTACTAAATATTCTGCGGCTAGAATAGTCTAAAATTGAGATCCCTCGCGCGCTAAAAAAAGTGACTAAAAATAAAGTTCTAGTTATTGTTCTGTCTAGCAAGCTCAATCATAGATAGATCAGCCTGAAAATACAAACTCTGTTATAGTAAGTACATGAGTAATATAAAAAAAACTGACGGACTTGTAGTAGTATCAGCTAAGGAGCATGGAAAATTGTTCAGCTTGAAGGATGGGACACTAACTAATTTAGAACATGTAGAGAAACACCCTCTTCCTTACAGTGACAACGAAGGTTTCTTTACTAGAAGTGGTAAGGGTGAACGCTATGGTTCTGGGTCGCCCCGAGAAGAAGATGTAGAGCAAAATCTACTCAGATATTTTAAAGCTATTTCAGAAGAGCTGTCTGAAGCGGTAAAAAAGACAAAGCCAGAAAAAATTTACATCTTTGAACCCGAACATCTAAAAGGTAAAATTGAAGAACGGCTCTTAAATCCAACAAATATCCCTGTTGAAATTATTGCGTACGGGAATTATGTAGACAACGACATTGCAACTATAGCTTCTATGTTAAACAATATGGGCCCAAATAACATTGACCCAGCTAACCCAGCTTCAGTAGCTGGAGAAGAGAATGCAGAAGAAAAAAGAAAGATTCTTGAGGTTGGAAACCAACCAGACTAAAGTGGTGAGTAAATAATTATATAGAAAGACTTGTGCCTGGTGTGCAGGTCTTTTTTATTATGTGATCTTTCTCGAGCGCTTGAACTAGTGCTCGTGGTGGTGAGGGTGCGGGGACGATCCCGCAGTTTCTAATTCGTTTCACTCATAAGAACTGCTGGACGCAGCTCGCCTTTTCTCACTTTGTTCGAAATATGGCTCCGCTGTTTCGATTCCCACAAAAACAAAGAAATTTGTTTTCTCGCATCCGTTCAGAGAATATAAAAAGCTACGGAAGGAACCGTAGCTTTTTATATTTGTGAGGGTGCGGGGAATCGAACCCCGATCTCCTGCTTGGAAGGCAGGCATAATGAGCCGTTATACTACACCCCCAGGTGTTCTTATAACGAGATGTATAGTAGCAAAAAAGCATTAAACCAGCAAGTCCAGGAAACAAAAAAACCTGTTTCTCAACAGGTCTTTTTGTAAGGTGGCAATAATAATTAAATTACGCCGGGTTATCTCTTGTATACAAAAGATATAAAGCTGTTTTGCTTTATATTACAGCGTTACTTAACATAATGAAAATAAATTCTCATATGATTATCGCTTGCTGTAATAAAACCTAGTTAAGTGCGTCTTTCAGAGCTTTAGCAGCTTTGAATTTTGGCGCGTTCTTAGCAGGTACTTGAACAGGGTCTCCTGTTCGTGGGTTTCGAGCTGTTCGTGCAGCTTGCGCTTTTGAAGCGAAGATACCGAATCCAGCGATAGAAACATCGTTTCCAGCTTTCATAGAAGCAACGATAGCATCAAACATGCTATTTACTACTTCTTCTGCTTGAACTTTTGTTCCACCGATTTTTTCGTGAACGATCTCTACTAGTGATGCTTTGTTCATAGTTTATTCTGACGCCTAAAGCGCCGTACTTAACTGATAACTTTTCGACCAAAGCTCTAATTTATCATTAGCAACAGATAAGATACCTATTGCTTCAGAAACCATTATATATCAACGTATTTTTCGTGCAAGGTTTAGATACCTTGACTTTCCCAGTCATTATTGTAACTTGATTACAAACAAAGCATAAGAATGACCAACAAAATCAACCGTATTTCATTTTATAAAAATATAACCTTTGAAGAAAGTTATATTTTCTGGTTCTATACGCATAGAGATGCACACCATCGCGAAATAGAAATTTTTGATCAAAATTTGTTTGATCTATTCAAAAACCCTAAAAACATTGATTATTTTAAGAATTTTATGGTTCAAGAGCAAAGAATTAGGGCTTCAAAAAATGGGCAAGTAAGATGCTTTGAACAGCTCTGCATAAGATTAATAGAGTTTAGGGTTAGAAGGGTGCTGTTTACTGAAATATCGTTTGAAGAGGGTGAGACAATGACTCCACACTGTGAGAAGGATTTCAAAAAAGAAGTATTTTATTTTGAAAGAACAAGTCATTGCCCAAAAGAATCAGAAGATCCTTTTCAGTGTGATTAGAAATATAAGAAAAAATCCTTGCCTTTGGTGGGGATTTTTTACTAAGTAGCCCATTGTTACGTAAGTATTGGCTAGGCCAGGAATAATGCGTTTTACCCCCATTTAAGGCTGTTTAAATTGATCTCCAAGAGGAAGCAGAGCCTCACAACCTGTCTACAATATGTAGGTGGGTTTTTCTTTGCCTTGACAAAAGGACTTTCAATGTGCTATAATACTCTAAAATTTAAAAAACTAATATGAACTTTGATCCTAGTGAGATTTTCAACACGTTCTTTGGAAATAGAAATAGAATTATTTTAACCATAACTGGTATGGCCTTGTTTATCTATATCTTTTTTCCAGATGTTGCAAACTTTGTGATAGGGGAAACTACTCGTTTTTTCAATGGAGTAATACTTCCGATATTCTTGGTTTGTTTCGTTTATTTATATTTTACGAATCAACTTCCTTGGCAAAAAGGAGGAAAGAAAAAGAAGGAAGGTTAGTCTCTTAGAAACGCATTTTGCGAGAAACCTACAGTTCTGTAGGTTTTTTTGTTTACATTGCAAAAGGCCTGGCGAGAAGCGCCGGGATGACTACATCATACAAAAATGGCCACTCAAATGATCGGCCATTAAATCTTCTGTGACTTTATGTCCAAAAAAGTTATGTGTAGAAATAATTCTAAATAAAGGATTAGCCTTCTCATCCTTTATTGTTGTGTATTTCTTGTTCATAATTTTTTTATATTAGTCACTATAATTAATGTATTTGTAGACCAGAATAAAAATAATGCTTGGCAAGTGATCAGTAATTTCAAAGATCAAAAAATACTCTACAGGGTAGAGTATTTTAAATTAATTATTAAATTTTGCTATCTAGCAAATTCTACAATTCTGTTCTCTCGTATGACTACAACCTTAATTTCTCCTGGGTACTTCAGGTCAGCCTCAATTTTCTTTACAATATCTCTGGCAGCTTCTTTAGCTTCAATATCTGTCATCTTGCTTGGGGTTACAAAAACTCGTATTTCCCGTCCAGCAGAGAGGGCATAGGCCTTTTCTACACCTTTATATTCTGTGGCTATGGCTTCGAGCTCGCGGAGCCTCTTTAGATAGTTTTCTACAGAGTCACGTCGCGCTCCAGGACGACCACCAGAGATAGCGTCTGCTGCCTGTACGATATGTGCCTCTACTGTTTCATAAGGGTATTCCTCATGGTGACTTTTCATGGCATCTATCACAGACTGTTCTGCACCAAATTTCTGAAGGATTCGTATTCCAATATCTACGTGGGATCCTTGAACTTCATGGGTAAGAGCTTTTCCTATGTCATGAACAAGTGCTCCAGCTTTTGCCACGGCGACATCTGCTCCAATCTCCTCTGCTATCATTGCTGATATATGTGCCATCTCCACGGAGTGTTGCAGAACGTTCTGTCCATAGCTTGTTCGGAAGTACAGACGACCAAGTATCGCTACAATTCGAGGGTCAAAGTTATATATACCAAGCTCGTAAACCGCTTCCTCTCCTTTTTTCTTTATGATGTTGTTTATTTCTTCCTGCGATTTCTTCACAGTCTCTTCAATTTTTGCTGGTTGTATTCTTCCGTCAGATATTAGGTTCTCTAGTGCCACACGCGCCACCTGTCGTCTTACAGGGTCAAAGGCTGATATAACAACCATTCCTGGTGTGTCATCGACAATCAGTTCTACTCCAGCGGCCCTTTCAAAAGCTCTGATGTTTCGACCTTCTTTACCGATGATCTTTCCCTTAACCTCGTCAGAAGGAATGACTACATTTGTCATCATGAATTCTGAAACATTGGCATTTGCCATTCTTTGAATAGACATAACAAGAATATCTCGCGCTCGTGCATCCAGCTTCTCTTTGTTTGCGTGCTCTAGTTTCTGAGTTCTTATAAGGAGGTCCTCCTCGTGCTCTTTCTCGACGGATGAAAACAAGTCCTCCAAAGCTTCCTCCTTTGTCTTCTTTGCTATTTTTGTTAATTGATCTTGCTTCTCTTTTTCCAATGAAACTACCTTTTCTTCTTTTTCATTAAGAAATTCGATTTTCTTCTTTGAATGTTCGTTTTCACGATCGAGCTCAATCTGGCGCGCATCAAGCAGGTCCTCTTTTTTTATCAGTCTGTCTTCTGTTTTTTTAGATTCAGCTTCTTTATCTCTTTCCTCCTTTTTTAGCTCAAGCTCTCTTGTTTCAGCCTTCTTTTTTGATTCATCTAGAATTCTAGACGCTTCTTCTTTTGCTTCTACAATCTTCTGTTTTATCTCAAGCTCCATTGACCCACGCTTTCCCATTGTCAAAAGCATACGCAAGAAGTATCCACCAACAGTTCCTACCAGGAATGCGGCTGCGAGAAATATCATTATTTTAATACTCATAAGTGGTTAATGCCCACCTGAAGATACAGTTGTTTCGTTTCGGTATTCTGCTATATAGAAAAAAGTTTCATTTAGAAAAGGTTTTTTGTATTTAGTTTGTGTCTGTTCAGTATCTATCAACCGGGACTGTTTAAATCTGGTAACAATTTCATTGTAGCAGAATCTATGTTGGGCCGCCAGCAAAGCTTTAAGAGCGTTCACAAAATGCCCCTTGCAGAGTATAATGGTAAACATGACATATTTAATTGTAATTATACTTATTGCCTTCTCAGCCTTGTTCTCTGGTTTGACTTTGGGTCTTATGGGGCTAGACGCATTTGAACTCAAGAGAAAGCTAGAGCTTGGTAACAAGGATGCAATTCGAGTTTACCCTATTCGAAAAAGAGGGAACGAGCTTCTGACCGCTCTTCTTCTGGGTAATGTAGCAGTAAACTCTATTCTAGCCATCTTTCTGGGGGGAATTGCTTCAGGGGTTGTCGCTGGTATTATTGCAACAGCACTTATTTTTATTTTTGGAGAAATTATTCCTCAAGCTGTTATCTCACGACATGCCTTATCTTTTGGTTCAAAGGTTGCACCTCTTGTAAAATTAATCCTGTTCGTCTTGTACCCCGTAACTAAACCGATATCCTGGATTCTGGATAAGATGCTTGGAGCAGAACTACAGACAGTGTACTCAAAGAAGGAGCTTATGAAAATAGTTGCTGAACATGAGGATTCTCCAAACTCAACCCTTGACCTAGATGAAGAAAGAATTGTTCACGGGGCACTTTCTTTTTCTGATAAAACAGCTAACGATATTATGACTCCAGAGACGGTCGTTTTT
>JBLHJW010000026.1:0-7628 GCA_047619465.1 Minisyncoccia bacterium
TTCCGTGTACTGACGCTGAAGATCTACAAGAAGAGACTCTGCAGTAACCAAATCTGACTGAGCCTGTTGAAGAGAGATTTCTTGGCTATCATTTTTAAGTGTAATTATTCTATCTCCCGCAGAAACAAATGACCCTTCACTTACATGAGTTCGCTCTATAATTCCTGATATCTCAGAACTAACTTCTGCTGATCTGGCAGCCTTAATAGAACCAGTGAAGTTCAACGAATCTATCACGCCAGCTGCACCGTGTGGGAAAATGACCCCAACTTGCTTACGAGATGTAACTTCCTCTACATCGGGTTCCGATCCTCCTCCAATAATACGCATTACAATAAATATAAGTAAAGCTACTCCTCCAATAATAAATCCTATGTTTCTTTTATTTTTCATGATTATGCTTTTTCCAATAACGTTGTTAATAATGTTGAATATTCCTTTGGTGTTAATGAGTGTGTTTTTTCTGAAACACAACGTGCGTACATCTGGGTCGTATCGAGTATGAGTCTCATTGCAAGAGGTGCCGGAACCCGGAGCTTTTGTAATGAAAGATATTCAAGAAGAAGTGCGTCTACTTTATGCAGCCTCTTTGAAATACTTTTAAAGCTGCATGAGCTCAGCTTCTGAACAGAGAACAGAAGTGGCCCGTTCTTTGCAGAAATCTTAAACATCCGAAGTAATTTGTCTGGAAGTTTCTCCTGCTTATCCTTAATGACCTCGATCACTTCATCTAAGATTTCTTCCAGCAATTCAAGGTATATAGCCTCCTTGTTTTTGAAAAAATAATAAAGAGAAGATTTCTTGATGCCAACCGCCTCAGCGATCATGCTCATGCTCGCCCCAGCAAAACCATTTTTAGCAAAGAGCTTTCCAGCGTCGCAAAGAACTTTCTCCTGCATGTTGTTTTCTTTTTTCATAGTAATTTTGCCTACCGATGGGTAGGTAAAACAGTATAAACTATTTTTGGGGATACATCAATTAAATAATTAAGTAAGAAACGGTAATAAAAAAACGCCCTTGCGGGCGCTTTCTTTCTTGTTGCGGGGCCTGGAATCGAACCAGGGTCTTGAGGTTATGAGCCTCACGAGATACCTCTTCTCTACCCCGCTATGCAGAACACCATTATACAAAAAATTAGGATTTTATCAAGCCTATTGAAATTTGTCCCTAAAAATGCTACTTTATTGTTTATCCATGTCGGGGTAGCTCAGTTGGTTAGAGCGGTCGTCTCATACGCGACAGGTCGTGAGTTCAACTCTCACCTCCGACACACGAATGGCTTTTATGGCTTTTTTGTAATTAAAATACGAAACTTTTAGTGCTTGTTTTTACAGGTAAAAAAGGTTATATTTGACCGGTACTTTTTAAGTATCGACTATGCAGTCGTAGCTCAACTGGTTAGAGCACTCGCCTGTCACGCGAGAGGTTGCGGGTTCGAATCCCGTCGATTGCGCATAAAACACAAAAGCCCAAATGCAACGCATTTGGGCTTTTGTGTTTACCGTAAGGGTGGGATTCGAACGGCGGATCCATATTTCGAACAAAGTTAGAAAAGGCGATTCGTGTCCAGCGAACTGAGAGTTTTACTTGAAGAAAAATCCAGTATCGTGGAATAAACACGTCGATTGCGTCAAAAGATACTTCTTGTTTTATATATAATTAAATTCTTTAAATACAGCTTCAAAGTGAGCAACTGATTCACGGGCTATTTTATAAGTAAGGTCATAAGCGCTTCCATCATGAGCAATTCTATTTCTGACTTTGTGTCCTTCCCATGCGCTCTGAAGAGTTAGAAAATCACTTGGATCCATATTTTTCAATCTTTCTGCAACAGTGTCTCCCTTTATTTTCATCTGTAGGGTCATCTCATCCAACATCGTATCTGCCTCAATAATAGATAGCCTCCACTCTGCTGGGTTATTAGAATTAATATGTTCCTGTACTTTTATCCATCTTGGGTTCTTCTTGCTCTCAGCTTCAGTATCTTCAGCAAAAAGAATTTTGTTAATTTTGTTTTCCTTTTCTCTTTTTATTTCCCCTATTCGCATAACAGAATAGGCGATCCAAGCAATAACAAAAATAAGAAGAACTGAAAAGAAAAATACAAAAAAGGCGCCAAGCTTTCCGTTTGTGAAAAACTCCTTTATAAAGGGAAATACATTTTGAAAAAATTCTGTTATCTGAACAAAAACATATTCAAGGTTTAGAAAATTTGGTTCAAAAATAGGCTCTGTATTCATGTAATTATTATACTACAACGACTCAATATCTTTTCCCAGAGTGAACAATTTCTCTTCGGCAAAATGAGTAGCCATGATTTGAACATCAAGAGGCAGGCCATTTGAATGAGTTCCTTTTGGAATTGAAATTGCGGGAATTCCAGCAATATTTGCGGGGACAGTAAATATATCAGATAAGTACATCTGAATAGGATCAGACTTTTCTCCAAATTTAAAAGCTGGAGATGGTGTAGCCGGAGTCATCACAACATCAACCTCTTCGAATACTTTCTTGAGTCCCTGGGTTATCTTCGTTCGAACCTTCTGAGCCTTGTTGTAGTAAGCATCATAATATCCATGAGAAAGAACATATGTACCAAGAAGTATCCTCTTTTTAACCTCTTTTCCAAAACCTTGAGCTCTGGTTTTTTTGTATGAATCGTCTACATTTTCCCCTTGAACAGACAAGCCAAAACGAATTCCATCGAGTCGGGAAAGGTTGGTAGAAGCTTCAGCTGGCATAAGGATATAGTAGACAGCAAGAGAAGACTCGATGTCTGGAATCGAAATATCTACGATCTCATAACCCTTATCTTTTAACTTCTCTAGTGTTTCTTCGAAGTTTTTCTTTACCTCTGAGTCAACTCCTTCCATATTCACAAAATCTCTTGGCACACCAATCTTTTTTACTTCCCCTGACACGGAAGAAATTTTATCTTCTGGCATAGAAGTGGAATCCATGGCATCCTGCCCTTTGATTGCATCGTAGACTATTTTAGAGTCTTCCACTGACTTTGTAAGTGGTCCAATAACATCCAGTGATGAAGCCATGGCAATAAGTCCATATCTCGAAACACTTCCGTATGTAGGCTTTAATCCAACAAGACCACAGTATGATGCAGGCTGACGAATAGAACCTCCTGTGTCAGACCCTAGAGCAACAAGAGCTCCATTCATGGCAACAGCTGAGGCTGACCCTCCAGAAGAACCGCCTGGAACACGGTCAGTGTCCAATGGGTTTTTAGTTGGACCATAGCAAGAAGTTTCTGTAGAAGAACCCATAGCAGCATCATCCATGTTTGTTCTACCCAAGAAGATTACTCCGGATTCTTTTAATTTCTTTGTAACTGTTGAGTCATATACAGCGGTGTAATTTTTTAGAATATTTGATGCTGAACTTGCAATTTTTCCTTTTATGAGAATATTGTCCTTCATCCCAAAAGGTATACCAGTAAGTTCTGTAGCTGTGCCGTCTGCAAATTTTGACTGGGCAAATTCCACCTGGCCATCTAAGTCAGAATAAATTTCTATATAGGCATTTATGTCTTTGTTTTTTGAATTAATGTTTTCTAAATAAGCATCCACAAGATCCCTTACAGAAAATTCCCCAGACTTGAGTGACGCATGGGCTGACTTTATTGTGATGTTTTGTAAATCAATAGACATATTAGAGAATCTTCTTAACCTTTATAAATCCGTCCTGTGTATCTGGAGCCTCTGCCAAAATCTCTTCTGTAAACTCTCCTGGAGCACTTGGGTTCTCATCTTCACGAACAACGTTTTTAACCATGTATTCTGGCTCAATATCTCCCACATCTACCTTTTGAATCTGATCAACGTAAGCTAGAATAGAGTCCAGGTCTTTGCGAAAGTCTTCTGCTTCATTATCTGAAACCTCTATTTTTGCCAGATCTCCTAGCTTTTTTATCTCATCGTTTGAAATACTCATAGGCTACAGTATACAGATATAGGCCAAATAAAAAAAGCCCTGCAGATTGCAGAGCTTTTTATTCCATTGCTACCTTACCTTGGAGTGTATTCCTTTAATCAGCGGCCATATCTCCGATAGAATTTTCCTTCCTCTCTCAAGGTCGAAATTATCAGGGACAACAACGTACCACATGTCATTTGGGTCAAAGTAAACTACTAATTCATCCTTATTACGAAGGACAAGGTTCTCTACTTCCTTCTTCTCATCAATACTCATATAGTCTGAATCTTGAATAACTTTTTTAATATCTGCAAGCAATTCGTCAATCATAGGAGCAGCTTTCTCCCTTATGAGTTTCATTTTCTTATCAAACAATATAAAAGTTTTTTCAATAAGACGTAAGTCGTCTGACATTTCCTTTGTTTTTTAATTTAAACAAAAGATAACACTCATTGGCTATTTTGTCAACAAATCTCTAAAAGATGACTCATTCAAAATCTCAACCCCCAAATCCTTTGCCTTGTCATACTTTGACCCTGGATTATCTCCTGCCAACAAATAATCTGTCTTTGCAGAAACCGAACTCGACACCTTTCCCCCTCTTTTTTGAATCTCATCCTTTGCTTCATCACGAGAAAGTTTCTTTAGGGTTCCTGTAATCACGAATGTTTTTCCATTGAAAGATTTATTTACATCTAGATTGATTTCTTTTTCTATTTTTATATATTTCAGTAGATTTTCAATTTCCTTTTTATTCTCTTTATTCTTGAACCAGGATACCAGAGAATCAGCCACAGTCTCACCCACTCCATCAACATCTGAGAGCTCTCCGACACTCTTATTCATTATCTCATTCATTGTTTTGAATCTACCAGACAAAAGTCGCGCAGTTTCTTCTCCAACGTGGCGAATACCCAAAGAGAATAAAAGCTTCGTAAGTGAGACATCTCTACTTCTTTCAATTGCCTCTATTAGATTCTTCGCAGACTTATCTTTAAACTGATCTAACGATAAAATGTCTCCTTCAGTCAAAGTATAAATATCAGCTCGTTCAGTTACCAGTCCAATCTCAAAGAACCTTTCTACAATTTTCTGTCCAAACCCAACTATGTTCATTCCTTTTTTAGAAACAAAATGTATTAGATTCTCCAACACAATTGCAGGGTGAGATTTGTCTGCTAGATACCACGCCACAGAAAAAGCATCGCTAGCAGTCTCTCCCTTTTCTATGTTCCAGCCCTGTTTCTTGGCGTATTTCTCAATAGAGAATTTCTTTTCACCTCCTGTACGCAAATCCTCCACCACACGAATAATTTCAGGGATAATATCTCCTGCTTTTTTAATGATCACGGTGTCTCCTATTTTCAATCCAAGTCTGTCTATCTCGTCCTGGTTGTGCAGTGTCGCACGGGAAACTGTAGACCCATCTACAATAGTCGGTCTGAGCCACGCTACAGGTGTCAGTGCCCCTGTTCTTCCTATCTGAACATGAATATCCTCTACTATAGTTGTAGCTTCAACCGACTTGAATTTATACGCCACACCGTACCGTGGTGCTTTGGCGGTGTAGCCAATAGATTTGTTTACCTTTTTTTGATTTATGTTTATTACGACACCGTCTATTCCATACTCTTCATTCTTGTGAATGTCATTCCAGTGTTCATAATATTTCTGAATGCAGTCAGTGTTATTGCAAACTTTGTATGCTTCATTTATTGAAAATCCCAATTTTTTAAGCTTTAGTAATTCCTTATCCTGAGTTTCTGGATTCTCATCTCCTTTTGAAATATCCAAGGCATACATAAAGGTCTGTAGTTTTCTCTTGGCAGTTTCTCTAGGGTTGAGTTGTCTCAGTGCTCCAGCTCCAGCATTCCGAGGGTTTGCAAAGACAGCTTGTCCAGCTTTCTCTCTTTCTTTATTTATCTGATCTAAGTCGCTTTTTCTCATCCAAGCCTCACCTACAGCCACACAGTCAATTTTATCCTTTAGAACATGGGGTAGGCTTTGAATAGTTTTAGCCTGCAAGGTCACGTCCTCCCCTACACGCCCGTCACCCCTTGTTGCGACTTGCTTCAGTAGACCACCCTCATACTCTGCAATTATTTTTAATCCATCGATTTTCAGTTCTAAACAATATTCTAATTTTCTTACATCGAAATCAGCTTTCTCTGTAAAACGATGAATCTTTTTCTCCCAGTCCACCAATTCTTCTTTATTAAAAATGTTTCCATATGACCACTGTCTATTTTTGTGAGTGACTTTCTTGAATTCCGCGAGAACAGAACCTCCAACCTGGTCTGTGGGGCTCTCTTTCTTTTTAAACTCAGGAAATTCCTGTTCTAGACTGTCTAGTTCTGAAAGCAAAGAATCATATGCCTCATCGGATATTTCCGGAGCATCTTCTTTGTGGTACTTTTCCCTATGAAAGTTTATGAGTTCGGTAAGTTTTTCTATTCGTTTTTCTGTATCCTTTTTTGTCATATTAATTATTCAGTAGCATTCAGCAATGTAGGGTCTACAGGTGGCTCTGGTTCAGGACTTAAATCAATCTCATTCAAGTATGTGGCTCCCAAAGCCCTCTCAACGAAATTTGCTGTAGGATTTAGAAGAGGGTCCACCTCTTCACAAGTTTTATTATATCCAAAGGATTCTACTCTGGTGTAGTTAGTGTTCCAGGCTTTGTAAACATGAACCTTCGCACACGTATTATCTACAGTGTTTACAAAAAAACTAAAACGTTCGTCAGCTTCTTGTATCAGAGGAGTGATTATATATTGGGAAGTAGAAAAAGAATCACCTGAACAATCAAACGACGCACCGCTAGGATCTGAAAATGCATTATCATCTAGATCATGTAAAATAGCACATTCAAAGCCAGTGTCAGCAGCGAAGAAAGCCTTTGCCCCTTCTCTGGCGGCAGAAGATAGCACAGCTTCTGTATATGAGATTCTAGATATTCCAAGAGCAATAGACAGGATAATTCCTGTTATGAGAACTGTAAATAGTAGTGTGTATCCTTTGGTGTTCATAATCATTATGGAAGTTTTCTAACCCAGCTAGTAAGAACCTCTCCAAGAACCATATCAAAAGTATCTCCTCCATGCTCCCAGGAAACAGTCACGGAAACCCTCACTTCTTTATCAGAAATCCATTCCATTGTGATCTTCCTATTATAAATTGATTCTGGATCTGTGCTGTATTCGTAAAATCCATTAGTTGCATTAATGCTTAAGTTTGGACACCCGTTTGGGTCACACATAGTAATGTCACCATTTAGATCTTGAGCTATTGAATGAGCGTCAATGGTGCAGCCACCTGCACTAAAACATAACGTGGGGTTGTTATTGGAATAACCCATAAAAAGAATGAAGCTCTCCCAGTCAGTTGTTCCAAATCTCAAAGCTGTATCCCTATAGAATCTCACGAGTTCCACTCCTTCTTGAGCTAGTAGATATGCTCCCTGCTTTTTCTTTGCGAAGTTTGTATCTGCTACACCATCTGCTGTTATAGAGATCAGGGCAACAATAGAAACAGAAAATATAAGTAGCGACACCAGTGTCTCTATCAGAGTAAATCCCTTATTGTTTTTTATTTTAAAGTTAAACATAATTATGAATCAATTCTCCGTGGAGTTATGGCGAACTGATAAGAAAATGGTGTACTAAAATCTTCCTTTTCATTGTCAATTTGACCATCTA
>JBLHJW010000027.1:0-7216 GCA_047619465.1 Minisyncoccia bacterium
TTTCCAGAGCTTTAGCAAAACCAGCAATAAGAGCCACAGGCTCTGTCCCCGGCCGAAGTCCGCCTTCCTGAGCTCCAGAGTAAAATATAGAAGATATAGGAGTTCCCCTTTTAACAAACAACACTCCAATACCTTTTGGTCCATATATTTTAACACTATTGAAAGACATCAAATCTATCCCTAGAGACAAGACCCCAGAAGGAAGTGACCCGATAGCTTGACTAGCATCAGTATGAAAAACTGGGTAAGTAGATAGGCGGTCACCATGTGTTTTTTTCTTTAGACGGCGAACCTCTTTTGCGATAGCAGGAATATCTTGGATAACTCCAATCTCATTGTTTACGTACATCACAGAAATAAACACCGTTGTTTCCTTAACTAGGTTTTTTAAGTCATCAATTAGGACTTGACCATTTGAGTCAACAGAGAGAATTGAAAGCTCTATAGATCCAGAGTTATTTAATTGCTGCGCTGTATCAAAAATAGCAGAGTGCTCAATGGCGCTTACAATAATGTGTGGCTTACCTTTGAAGTTTTTATCCAATGAAACCTTTTCTATAACCCCACGAAGGGCCATGACATCACTTTCTGTTCCCCCACTAGTGAACACTATTTCATCGCTATGGGCTGAAATTAGACCTGCAATAGAACTTCTAGAATCATCAAGAACTTTCTTTGACGCAATCCCAGCTTTGTGAAGAGCCCCAGGGTTTGCAAAACTATCTCCTAGACACGAAGAAAGTAAAGACAACACCTCATTATCAATTGGTGTAGCTGCAGCATAGTCAAAATAGTACTGTTCTTTTTTTTCTTTTTTCTTGTTGAAAAACATACTGCTACTATACAAGGATTGTTACTTGTTCACAATAGATAATAAGAACTTTCTATTCTTTGAGGTATACTAATTCCACGATGCCAGAAATAACACTATCTTTACTTTCATATATTATTGCAGGCCTCTCTGTTATTGTTGTCTTTCTTACTCTAACAATAATTAAAACGAATGACAGAGTGTCTAAATTACTACGAGGTAAAAATGTGGAAAATTTAGAAGATACAATTTCTGGAGCTGTTATAGACATAGAAAGAGTCATATCTCAACAAGAAAAAATAAATATTTTAATAAAAAAAGTAGAGAAAGATTTGAGAAAGGTTGTATCGGGTGTGGGAGTTGTTAGATTTAACCCATTTGAAGGATCAGCTGGTTCAAACCAAAGCTTCTCCGTGGCTCTGATAAATGATCGCGGTGACGGGGTCGTTCTATCTTCACTTTATTCACGAGAGCGAGTATCTGTTTTTGCAAAACCCATAGATAAATTCGCTTCTACATACAGATTAACTGAGGAAGAGACAAAGGCTCTAGGCAAAGCTCGGGGAGTATAATCACTGTAAATCCTTTACTTTGTAACATATTTCTATATAGTAGTATCATTACTAGCTTCTAAGAGTTTCTATAATTATGAGTAAAGACACCGCTAAAACAAATGAGCGGCCACCTGTTGTGGCTATTATGGGTCACGTTGATCACGGAAAATCAACGCTTCTTGACTATATACGAGATACAAATATTGTAGACGGAGAAGCGGGAGGCATAACTCAGCATATTTCTGCTTACGAAATAACTCATAAAAATGAGTCTGGAGATCAGAAAAAAATCACCTTTCTAGACACCCCAGGACACGAGGCGTTCACCTCAATGAGAGAGCGTGGAGCAGCTGTTGCAGATATAGCAATTCTAATAGTCTCAGCAGAAGACAGCGTAAAGAAACAAACCTTAGAATCACTAGCGACAATCAGAAAAAGTGGTACACCCTTTTTCGTTGCGATAAATAAAATTGACAAACCAAACGCCAACCCAGAAAAAGTAAAGACAGATCTTATAGAGCATGAAGTTTACCTGGAAGGATATGGTGGTGATGTTCCCTTTGTTGAAATATCAGCAAAAGCTGGAACAAACATAGATGAGCTTCTGTCTACAATCCTTCTAATAGCGGAGCTAGCAGAACTTAAGGGAGATTCAAAAGCTTTGGCATCAGGATTTGTAATAGAGTCCGATATGGATGAAAAAAGAGGTATATCATCTACTCTTATAATAAAAGATGGAACTCTAAAAAATGGAATGTTTATTGTTGTAAATAACATGCTCTCAACAACTAGAATCTTTGAGGACTTTAAAGGGGAAACTATCAAAGAGGCTACATTTTCCTCTCCAATTAAAATAACGGGTTTCACATCCCCTATTAAGTTGTTTGGTGGAGCACTAACAAAGGTTCCGAAGGCTGGAGAGGCTTTCTACTCTTTTGAAAAAAAGAAGGATGCTGAGAAATTTATCCAAGAAACAATGTCTGTTGATGTGGGAGGTTCAAGCCTTTCTGATAGCGAGCTAGTAACAAGCGAAACAAAGCTTGTTCCTCTTATAATAAAAACAGACGTTCACGGAACAACAGAGGCTGTACTAAAAGAAATAAGTAAACTACAAACAGAGGAAGTAGCTTTTAAAATAATTGAATCATCAGTTGGAGACATATCAGAAAAAGATGTAGTCTTTGCAAAAACTGATAGCGAAACACTAATCGTGGGATTTAATACAAAACTAGACAAGAAAGCCCAAATAGCAAACGAACAGATTGGAGCAACAATAAAAACATTTACAATTATCTACGAGCTTACTGCGTGGCTAGAAGAGATGCTAGAAGAGCGTCGTCCTCGCCTAGAAATAGATGAAGAACACGGATCTCTAAAGGTTCTTGCATTTTTCAGTAAAACAAAAAACAAACAAGTTATGGGAGGAAACTTAGAAAGTGGTTCAATTTCAGTTAATGATCAGGTAAAGATAGTGCGGCGAGACAACGAACTTGGTAGAGGCGTTGTTATAGGGATGCAACAAAACAAGCTAGAAGTATCAAGTGTGAAGGAAGGTAACCAGTGTGGAATCCTTATAGATTCAAAGTTCGACATTGCCAAGGGTGACGTAATTACTGCTTTTACAAAAGTTGTTAAATAATATGCAAGGAGATAGACAGGAAAAATATGGAGAAATGCTTAGAAAATTTGTAACTGAGCATATAGCGAGAGAAAGCAACAAGGATGCCCTGATAACAATTACAAGAGTTGAATCCTCTCCAGACCTTAAAAGTGCAACTGTTTTCTATACAGTACTTCCCGATTCAAAAAAATCAGCCGTAGATGGATTTATGCTTAGACAAAGAAAACATATACGAAATTATATAAAGAAAAAAACCAGCACAAAAACTGTTCCCTATGTCGAAGTTGAATATGATGAAGGGGAAAAAAATAGACAGAGAATTAATGAACTAACAAGAGAGTCTAAAGAGTTGGGAGATGTGTAGACTTGGTATATACTAGTCTCATTGGCCTGGTGGCGAAGTGGTAACGCTGTGGTTTGCAAAACCTCCATGCGCGGGTTCGATTCCCGCCCAGGCCTCAAAAATTGTCACTGCTGACAATTTTTGCCCGTCCTGATGGGCGGCCGATCTTTACTCAGTAGAATAGGACTTTGGGAATCACTTAGATACTGTGAGCATTTCCCAAACCATGCTCGGATGGTGGAATTGGTAGACACGAGGGACTTAAAATCCCTTGCCGATATATTGGCGTGCGGGTTCGACCCCCGCTCCGAGCACCACAAGAGTACTTTTTACCCTCACTTCGTTGGGGTATACGAATACTGATGAATCAGATTGTATTGATCAAAAGGCTATTGTTATTTTAATCACTATTTGTTAATATAGCTTTTGTATTTCTTTTATGAATACTTACCGCTCGTAGCTCAGTTGGTAGAGCAGACGACTCTTAATCGTAAGGTCGTAGGTTCAAATCCTACCGGGCGGACACGCGATATGCGCAGAATATAGAAGTCACGGGCGAGTGGCAAATTGGTATACGCGAATGGTTGAGGGTTTTAAATATAGATTTATTTATATTTAAAACGATTCTGAATGGAATTAAGAAATGTTCGATAATAAAAAAGTATATAGTGTGGGCGAGTGGCGGAATTGGTAGACGCGCTGGTCTTAGGAACCAGTGGAGCAATCCGTGGAGGTTCAAGTCCTCTCTCGCCCACAGTGTATATTTTTTGTAAGAACATAGGTACAGTGGAGCAATCCGTGGAGGTTTAAGTCCTCTCTCGCCTCCATATGAAAACCCTTTAGTCTAAGTAGATTAAAGGGTTTTTTGCTATATAAAGGAACAAAAAGAGACTCAGTCTCCCCACTTGACAAATAAGTATATATCATGCTATAATTTGTAAAAATTAAACGACATTGAAAATGAAAAAGGAAAATAAAGAGTACAAAAACAAGTATATGCCTGATGAGGAAACTCAAGAAAAGAATATAGCTAGAACTATGCAGCACCAATGGATTGGATCTAGCATAGTTACAGCTATTGTATGTTTAATCGCGATAATGTTTCCCGGAACATACACACCGTTACTTGCCTGGCTTGCATACGTCCTGTTCTCAGTCATTGCGCAAGATGAAAATGGTTTTCGTCTAAGCAGTGTAAAGATGGATGAGCAGGCTGTGGTAACTACAGCTTTTGGAAGGCCGTTATATGTCTTACCTGAAGGATACGGACTAGTATTTGAATTTCCTGGTTTCTACAAGGTTCACCTTGTAACAAAGAAGCTACAGCAAAAGCAGTTCCCTGGTGAACCAGAAGAGGTTCGCAGCGGAATAGTTGAGCAAATGGATTTCAATACAAATTCATCAAAGGTTGAGTACTATGACTTGAGTAATTTAGTCTGTAGGAAAAAGATTTTAAAATTGGCAAAAAAAGAGCCAGAGTTAAAATTCATAAACCCTATTGAACTAACTGTTGATGGAGACGGTAATTCTGTTTCTATAACTGATAGTGGCATGACAGATGTGGCTTTTGCAAAAAAATTCAAAAAGCAAATTACTGAATATGAAAAAAAGGAGAAGTTCAAGTATGAAGGTGGCCTTAAAGAAAAAGTTGAAGGTGAGGCTAGAGAAATAGTCGAAGGTGACCCACTTCACAGAAGATTGAAATTAAAGAACATTTCATTTTTTGTAATTTGGAGAATATCACGGCCTTTTTTCTATACTAAGAACTACGACTCGATCTATGAGGTAAATAAGAACCTCAGAGACACTTCAGAAAGTGTGCTAATCAAGGAGTTCGCCAAAAGAACTCCAGCAATGCTTCTGTCTCAAATAGATGAAATCAACTGGAAACTACAAGCAAACCTGAAGTTTGAGATTGAAAACCTGGACGATCCAGAATCTCATTGGGGCATCGAAATTAGTGATGCAATGCTTGTAAAACAAAACCTTGAATCATCTGTTGCTGATGACCTGGATGAACTTGCCAAAGCTCAAATATCCATTCTGGCGGAAAGAGCTAGAGGAATAGCTGAATCAGTCAGAGCTGAAGAGGCAGTCAAAGGTAAGGCTGCAGCCGTTGAGAGAATGGGTAAAGCAGAAGGTATGGCTATTAAGTCTAAGAGAGTAGAATCTGGGCTTTCACCTGAGATGGTTCTCGAGATGGACACAAGAGTTGAAGTAGCTAAAGCAGTTGGAAATGTCACCTTGATAAGTAGTGGTGACAAGCCTGACCTCCTAGGTACAATAGTTGCTGCAACATCTGTGGCAAAAGAAACAAATAATTCTAAACAGAAAAAAGAAGAAGAAAATGGATAAAATTTTTGAGTTAATTACTGAAAACTTCGGATGGATCATGTTGACCATATTCGTGGTATTACTCATTGTCTTTAAAAACAAAACGAAAGACGTACATCAAAAAGGCCCTAGAGGAAACTCTAGTGGAAATGGAACCTCTTTTGGAGACAAGGCTCTATCAGCCTTTGACTCCTTCTTTGCGAACAAACAAGTTCAATGGGTGGTGAGTCGAGTGTTATTTTTTGGACTACTTATCTGGCTTGTTACATTCAATATTAAGAGTGTGATGGATGAGCATCCAACAGAGACGGCAGAAACTAGGTCTGGAGCGGTTGTAGCTAAGTATAAAACCATAATGGTTGGGCCCACAGCCCACACTTACAACTTGTCTGTCCCAAGTGGATACGGTGCCAGTTTTACTGATTTTGAGAAGTGGAAAAATACCAGACTCAAAATCTATTTACCAGGCGGAGGCCACGTCATAAAAGAGGCTGGTGAGACAGTAGATCTCACAGCCTCAGATGTAAGGATAGTAACCATGGATGGTTCAACAACAAGCTTTGAAATAAGGTTTAATCCTCTATAGAATCACTTATTTAAGTGCATTCAAAAAGCCCTCGATTTTCGAGGGCTTTTTTATTTGTGTTTTTCTAAAACTAGAAGTTTATATCTACGAATTCTCCGTTTACAGGCTGCAAGTTAACTCCTGTAACATTTAGCGTTGACATTCCTATTTCAAGCAAAGTAAACACAGAAATCATTATAAACATACCTACCAGACCCCACATAATGTGATCTCCTCCCTTTGTTCTACCCTCAGGACTTTTGCTATCTTTCATAAAGACAACTAAGCCCCAAACAAAGTAAATAAGAGCAACAAGAAACATAAGCACGATTATGGGGTTAAGCACAAACTGACTAACCTTCATAACTAGCTGGTTTATATTTTCTGCGGCATAAGCCACCTGGGGTAGTAAGAAGAACATGTTTATATTAAACAATTATTGACTAGGGAAATGGGTTAATCTCAATAACTGGCGGAACTCCTGCATCAATACCAAGAGTATTACCAATTACTGTTATAAGACCCCAGAATGTTACGATAACAAATAGACCAATAAGCCCCCACAGCATTCGATTCTTTCCAGCTTCCTTTGCTTTCTCATCATCAGCAATAACATACTGCACGATTCCCCAGATGAAATATATAACTCCAACTGTGATAAGAATTGGAATTATTGCATTCAAAAGAGGCGCAATGTTGCTATCTAAAATTGACACAAGCCCTTGGTTGCTTTGAGCAAAAGCAAATGCTGGTGCAAATGCCGCGAAAAGACTTGTAAGTGCTATACTAATTTTTTTCATAAAATAATTAATTTAATTAATAAACATATATAAAAGGTACTAGACCTTATATTACAACTTCGTTCGGATAATACTTGAGCAAGCTCCAGATTACTCTTCACTTGTTGTAATAAAACTTTGTTTTATATACTGACTTCTTTCGGATAAGATAAAAATATTTTTAATCTACTCTTCAGTTACCACTATAA
>JBLHJW010000028.1:0-7114 GCA_047619465.1 Minisyncoccia bacterium
TAGCGCAACCCAGTTAAGGTTGCGCTTTTTATTATGCGGCCTCTTTTTTTGATTCAGAAACTTTATACTTAGTGTGACCAAACTTGTCTTGAAACTCTTCAAGTTGAACTCTTTCAGAAAAATTATTCTCTTCAGCCCAATTATTATAAATTTTAACAAGCTGATTTGGTATATTTTCACTATTGTGAACATCATTAAAAAGATTGTAGTTAAAATTCAAATCGTTGCTATTTAAACCATATTTGTCCAAAATACCCCTGAAAAGATCTTTTCTAATCTTTTCAGGCTCTGTCATTTCATCTTCAAATTTTAATTCAAACTGTTTTCCCATGGTACTAATTATTAACTGCCAACTCAGCTAGAGCTACAGCCCCTTTTTTTGACCTTGCAGAAGCTAGAAACAAATTTCTGTGACAAAATACAGCGTCTGGGACACCTGTGACTTTTTGCAAATCCACTTCCTGTAGGCCTCCCCAGGATTCTGGCATATCCTTCCTGTTACCAAAAGAGTTCAGTGTTTTTCTCATAGCCACAATATTCCAATCGCTGTTTGTTTTGCTTTGAAAGACTCCAAATAGTACGTCCGTTTTCTCTTTTAATGCCACCCACATCATCTGTCTTGTTGTTGGAAAGCCTGCAACTACTATTTTTTTATCATTCGAAGATTCGTATTCATCTAGTATTCTATCCTTAACTTCTTCTCCGGCTTTAATTCTTTCAATAAATTCTGTCATTAGTTTTTTGGCGAAAATAACAGCTTGGAAGAATTCCTTATCAGGGTCCTGGCCTTTTGAAAAAAGAACAGATATAACATCACCAAGGTAAAATGGCTGTATGTTTGGAATAACTAGCTCTGTAAGTGAGAAACCATTGTCTGGTGCATCTATTGGAGTTGCAAGTTGGTCATCAACAGCTTTCCATATATTTTTATTTTGATCTAAAAGAGCCAATCCAAAATGTTTCCAAATTAGACCAAAAGCCGCATAAGGAACGCCGTTCTCACGAATACCAGCGCCTTCTGACTGATGATGATCAAATCTTCCCCTCTCCGCATCGTAAACAAAACCAACATCGAAAACAATATCAGCTTTTTCTATGTCGCTTTTATCTCGTGATCTTCGAATAATAAAAGGCTGATCTGTTTTTTCAAAATACAGAGAAAGTGTCGCCGCCGCAAATACGTCGTCAGTATGAAAGTTACTATCGTGAGTAACTATTAGTTTCTTTGTCTTAAAAAATGATGATCCTGGAATTTTCATAGTGTCTAGCGAAGAGCGCTTGGGAGCTTGCTCACATTGCGTCTGAGTGACGGCATTATATGAGACGAGATTTACGAGTGCTCTTATATTTATTTTATAATTACTTTAGTATCTTATCTGACAACCAAACTAAAACAGAGACAAGAATTGAACCAAACAAGGCTGGAACAAAACCTATCACAGTAAACCCTCCTATGAGTTGTGAGACGAAAAGGAAGAAAAGAGCATTCAAAATAAATCCAAATAATCCAAAAGTTATCACGGAAAGTGGCAGGGTTAATATTTTTACAATTGGCTTTATAAGAACATTTATAAAAAGAAGAATTGCCCCAGCTAGAAGCGCTACCCAGTAGTCAGCGACTACAACTCCGGCAATAAAATACCCTGCGGCAAAAACAGAAAGCGAAAGTATTAGCCATTTAATTATTATTTTCATAATTTTTAGTGAAGAGCGATTGGGGGTCCTACTCACATATCGTCTGAGCGACGAAATTATATGAGATTAGATTATTCCCGAATGCTCTTGTATTTTTATTTCGTGGTGTGCTAGTTAAAAAGTAAATCGACAACAGCTTTTACATCAGTTCCGTCTGCCCTGCCTGCCAACTCTTTCATTACAGCACCCATAAGCTGTCCTTTTTTTGCTGGGTCATCAATTCCAAGTTCAATTTTCTTTGCCTCAGCTATTGGTCTAATGTTCTCCTGACTCATAAGCTCTGGAAGATATTTTTCTAGGATAGCTAGCTCTACCTTCTCTACCTCAGCAAGTTCTGGTCGGCCACCTTTTTCGAATTGATCAATCGAATCTTTTCGTTGCTTTGAAAGGCGTTTTATTACAGTCAGCACATCATCGTCTCCTAAACTATCTTGGGGAGTTTTACCCTTAGAGACAAGTTCGTTTGTGATAGATGTCAATATGTTTCGTACAACAGATAGTCGCACGGAGTCTTTTGCCTTCATTGATTCCTTTAAACTTTCTTTTATTTCTACTTGTAGTGACATAATACTAGTATAGCTCACTTCTGCTATAATGTCTTCATGGATAAAAATTCAAAAATACTTATATTTATAGATACAGAAACAACGGGAAACTTACCAGAAGACAAGATCATCCAAGTAGCCTATCGGACTACAGACGATTCATCTGATGTTAATGAGCTATTCAGTCCTGGAATGCCCATCAAAATAGGAGCTATGGCTGTTCACCATATGACAGAAAAGATGCTTGAAGGGAAACCTGTTTTTCAAGGAAGCCCTACTTACACAGATCTAGAATCAAGATTTTCAAATGGTGAAATATTTATCGCCCACAACGCAAAGTTCGATGTTGGAATGGTAGAAAAAGAAGGGCTGACTGTTGGCCCAGTTATCGACACATTAAAAATTGCTCGTTTCCTAGACCCTCAAGGGAAAATAGAAAGCTATGCCATGCAGTACCTCCGTTACTTCCTAGGAATTGAAATAGAGGCTGTTGCACATGATGCCTTTGGAGACATTCTTGTACTTGAGCAACTATTCTGGAGACTCTTGAAGAAAATAATGGAGAAAGAAAACATTTCGTCAGATCTCGCAGTGGACGCCATGGTAGACATATCTTCCCGTCCATCAATGATCCATTTCTTTCAGTTTGGAAAGCATAAGAATTCTTCGCTAGAAGAAGTGAGCAAAAAAGACCGCGGATATCTGGAGTGGCTACTGAAACAGAAACTTGCAGACGACCAGCGAGATGAAGACTGGGTCTACACTCTTGAACATTGGTTAGGAAAGTAAGAAGCGATAGTGATTATACTTTCCTTATGCGGAGCTCTTATACATAGCAAGCAAAGCGAACATATGTATAAAGCGATAGTTAGGAAAGTAAGAAGCGATAGTGATTATACTTTCCTTATGCGGAGCTCTTATACATAGCAAGCAAAGCGAACATATGTATAAAGCGATAGTTAGGAAAGTAAGAAGTAACACGAGCCCTAAAGGATTAATTACAAATAGTAGCTTCCCTCCTTTTATCACTGAATATATTTTCTGTATACGGAGCTCTTATGAATATCAAACAAGAGAGTATGTTTATAAAGTTATAGCTGGGTAAAGAAATACTCACAATCTCGTTTAGCACACTGTCTTCACTGGGACGTTTCGTTATATAACTCTGAACTGATCTTAATTTAAAAATATAAAAAAGGCGCTCCAAAGAGCGCCTTTTTACTTGTTTTATACCCTTGTGTCAACGTGGATTGTTGTCCCACCGAAAGCAAGATTAACATTATCTATTTTATCCCTCTGAGAGATAATTGGATAGCCAAACTCATCAGTCAAATAATTTCCAATTTTTTGCTGATAAGCGTCAATATCAAATGGATAACTTGCAATTAACTCAATCATGCAAAAATTGCAGAAATTTTGTATTGTAACACCGAGTCTTTTTGATGCGTCTTTCAATGAATCTTTTAGATCATTATTCAAAGATCCCGGGAAATGATGAAAGAGAACAACCACAGCAGCAGAAAGCATATTTCTATTTGCCACTTCTTCACTGCTCGTTCCTGGAGAAGAAAGCATTGTTCTAGCTCCTGCATTTTTAATCAAAGGCGAAAATAAATCCCAGTCTTTTCTTGATACATCAATAAACGGAATTAATCCAAACTCTGGTTTATTTTTTGCATTAGGGGTCAGAATCCTCAATCTTTGAAAAGCTATTTTTCTTTTCTTGTTCCAATCGATAGTTTCGATTTCAGTCATGGTTTTTTATTAGGCACTGTTTTTATTTTTCTAGATACTAAATTATATTTTTATTTTGTCAAGTTTAAGTCTCTTGAAAATCCTATGCTAAAATAACCTCATGGAAATAATAATAATAATATTTTTGGTGGTTATCGCTGGGCTTCTACTTTGGATTCTTTTGCGTCCCCAAGAGAAACAAGACAACGAGGCTTCTTCCCTTCTACTTCAACAGCTAAATGAGCTGACTAGAAATCAGTCTGAACTAAAGGAATCGCTCCAAGAAAAACTAGGAGAGTCAGCTCAGAAAATGCATGAGTCTCTAAAACACCAGTCTACAGAGTCAATAAATATAATCCGAGATGTGACAGAACGACTAACAAAACTAGACGAAACAAACAAACAGGTTGTGGGTTTTGCTGATCAACTGAAAAGTCTCCAAGATATTCTAAAGAATCCAAAGCAGCGAGGAATTTTGGGAGAATACTATCTCGAGACGCTTCTAAAAAATGTTATGCCGCCTGGATCATACCAAATGCAGTATTCTTTCAAGGATGGGAATATAGTAGATGCAGCAGTCTTTGTAAAAGATAAAGTAATACCAATTGACTCTAAGTTTTCTTTGGACAACTACAATCGTATTGTAGAGACAAATGATCCAGCAGAGAAACTACGATTAGAAAAAGTATTTGTGAACGACTTGAAACTTCGAATTACTGAGACGGCTAAATATATTAAACCATCAGAAAATACTATGGAATTTGCATTCATGTTCATTCCTCATGAAGCAATCTACTATGACCTCTTGATAAACAAGATCGGAGCAGTAACTAGCGAGGACACAGAAAATCTAATACAGAGAGCCGCATCAAAACACAAGGTTATAATAGTATCTCCCACTTCGTTTCTTGCCTATCTTCAGACAGTACTTCAAGGTCTAAAGGCAATGCAGATTGAAGACTCGGCAAAAGACATCATTAAAAGAGTTGGAGAGCTTGGGACACATATTGGCAAGTACGAAACGTACATGAGCAAACTTGGAGCCTCGCTTGGAACAACAGTCAACCACTACAATACCGCACACAAAGAGCTGAAAAAAGTGGACAAGGATGTAATGAGGATAACAGGAGAGTCAATTGAGATTGATCCTGTCACATTGGAGAAGCCACAGCAGGATGATTAAAAAAGCTGCATCCTAAATGGTGCAGCTCTATAATTACTTTATTTTTTTTGATTAATGACTTCCTTACATCTTTTTATTTCTTCTTGTACAGTTATGTGAATTTCGTCTATTCGATTTCTGTTAGTTGATCTATTTTTAAAGACACCAATAAACAAACTTACATAAGCATAGTCGCTACGTAGTTTACAAACGGAAACAGACAATGTCAAAAGCTTAAGTTTTGCTTTTTTGTGCTTATCTATCCAGCTAACATTTGTGCTAGCAGAATCTTGTGTTTCAATATCTCGTACACTTTTAATTTTTTGCTCTAGAGTGTTTAGTCTCCATCTAAAGTGAAGTCTCAGAATTGAACGGACAATAATTATTGTAAAAATGGTTCCTAGAATAATATTTATCAGGATCTTTGTCATTTATTCTGTGTGTTTAATTTACCATTTTATATCAAATAACAGTAGATTAGTCAAGAAGCAGCAAAAAAGGCCACAGAATTCTGCGGCCTTTTAAATTCTTCTAGGTTCCTATTACAGGTGCAATCAAGTCTTGAACTCTGTCTTTCTTTTCTTTTCCTGATTCCTTTTTAAACTCTCCAATAAGACTTCGATATTTAGAGTGATAGAACTTAAACTTTTTGATTTCATTGATATAGGAGTCAACATTCCAATAATCCTTTGTGAAATCATTTTTTAGTCTGTCTTTGTCTCTTTCAAGCTTTCTAAGCCATAAAGCGAAACATAGCCTGAGACAAAGTGTAAAGACCACTACTCCAATAAGAATTGCATAAAATGAAATTTCTGAAAAATCTGTAATTGTTTTCTCCATTTACTATAATTTATTTTAATAATTTATACCAAAATAAATACAATAAGTCAAACTATTATATATCGTACACGACGTCTTTTCTTTCAACGACAACTTTCCAGTCTGCACGCTTTGCATATCTGTACAAGTTTTTATTTGGATTAAATGCTATTGGGTTCTCTACCATCTCTAGCATGCTTATATCTCCCTCTGTGTCCCCTACAGCGATTGAGCCCTCCAGAGTTAGATCAGCCTTTTCAACCGCTCTCTTTACAATATTTGCCTTGTTTTCAATTATATTTACATCCATAACTTCACCAGTGAACTGGTCGTTTGGTCCTATTTCATAACCTCTACCGTAAACTTTGTCAAAGCCAAGATATTTTGCAAATGGATCTATAGTTGTTTTTGGAGATTGAGAGATTGCCAACAGGAAATATCCTTTGCTTTTTAAATCTTTTACCAGGTCTCGCGTATAAACGTACACTCTGTCTTTGTGATTCTCGAACACTAGATTAGATGCTTCTACAAGGTCTCCGTAGTGGATTCCCTTGATATATTTTACAAAGACACGAACTACTGCCGTTATATATTCCTCATAAGAATCTTTTCTATCAAGCCACAAGTTTTCCTCGGCAAGAAACTCTGCCCTGGCCTCCTCTGGAAAAAGTTTCTTATCTAGAAGAACCTCCACGAGCTCAATTAGAAGACTCGATCGAAAGATGGTTCCGTCTATATCAAAAATTGCGACCTTCTGCTTTTCTTTCATATAAACATAATAACACAAACGGCTCAGCGTGAGCTGAGCCGTTTTCTGTTTATTTTCTGAATCTCTACTTAACTATCTCTGTCAAATTTACAGTGTATAGAGTAATAAATTCCGGTTCGGTGTATCCTTCAATTTTTTCATACATTCTTCTGATTTTTGCTACAACCTCTTCTCCCTGTTGGAATAACACAAACTGCTGTGTCATACCTGGTGCAACACACTCAGCATAGCCAATAGCAAGACCTGGATTGCTTTCTATATCATAAGTCAAACCTTCTATCTCATGACATTCTCCGTCATAGAAACCAAGCTTATATGGATTACCAAAAGTCACATAAGACCCTTCTGTTCTGGAAAAATTCTCAAGCATAAAATTAACCCTTGTTCCTC
>JBLHJW010000029.1:0-6865 GCA_047619465.1 Minisyncoccia bacterium
TTGAATTTTAATTACAAGATAATATTTATGGAGCCTGCATTGCAGGATTATTTGATTGTTCATGAGCTGTGTCATTTAAAGGAGATGAATCATGGAGTGAATTTTTGGGCTTTAGTTGAAAAGACTATTCCTGATTGGAAGGGTTTGTCGAAGAAGATTTCATAGAGAAAATATCTAAACAGCTCAACACGTATTGAGCTGTTTGAATTGACGAGATATATATAATCAGTTAGTATCAGAATTAAAGGAACAAAATAAAACTAATATGGGAAACACAACAACCAGCAATTCCAAAATACCACAGCTAAAGTATGCACATCTTTCACCTCAAACCTGGACAGCTCTAGCTGAACTGCCTCGTGAGGGCTGGAAAAGAAGAAATGTGCAAGATCCAGAATCAGTGCAAGATCATACTATTTCTTTGCGAGAGTTAGGATTTGGATTCTTTGACCTTATGTCATTTGAGGAAAAAAATGGCCTTCTTGATATGTTAGAAATTCATGATTGGCCAGAATCAAAAGAAGGTGATGAGGTGACTGTCTCAGAAACAGAAGAGACAGAAAAGGAGTTGAAAGCTGATAAAAGGATTCGTGAGGAAAACGCAATGAATTCAATATGCAAACCTCTTGGTGAAAAAGGAAAGGTAATTTTGTCACTATGGTTACGATTTGAGGATTCTGATGATCCAGCTGCAAGTTTTGCTAGACAGTTGGATAAGTATCAAGCAATAGAAAAAGCTTTGGAGTATGAAGAAGCTCAAAAGATTCCACTTTTCCATGAGTTCCTCTCACACGCGAGGTCTCGTAATCAAGTAACTCATCCTCTACTTTTGGAGAGGCTGAGTGAATTAGAAAAGGAATGGACAGATAATAAATAATACAAAATGCCTCAATCGAGGCATTTTTTAATTTCCACCAATTAGGTGTACAATACATCTCATGAATATTAACGAAAGATCAGAGAAGCTCCACCGAGAACTACGGGGAAAAATCGGAACTGAAATAAAAACAGAGGTAAAAAACAAAGAAGACTTGGCTGTAGTCTACACTCCAGGTGTGGCCCACATCAGCTCGCTGATCGCAGAAGACAAGTCGAGAGTTTACGAGTTTACAGGGAAGGCAAATACTATTGCTATCGTCAGTGATGGGTCAGCTGTTCTTGGTCTAGGGAATATAGGTCCAGAAGCAGCTCTTCCTGTGATGGAGGGAAAGGCTCTTATTCTAAAAGACTTCTCTGGAGTAAACGGTGTACCAATTGTTCTCCAAACTCAGGATACCGAAGAGATAATTTCAATAGTGAAAAATATTGCACCTGGGTTTGGTGGAATTATACTCGAAGACATATCTGCTCCAAGATGTTTTGAGATAGAGAATAGGCTTAAAGAAGAACTGGATATTCCGGTGATTCATGATGATCAGCATGGGATAGCTATGGTAGTACTGGCTGGACTGATAAACGCTCTGAAACTACGTAGTAACTCTCAAGAGTCTGATAGAGATGTGAAAATTGTTATCGCTGGAGCCGGAGCTGCAGGAGTGGCGATAGCTAAAATTCTCCATGCTGACAACTTTACAAACGTTATAGTTGCAGACAGTCGAGGGATTATTTCTAAAGACCGGACAGACTTAAATGACACAAAGAAAGATCTATTGGAATTTACAAATACTCATAATATTTCTGGATCCCTCGTAGAAGCTCTCCATGATGCAGATGTATTTGTGGGAGTTTCAGTAGGGAATACAGTTACAGGTCCGATGGTAACTTCAATGAAAAAGGATCCAATTGTATTTGCGCTATCAAATCCAACTCCAGAGATAGATCCAGAGCTGGCAAAAAGTTCTGGAGCATTTATCGTGGCTACTGGACGCAGTGACTATCCAAACCAGCTAAACAACGCACTGGTCTATCCTGGACTTATGAAAGGTGCACTAGAAGGGTCTCGATGTCAGTTCACTACAGATACTTTTATAAAAGTAGCAAAGGCTTTGTCTAGTCACACAGAACCAACAAAAGACGCTATTCTACCAGACGTTTTTGATAAAGATATTTTGGAAGTTGTGGCTAGTATTGTAAGTTCTACTACTTGTTAATAATTAAAATGGGAAAAAGTGACACAACAAAAGCTTCTGCAGATATAGTCGTCTTAGATGATCAGAATAGAATTCTGATGCAACTACGAGATAAAGAGGGAGAACATAGCTTCAAGGGTTGTTGGGGGCTTCCTGGTGGTTCAGTAGAGGAGGGAGAGACCCCTGACGAAGCTATCAAGAGAGAATTCAAAGAGGAGACAGGGTGTTCGTGTAATCCAGAATTTGTGTCTCTTGGGAAGTACACCACAGAAGACGGTAGAGTCATTGATAAATATATATACAAGCACATCTATGACAAATGTCCGATACAAGTACTCGAGGGTCAGAAGTTTGAATTCAAAACATTTGAAGATATAGAGAAGATGGAAAATAAAAATCCTCATAGTGAATTAGTGGTTAAAAAAATATTGAGGAATATCCCAGGACATCCTCTTTCAGACAAAGACTGACTCATTTTAATTAAAAAAGCCCCGCCGAATGGCGGGGCTTTTTGATTAGCATGTGTAACTGTGACAGAATTCTGTCGCTGGTTTGTGATGTGGGTAGCGAAGATTAAACATAATCTTCGCAAGATCTATAAGCTTATAGTTAATAGATATTCCTCTCATTTAAATCTCTTGGGCCTTTTTCCTCAGGTCTTTGTTGTCAATTATAAAAATATGCCAGTCAAAATTGACTGGCATATGTAAATCTAACTTCTTGGGACCTCTATTCTGTACTGTATAGATTTCTTCGCTCTTTTAAATAGGTAGATTAGAAGTCTAACTATGTAGACAGTAACTAGGGATATTGCTATAGACGAAACAGGATCTGAAACCTTTTCACCAAGCTCTTTCACTCGGATGAACAGAATCGCAGAAGAAAAAAAATCTATAGCCACTGACCACCATAGAGCTAGGGTGAGTATCTTCTTTAAATTTCTGGAGAAATAAAGCTTCTGATACAAGGTGGATACAATAGCAAGTCCTGCAATGAGAGAGAATATCTCAAATCTCGGTACGACAACATGCCACTCAAAGGTATGATGAAAAAATTGAATCACAAAGTAAATTGAAATTATTTTTACTATTACAGCAAAAACAGAAGACGATGGAAAATTAGTTAAAAGAGCTCTACTCATATTTTATTTTGATTTGTTTATTGAGATACTACAACAAGTCGCTACTCCTGACAAGTGTAAATATTTTGGCACAGATTGCATTAAAAAACCGCGCAATTGCGCGGCTTTTTTTAGTCCTTATCTTTTTTGGACAGACCTGGGATGATTGTTGGGACATAGTCTGTTACAACTTTTGTGATCTTTTGTAGGAAGTTCTTGCTGAGAAGTTTCATAAATATTATAAAGAGTATGACCCCTATTATAAAAAGAAAATAGTTTTTAAAATCAGCTACTCCTTGAGCGATAGCAGATAAATGGTTTTGGAAATAGTTTCCCGCAAAGAGCACTGTTGGTACGTACACGCACAGAGCAATGAAATCATAGAATAGAAACGTTTTCCAGGGAGCCCTGACGGACCCAGCAAGAACAGGTCCCATAAATCTAAAATAAATAACAAATCTTGATATGAAGATTATCTTCTTTATATGTTTTTTTACCCAACTGTCATCTCTAAGGTGTCGATGTTTACTTATTTTTTCTTTAAATCTTTTTAGAAGTCTGTTCCCACGTCTGGCGAGAGTGAACAGAATGATGTCAGATACAAACATACCTCCAATCATTATCGGAGCTGTGATCCAGATGTTGAAAGCACCAGTTCCTGTTAAGTATCCTATTACAAGAAGCGTTATTTCTTCTGGGGCTAAAGGAAAGGCGTTTGCTACAAGTCCAATGACTGCGATTCCCCAGTAAGAAAGACTTCCAATAGACTTAATTATTTCAGATAAATCCATGCAAATATAGTATAACTCATAAACACTGATTAATTTGAGGTAGTCCACACCTGTAGTACAATTAAATATATGGAAAAACAATCAACATTCAAATTAATTACAGGAATACTTTTTATCGTTGTGGTTGCGCTCTCCGTGTATCTTTTTACCAGCAACAAAGAACCCAGTAACATGATCGAATCATTAGCCCCAGTTTCATCGATGGAGGTTATTATCTTGGAATCATTTCCAGTACAAATCAATGTTCTTGCTAAAGGGGAATTCACAAACGGATGCTGGAGACTTGGTGATCATACAGTTTCTCATGAAGGGCAGAACTTTGCGATTGAACTAGCCGCTTTTGCTCCAGGTCCAGATCAAATATGTACAGATAATGCACCACAGTTTGAAGAGAGAGTGTCGTTGGATGTGTATGGGTTGCCACAAGGAACGTATACAGTTTCTGTAAATGGTATAGATGGAGAATTCACACTTAATGTACTTAATATTCCACAGGAAGAACCTTCTGTTTCGCAATCAGAAGGATTGTACGAAGGAGATATTATAGCAATAAATGGATCACCATTTATTGATTTTAATCAGGCTGACTACGAAGAAGCTTTAGAGTCTGACAAGACCATCTTCCTGTACTTCTTTGCAAAATGGTGTCCAACATGTAAGAGAGAGCTTAGAGATGCCACCGAGCCAGCTTTCGATGCTTATACAGGAGACAACATTGTTGGTTTCCGAGTAAACTACAACGACAGAGATACGAGTAACTTTGAAGATGATCTAGCAGCTGAATTTGGTGTTCTGTATCAACACACCAAAGTATTCATTAAGGATGGTGAGATGATTTTTAAAGTTCCGAATTCTTGGTCCGAGGTAGAGTATTTAGAAGCCTTTAAAAAATACCAGTAAGATATGGCAACGGCAGGATTAATCGCACTATCTATAGTACTTTTTGGAATGGCTGTCCTTACAGTTATTCCTATTTTGCCTATTGTTCCTGCTCAATTTATCTTGATACTTATTTTTTCAATATTGACTTCATTTTCTGTTGTATCTGGTGGAGAGTTGATAGTTTTTGGTGGGGTTGCTTTTTTATCAATACTTGTTGATTATAGCGCTGGAGCTGTGGGAGCGCGTCTCGGAGGTGCACACCGCTGGTCTGTAATGGCTGGAATATTTGGAGGAATTTTTGGATCTATATTTTTCCCACCGTTTGGAGCTTTTATTGCTATTCCGGTCTTTGTTTTTTCTTCTGAGCTTATAATTAAGAAGCTTCCAAAACAGTCTATGCGCACTGCAGGATTATCACTCCTTGGAACTGTTGGCGGAGTCATTGCAAATGGCTTGCTTGCGTTTACCACAGCTGTCCTGTTTCTTATATTTGTTTTTTAAGTACAATAACTACATGAAGAAGTTTATTACAATGCTTCTGTTTTTGACCCCCAGCCTAGCTCTTGGGAATGGATTTGTTCCAGATGCTATTTGGATTTCTGATGAATCTCCACAGCATGGTGATGTTGTGGATATTTTTGTAACCATCTTTAACAGTGAAGATATTAACCTTCAGGGAACTGTGAACTATTACGACGATGATTTACTCCTAGGAGAAGTTTCCATAACCGTAAGTTCAAACTCTGCAAAACTAGTGCCTCTTTCCTGGGAGGCTACACAAGGAGACAGGGTTATCTTTGCTAGATTTGTAAAAAGTAATGGGGCACCAGAAGAAACAAAAAAGCTTCGCTTTAAAGTTAAGAAACCTGTAATTCCAAGTACTCAGGAAAATAATTCTAACCTAGAAGGTGGAACAACCGGAGAAAATGGTTTTAAAGACCTTGCGGGTGAAGCAGGAGTTATCGCTTCAGACCTGGCTGAAGATGGTTTTGAAATTGCCGAGGGTGGAAGAGAGGCTTCGTCCGATTTTTTGCAAGATAAGAAGAATCAAGCGGAAGAGAGTAAGGCTGTTTTGCTGGCGGGAGAGGGAAACAATGAAGACTCAGAATTTTCGTATAATGCAAAAAAAATAGCTTTAGTTATGTTGATTTGGCTTCTATCTGCGTTGATTTTCATAACAGGCTCAAAAATAATCTTCTATGTTTCTATTTTATTGATTATAACATTGATTATTAGACAAATTCTAATTAGGAGGTCTTATTACGATTAAAATAAATTAATTTCTAATCTACACAGAAGTCTAGTATAATACGAATATGAAAAGAACACTGTTGTTTACAGGGGCGCTTTTTGCCCTATTTTTCCTACCCTGGTATCTAACAGTCGCTGCTGCGATTGCTGGTTTTTTCTATTTCGATAATTACTATGAAGGCATCCTTATCGGTTTGATATATGACAGTCTGTATTTTACAGCTTCTTCTGGTTCGGATGTTCCTGTTGTCTTTTTTGGTTCTATTGTAGTTTTCTTCTTGTTTTACTTTATTCGTCCATATTTACGGAAATATGCTTAATCCATTTAAGAAAAAAAAGAAATTCTATGGAGAGATAGATCCTGATGATATATTCTTGGACTCTCAAAATCTATCTTCTCTAGACACTCAACAATTAGAAGGTAAGATAGAGAGGCCAATTTCAAAAAATTCCGTATATTTTCTATTCGGGGCTTTTTTCATCGTTAGTCTTGTGTTCACAATTAAACTTCATGCTTTGCAAATAAGAGATGGTGAGTCATTTTTATCTAGGAGCCTGAACAATAGTTTGTCACGGCAGATTCTTTTTTCTGATAGAGGTGTTATTTATGATCGAAATTTTGTTGAACTTGCCTGGAATGAATCAATTATAGATGAAATTTTAACTGATGAAGAGGGTTTGATTGAGTCTGAGCAGTCGTTTCCTTTTCGGTCTTAAATATATAGTCCTGGTTTTGGTCATATTATTTGCTA
>JBLHJW010000030.1:0-6065 GCA_047619465.1 Minisyncoccia bacterium
ATAACCACACTTCTTACATGAAAGAGTAACGAATGTTAAATTCTGTATATTAAATAGCTTTGTCCAAAAACCTCCAGCAGCACGTAATTGACCTGAGTCAAATTCTTGAGACTCACACTTTGCACATTTATAGTTTTTATATTCCATATATAAAGTATATCAGAAACTGTCACCCTATATTGACTATATAAAACCTTTATAAAAAAGTTTTAATACCGTGCTATGCAATAATACTTGTTGCTTCGATCTATTGAGTACGTTCGAAACTGTTTAGTGGAGACAGAGGAACACTTGATTGTTACTCACCAACAGTAACAACTACATTACCTTTTTTCTGCCCCGCATCTACATATCGATGGGCTTCAACCATGCCGTTGAATAAAAAGGTTTTATCAATAACAGATACCAATTCACCCTCATCAAACATTTTAGCAAGTTGCTGCATGCTTGACTGTGCTTCACTCGCCACATCAAGACCTCCAACAGTTACGTATGAACCCCCATCTTTTAATATGTTTTTACATCTTTTCCTAGGTAATTTACCAACAGCATCGAATATAATATCAAATTGTTCGCCTAGCTCCGAAATATCTTGTTCTTTGTAGTTATAGACCTTATCTGCCCCAAGGGACTTTGTCAGCTCTATACCATCTGGTCCTGACACTGCAGTTACATGTGCTCCTTCTGACTTTGCAATCTGAACTGCCGATGTTCCTACCGCACCTGTTGACCCATAGATTAAAACCTTTTTAGATTTTGCTATCCCAGCTTTATGTAAAAAATACAATGCTGTTGTTCCTCCAAAAGCAATCGCTGAGGCATCTTCAAAACTAGCTTTTTTCGGTTTTAGAGATATACCTTTATCCTGCGACAGGGTTGCGTATTCTGCGAAGCCACCAAAATTCATCCCTGTCATGGCAAATATTTCGTCTCCAACCTTAAACTTATTAACTTCATCTCCAATTTCTACAATTACACCAGAAAGTACCGATCCAAGAACCTTCTTTCGTGGCCCGCGAAAACCAATAATAATTCTCATTATAATCTCTACAATAAAACCAAGAGCTCCATCATCGACTCGCAAAGCTCTGAGTCTAACGTCGCCAGAATTTACAGCAGTCGCCTTTACCTTTATTAGAACCTCATTCTTCTTCGGGTGAGGTTTACCAATTTCGACAAGTTTTAGTACTTCTGGTGGTCCATATTTTTCACAAATATATGCTTTCATAATTAGCATTGTATCATAACCAAAAACCACCCTCTCGAATAGTTTCGAGCGCTCTATTTTTAGCTCGCAGAGCTAGAACTTATTTAGTAGCGCACTAAATCTTTAGACTTCTTTCTCTTTATCTTTTTTAGTAACATTCTTTTTATTTTTCTTGTTTGATATATATAGCTGTTCCTAACGCGAGAGCAAGTGCTATACCAAGACCATAACTATTTTGACTAATACCGATCAACATTCCTCCAACCGCACCTATGATTGAATGAATTTTACCATTTTTGAAAATTTTCATATGTAAAGCATATCAAAAAATATCACCCATGTCCTCCTCATATAAAAAACTCTTATATAAAGGGTTTAATAACCAGCGAGGAGCGTCATTACTAAGTTGGTGGCTGACCCCATTTATCTATGTTAAATAATACTCCTTAAAGATACCATGTGGGGTTATTCCTTTTCTGCATACCCTATACCAAAGTCAAACCCTTTACCTGGAGCATTTTTCTGACCAGCAAACCAAATTTTTACCTTACCTTCATCATATATGGCAGTTGGTCCAAGTGTCGAATAATCTTTCCAGTCCCCTCCGTTTATTGTAAAAATATTTACCTCTGTTTCTACAAAATTTTTCCCATCTGAGCTCTTTGCAGATGAAATGGCCACCTGATCAAACCCGTCAGGATCATAGACTACATCATGGTACATATAAAAAACTTCATCCTTTACATAGACCATTGGAGTTGAGTACCCTCTATATTTTGAACTATCATACGATGAGGTTAATGTGTGAACAGCACCCTTTTTTGTAAAGCTACTACCATCTTTAGATGTTGCAAGGAGAATCCCAAAAGGGGACCCTGGATCAGGGTAATTTGACTTAGCACTCGCATAATATAGGAAGAAAGTCCCTTTGTGATAAACGACTCCAGGCTCTGCTGTGGTATAGAATCCCCATTTAAGAGGATTCTCATGTGGGGTGATTATTGGATTGTTAAGGTCTTTACTCCATGATATGCCATCTTTGGAAGTGGCATGCCCGATACTGTACCGAGCTTCAGAGAAATCAGTGTTATAACCTGTGTAGTACATATGATATGTACTACCAACCTTTATTACAGATGGCGTCTCTACACTTTGACTATCCCAACCTCCTTCACTGGGCACCATGATTGGCTTTTCTTGAATATCCCATTTAATACCGTCGCTTGATTCCGCATAGTAAATCGATACAGTTATATTGCCAGAAAATGGATCACCAGCACTAAGCCACATCTTATATAATCCATTTTCTTTTAAGACCGAAGGATCATTCCATAACATGGATTTCAGTGTGTCTCCATATTTTATAACTGGATTACTTTCATATTCAGTCCAACCAACTAGTGCTGGATTTTGAATATTACTAAAAGATGTTTCTTTTTCATCTCCAAGAGCGACGAGAACTATAAATATTATTATCACCGCAAAGAATATTTTGTATTTCATTTAAGAAGTATAACAGAAACACGAACATTGCTAGGTATGTTCGTTGGTTCATCAGCTAGACAAGTTTCGAACCATTCAAATAAAGTTTTTAGTATGGTGTTATGAAATAACAACTATTGCTCCCATTGTTGGAGAAGTTAACTGAATAAAAGAGTGAAATGGCTATCATGAATTTATGCAGAGTTCAGAACCCAAAACTGGAAGAAAATTAAAAGGGAAGTAGAGTAGATCCATTTATGATCCAGGTAATAGACATCTGAACAAGAAGGGAGACGAAGTTAGAGATAAGTTTTACAGATATGTTGAAAAACTCCGCAGCAATACTTTGAATCAAATACTATAATTTACCTTACTTTGTTGTTTTGGAAAATTTATTCTGTAGTTTTTAATTTACGTACTTTTAGTCTTTGGTGGTCAAAAATGGTAAAATTATTTTATGATAAAAAAAATGCATAAAGTAATATCACTCAGTATTTTCGCAATTTTAATCTTGCCATCTTTAGCTTTGGCGCATCAGCCACGCGTTACCGAGAGCCGACTGACTCAAGTCCCTAGTCCTGAAATATCAAAAGCGTATTATGGTGAGCTTACTGGCGAGCCTGATGTCTATGTTATACAAGCAAGCGAGTCCTTTGATCTCTACGTCAACGTCCTGGTGCCCGATATTAAGGGCCAAAAGAAAGATGTGTCTGCTGTGGTGAATTACTAAGGATATATATGACAAAAAACATCAAGACCATGCAGATAAGCTACAAACACTCGAAGTTGAACTTTCTAGGCATCGAGAAGCTGACTATGAATATCAGACTACTATATCTACTGTAATATCACTTGCAAGAAGAGCGAAGACTATTTTTGATAATTGTTCTGAACCAAAGCAAAAAAGAGCATTTCTTAATTTCCTACTTCAGAACCCTACTGTGGATAGAAAAAAGCCATGTTTTACTATGGCTTCTCCCTTTAACTTAGTGTTAGAACTAGCGGATAGTCCTAGCTTGCTCCGGCGGCAGGACTCGAACCTGCGACAAATCGATTAACAGTCGATTGCTCTACCAGCTGAGCTACACCGGAATATCTGGTCTTCTTTTGTGTCAAACAATGACACTCAAAGATTCTACCAAAAAAGTGGTAAAATGCAACATATGTATATCAAGGTTATCGTTGCTGCAAAATCGAAAAAAGAACTGTTTACCCAGAAAGGTGATAATTCCTTTGTGGCTAGAGTAAAAGAACCTGCAGAGCGAAATCTAGCCAACAGGAGAGTGATAGAGCTATTGGCTGAACACTACAAAGTGGCTCCAGGAAAGATAAAAATAGTAAATGGTCACCATCATCCCAGCAAGCTTCTTTCGGTTGATTTAGACTAGTCTGTTATAATAGAAGCATTATTAGCATGATCAAAAATCTTATGGACAATACAACAATAAATTTAAAAGCTACTGGAATGGATTTAACAGATGCGATTCGGGATTATGTAGAAAACAGAGTTACCAATCTAAGTAAACTTCTTTCTAAAGTTGAATCAGATGTTTTGATAGAGTTTGAGGTTGCAAAAACTACAAACCATCACAATAATTCAGAGCATTTGTACCGAGCAGAGTGTAGGGTGACATTTTCTGGAGAAGATTTCTACACTCAAGAAGAGTCATCAGATCTTTATGCATCTATCGATGCTGTAAAAGATAAGATCTTCAGAGATGTAAGAGATTCACGAGACCGATCTCGAAACCTATTTATTCGAAATGCTAGAAAAATTAAAAAACGAATCAAAGGATTTAAGCCTTGGTAAAAGAATATAAAAAATCCGCTTAAGCGGATTTTTTATATTCTTGCTCTTTTTTTCCCTCTGGAATTATTTTCTCAATTTGGAATTTATCATCTTTAAAGCTTGCTTGGGTTACTTTTACCCTCTTATGGCCCAGGCCATCCTCTCTGGCTTTGCCATTCACCTTATTGTTTTCAAAGTAAAACACGCCAGGCCATCCAAAGTACGCTCTATATTTCAGCCACTTAGTTTCGTCTGAGTCTGACTCTAAAAGTTCACCATTTTTCTTCTCTATTTTTTTTGTATATGAGGCGAGTTTATGGTCTTGCTCTTGGGGGTCTATATTTCCAGCGAGCCACTCAGGAAGTGTTTCAGCTAGGATTTGTCCGCCTATTTCAAAAAGTTTCTGATGAAGGTCTGGGCTAGTCTCTGTGCCTGTTAACTCGATCAGTTCTTGAGCGATAATTGGCCCGTGGTCCATCTTTTCGTCTATTTGCATGACTGTTACACCCGTCTCTGCATCTCCCGCCAGGATAGTACTCTGAATAGGTGTCGCTCCTCGGTGAAGAGGAAGAAGAGATGGGTGAACATTCATAAAACCTTTTTTGGGAATATTCAAAATATTGTTATTTAGTATTTTACCGTAGGCTACAATGACACATACATTTGGATTTATATCCTTTAATTCCTGTTCAAAGTCTGAGTCTAGTTTTTCTGGAGTGAGGACTGGAATATTGTTTTTCTCGCCCCAGGCTTTCGCTGGGCTCGGTTGAAGTTCAAGACCTCGTCCTGCAGGGCGGTCTGGGTTTGTAACAATGTGTGTAGGGAAGAGATTTGCCTTAGCTAGCTGATCTAGAACTATCACAGCTGGCTCAGGTGTTCCGAAGAATACAAAACTATCCTTCATAAGGGACATTTTTTATATCTGTAGCTTTGTCTATGAAGAGTATTCCATCCAAATGATCTATTTCATGTTGGAAAACTCTAGCAAGAATCCCACTGGCTTCGTACTCTAGATTTGTACCTTCCTCATTATAAGCTTGAATCTTTACACTTGATGGGCGTTCAACATTTCCATAAACACCGCGGATAGATAGACACCCTTCCTCGGCTGTGTCTGTGTCTTTAGACTCCCAAGTAACAACAGGGTTTACAAAAATCATATCCTCTGACGTTGGGTCTGATTCAAATAGCCTGTGTGAGACTATGAATACTCTTTTTGTAACTCCGACCTGTGGAGCAGAAAGACCTATTCCATCGTCTTGAGTTTCTAGCGCTTCACGCATATCAGAAATAAGCGATTGAGTTTCATCGCTTTGAATGTTTTCTACTGGAACCTCTACTGAAACTTCTCGAAGTGTCGGATAGGGTATTTGCACTATTTCTTTTGACATATGAAGGTATTAAAGCATAAAAATCTTTGATTGACAAATACAATCATTTCATGCAGAATAATTAAAAAATCAAATAATAAAAAATGGGATACACAAAACTATTTTATAAGAAATCCAATAGACTTGGATTTGATTTTTACAAACTGTATCGAGAAGATACAGAAGCTCATATTAAAAATGATAATTATGAATGCGA
>JBLHJW010000031.1:0-3545 GCA_047619465.1 Minisyncoccia bacterium
CTTATAGGTTCAATCGTAATAGTATTAATCCTAATAGTGGGTGGTATATACTTTGCCAAACAAGCTGGTCAGGAGATTAATCAGTCAGAAATAGACCGGGTATTAGATACTGATCCCGAAATCCAAGCAGCAACTGAATCTCAAGGGTCAGACGAAATTCTAGATTTGGATAATGATTTAGAAAATATAGATATTGAAGACCTTGATATAGACTTAGGCTCTCTAGAATTCTAGAGATAATCAATCAAAAAGCCACCGAACGGTGGCTTTTTAAGTTTAGACCTGCAGGTCGAGAAGATTCCCTGGGGTATGATTGACTAAGTAGTTATAAATAAGTAGACTTGGAACATGAAAACAGAAATAACAACACTAGAGAATAAAATGGTAGAAATTAAAGGAGAGATTCCTTCAGATATCTTCGCTGCTTACTACGACAAAGCGATTACTAGGATTGGGGGGCATGTGGAAATTGACGGATTTCGAAAAGGAAAGGCCCCAGCAAGCGCAATAGAAGCAAAAGTTGGAGAAGAAGAGGTCCTAAGAGAGATGGCAGAGATGGCCATATCAGAGAGTTATCCAAAGATCTTAAAAGATGAAAATATAGATGCCATAGGGCAACCTCTAGTCTCCTTAACAAAACTTGCAAAGGGAAACCCTCTAGGGTTCTCTATCAAGACTACGGTTATGCCAGAAATAAATCTGCCTGATTATAAGAAAATTGCAAAAGGAGAATCTGCTCCAGAAGAATCCGATGTTACGTCCAAGGAAGTCGATGATGCCCTTCTACAAGTTAGAAAAGCTCGTGCACATCAAGATTCACACAAGAACGGAGTAGACCACGAAGACCATAACCCAGAAAACATCAAAGAGTCAGACTTGCCAGAACTCACAGACGACCAGGCAAAATCATTCGGACCATTTGATAGTATTAAGACTCTAAAAGAAGCGATAAAAGAGAACATATCTGGAGACAAAAATCGGCAAGCCAGAGAGAAGGTTCGAGTGACAATTCTTGAAAAGATTATTGAAGAAACGAAAGCAGACATTCCAGACCTTTTAATAGAAATTGAAACAGAGAACATGCTATCTCGCCTAACTCATGATTTAGAAAAAATGGGATCAAAGATGGAAGACTATTTAAAAAATGTAAATAAGACAGAAGCTGAGCTCCGCAAAGAGTGGAGAGAGGAAGCAGCCAAGAGAGCCAAACTTCAACTTGTTATTGAGAAGGTGGCAGTAGAGGAAGGTATCGAGGCAGATAAAGAAATGGTTGACGCTGAGATAAAAAAGGTTAAAGAGGCTTACCCTGAAACAAACGAATCGCAGGTAAGACAGTATGTAGAGGTAAACTTTAGAAATGAAAAGGTGTTTGAATTTCTAGAAAAGTTAAGCTAGTACACACATAAAAACCCTGCTAACTGCAGGGTTTTTTCTATAGAGAAGTAGAAACAAGAATACTAGTTTCCATTTTCATAAAATAGACACCTAAAACATCGAACGCCTTAGAAAGACCATGTAGAGTTTCTTTACTCTTGTTGGTCAAAAAATAATTATTAATTACTTTCATCGATCTTTTGACTTCTTGATCTTGAGAGTTGCTTAAAATAGCCAGGTAAACTTTCTCATACTCTTTCAAGATTTGAAGGTCTTCCTTTATGGTTTTTTTTACCCTTTCTACTGCTGCTTGTATTTTAATTGAATTAAACTCCTCTTCGTTCTTTAGATACGATTGAATGTTTGCCTTTAATTTACCCAATATACCAGCTGGATCTATTTCCTTGTATCCCATATCCTGTAATTTTTAGTTTAATAAAATATTACAAGTAAAACCCTGATTAGTCAAGTAAAAAACCCCGCCAAACAGGCGGGGCTTTCTTTGCTTTTATCATTATCTAGCCAACAACCAAGAAATATGGGTTGGAATCAACGCCTGTAGCTGTGATGGAAACAGAGATGTTTCCATTATCTACATTGGGATTGTCCCAGGCATTCTTGAGGTCATTGAACAGTCTCATGTTTCCATTACAGCTCCCTTTGAACTGAATTCCATCACTTGTTTCCAGCATGATGTTTCGGTGGGAGGATGGTCGTGAGGTCAACCAGGCTGTGGCAGAACCTCCAACACAGACAATTTCACAAGGTCCAAGTTGTCCTCCTTGACCACCCTGTCCTCCTTGTGAGATAGGGTCCTGATAGTAATATGGATCTTCGTGATTTCCATCACAGTAACCCATATAGCAACCATTGTCATACATATGCGGAGCCTTGGAACACGATTCCAAAGACGCTGCTGCAATTAAAAGAACAAGTAATAACGGTAATTTGATCATTATTTTTTTCATAACTTTATTGTTTTTTGATTTATATCTATTATAGCACACTATATATCATTTTGTCAAGCTATTTAGGTGGCCCCTATCCACTAGTGTTTTTAGGGGTTTTTGCTATATTAGAGCTACAAAGTTATATTTATTCATAAAATCCATTAAATCCCATGTTAATCCCAACCGTTATAGAAAAGTCACAATTTGGAGAAAGAGCGTATGATATATACTCTCGCCTTTTAAACGAACGAATCATCTTCCTAGGAGGAGGAATTGATGACCATGTAGCAAATGTAGTAGTAGCTCAGCTACTGTTCCTAGAATCAGAAGATCCAAAAAAGGATATTTACTTATATATAAACTCACCAGGAGGAAGCGTTACAGCCGGACTAGCGATACTGGACACAATGAACCATATTAAACCACAGGTAGCGACTGTTTGTGTAGGTATGGCAGCTTCTATGGGGGCTTTGCTTCTATCGGCGGGAGAGAAAGGAAAGCGTTTTGTACTACCAAACTCAGAAGTTATGATCCATCAGCCACTCGGAGGAGTTTCAGGACAGGCTTCAGATATTGAAATAACAGCGAAGAACATTCTTAAGACTCGAGATAGACTAAATAAAATTCTCGCAGAGAATACTGGAAAGAAGCTTGATCAAATAGCAAAAGATGTAGACCGAGACTTCTGGATGGACTCAGCAGAATCAGTGAAGTACGGAATCGTAGATAAGGTTATGAAGAAAGCGAAGAAATAATTCTAAGACAAAAACAAAAAAAACCGCATAATGCGGTCTTTTGTTACCTTCTACTTTTATTTTTTGCTTGCTCTCTCGCATAAGCTCTCATGTCTTCATGTTCGTCATCCTCATCGACGATTTCCCTTCCAATGATTTCCTCTAGAATATCTTCAAGTGAGACAACTCCAACAAAGGCACCAAATTCATTCTTAACAAATACAATATGCCTATGCTCTTTTAGCATTGTATTTTTTAGTACATCAAGCTTTACCGTCTCAGAAACAGTGATCATGTTTCTGTCTATGCTCTTTTCAAAAGTTTTCTCTTTGTAGGCAATCAAGTCACGAACATGGATGAATCCAGTTATGTTATCTTCATCGTCTTTGTATACCGGTATTCTAGAAAATCCATTATCTCTAATCTCCAGTAGAAGCTTGTCAGTAACTTCATCATCTTCATTAAGAGAAAAAACGACCGTCTCTGG
>JBLHJW010000032.1:0-3468 GCA_047619465.1 Minisyncoccia bacterium
CGTATCATTAGCTCTGACCCAGCAAGTATTTCTTCTAACTCAAATCTCGCTTCTTTACTTGGAAGCCAAACAGATACATCCCTACTCATGCTTGGAAGAAGTGAGTAGTTTTTGAATTTAGTATTACCCTCTGAAATCTCAAATACATATCCGTCTACAGGATCTGGCAAATCTCCAAGAAGTTTTGAAAAATTGATCTGAACTATGCCACCTTCCACCCTCTCTTTGTAGCCGTCTAGGTCTACACCCAGTACTCTCTCTAACTCTTTTAAATACCCATTTATTAAATCCTCCCCTCTTTTCTTAACCTTCTCCTTTTTGTGAATCATTAGAGAGTGACCAAGCCCGAGAGCTGTATACTCACCAGACTTTTTGAAGACTGTTCCTATTTCAAATATCTGTAGTTCATCTACTCCAAGCAAATCTCTATTGTTCATGTTCTTTATCAAAACATCACTCATACCCTTGTATAAATCCGCCCGTAGGTAATTCTTGTCTGCAGCGACAGAGTTCATAGTTTTTATTTCTCCTTCAGCAGTTAGAGCATAAGTGTAGACTTCAAATAGTCCAACCTCAAGCAGTGTTTGACGAACAATCCCTGCATAATAAAAACTTTTATTTATTTTTGGATTTTCAAAACCTTTTGGTAGTTTTGTTGGGATATTTTCAAACCCGTACATTCGAGCAACTTCCTCTATAATATCCTGCTTGATTCGTAGGTCTAGACGGAAATCTGGAATCTGTACAGTAAACAAACCTTCTGATTCTGTGTGAGAAAGCTCAAGTGAATTCAATATTTCCGAAACATTCTCAGTAGAAATATTCACACCGATAAGTGAATTAATATCCCCTAGTGAAACTTCAACTTCTACGGCTTCTTGTCGACTAGGATACTCGTCCACAACAGGGCCAATTTTCGCATCTGGACAAAACTCCAGAACCAGATCAGTTACCCTCTCTATTGCTTCCAGGCAAAGCTCTCTAGTGGTTTCATTCTCAAATCTTTTTGAAGAATCCGTTTGTATCCCTACTCGACGTGAAGTCTGACGAGTTGTCAGTGGGTCAAAGTTTGCAGACTCTAGAACTATATTTACAGTACCAGCGTCTACTTCGGCTTTATTACCTCCCTTTATCCCAGCAATAGCTAGGGGTGATTCTGAATCAGCAATAACCAGGTCATCAGCAGAAAGCTCCTTTTCCTCCCCTGTAAGTGTTGTAATCTTCTCCCCTTCACTAGCTGTCCGAACAACAATCCCTCCTGAGATTTTATCTAAGTCAAAAGCGTGCAATGGCTGCCCCAGATCAAACATCACATAGTTTGTAGAGTCTACGACATTGTTAATACTTTTCTGCCCTATAGCTTCTAGCTGATTCTTTAGCCAGTCTGGAGTTTCAGCAATATTTACATTTTTTATTACTCGAGAAACGTATCGTCGAGCTTTGTGGGTATCTTGAATATCCACTGACACTATATCTGATATTTCCTCCACCTCTCTCCTTTTGTATCTATCAGTTTTCAAAGACTCCCCCAGAACAGCTGAGAGCTCTCTAGCGATTCCTCTATGAGAAAGTGCGTCATGCGCTCTGTTTGGAAGCACATCGAAATCAAGAACTGATTCCCCTGCAACTTCCTCAATTCCCTCTGGTTCAAATGAGCGGATAGACAAAAGCTCCTCTACTTTTTCAGCAGATGGAATTTCTTTTTCAAAATATGAAGCTAGCCATTTGTGTGATATTTTCATGATTAAAACTGCTCAACTATTCTTAAGTCTCCATTATAAAACATTCGAACATCTGGAATGTCATATTTCATCATGGCTAGTCGATCAACCCCAATACCAAAAGCAAAACCTTGATACTTATCTGAATCAATTCCAACAGATTTCAATACATTTGGGTGAACCATTCCCGCCCCTAAAACCTCAAGCCATTTACCATTGAACTTCAAGTCTACTTCTACTCCAGGCTCAACAAAAGGAAAGAACCCCGGACGAAGACGAATGTCTATATCTTCCCCAAGGTATTTTTTAAAGAATTCCAGCAGAACCCCTTTTAGATTTGCCAAAGAAATATCCTCCCCAACCATAAGTCCATCAATCTGGTGGAACTGAATTTCATGAGTTGCATCAGTAGACTCATTCCGGAAAACCTTCCCTGGTACAACAACAGCAAATGGAGGTTCTCCACCACTAGCAACAAGCTCCTCCATAAAGTGTATCTGAACGTTTGAAGTATGAGTTCTCATAACAACCTCTTCTTCTGGAGTTCTCTTAACAAACAAAGTATCTTGCATATCACGAGCAGGATGGTCTTTAGGGACGTTCAACGCGTCGAAATTGTGATAGCTATCATCCATCTCAGGACCTGACGCCACAGCAAAGCCTAGACCCTCAAAGATCTTTACTGCGTCTTGCATAACTACTGTAAGTGGATGTAAATGCCCTTTCATAGGACCTATAATAGCGCAAAACCTCAATGAAACAAAGGTAACAAAAAAGACGTACTACTAGTACGTCTCTTGATACTCGGTAAGTTTACCATCTGCGAAATGCCGATAGTTTAATTTAAACCCTTTTTCTATAAAGAGTATTCTACCTTTGGATTGTTTGGTAACATTAACCTTTGAAGATACAATTCCAAATTGACCACTTACATAAACATCAACACTTCCAAAAGAACAATCTTTTCTCAATGAAATAATAGCGCTGGAATCTCCCCTCTCCATTATTATGCAATCACTCAAATCCTGAGCTTGAGCAGATGAAACAACCAGTAGCGTTAATAAAGCCATGATAACTATGATAAACCTACTTAAAACCTCCTTTCCTCCCAATCTTTTATCTTTATTCATTCATGAACATTTTGATTCTGAAAAATCATATCATAAGACAGACTTTATGCAATCAATACTCCAGGGTATCTTATCTGAATTTTTAAATTAATTCACCTTTAAAAAAACACCCTTTCAGGTGTTTTTTTAAAGTCTTTTTCTACCTCACAAACAATCCAGCAAAGAAAGAAATAATTGGTCTAAAGAATGAGTTCCCTGCAGCTGAAGCTGTCAGTATAGAATTTCTTTCAGATGTTACTTCTTCTCCTTCGGTATCTAGTACTTCTACTGTAGCTTCACAGAAGTTTGCTCCCCATAGGTTGAATGTAGCTAGTCTGTAGGTTGTAGTGTGTTTTGGTTTTATTTGTATTGAGCTTACCTTGCTTGAGAAGAGTCCTTCTCCTGGAACTTTAGAGTAGTAGGTGTTTTGGTTCTCTGTAGGCCATGTTGTGTTCCAGCTTAGTGTTGTTTCTTCTCCTGCTGTTATTGTGTTTGGAGTGATTGTGGATGTGCAGAGTGGTGGGTGGATGTAGCCGCGGCCGTTTTCTGAGGAAGCGGCTGTTGCGATAGAAAGATCGAATATTCTAAGACTCACAATGCTTCCAACAAAAAGAAAATCGTCTGTGGTGTCATAACCA